>CAZJCW010000209.1:0-7878 GCA_964544365.1 uncultured Alsobacter sp.
GAGCACGAGCCGCCCCTCGGCGTCCGTGTTGATGATCTCGATGGTCTGGCCGGACAGCGACGTCACGATGTCTCCGGGGCGCTGGGCGTTCCCGTCGGGCATGTTCTCGACGAGGCCGATGGCGCCGATGACGTTCGCCTTCGCCTTGCGGGCGGCCAGCGCGTGCATCAGGCCGACGACGCAACCGGCGCCGGCCATGTCGCCCTTCATGTCCTCCATGCCCGCGGCCGGCTTGATAGAGATGCCGCCGGTGTCGAACGTGACGCCCTTGCCGATGAAGGCGACGGGCTTCACCTTCGGCTTCGCGCCGTTCCAGCGCATGATCGCGACCCGGCTGCCGCGCACGGACCCCTGGCCGACGCCGAGCAGGGCCCGCATGCCGATCTTCTCGAGTTTCTTCTCGTCGAAGATCTCGACCTCGACGCCCAGCTTCGTCAGCGCCTCGGCGCGGCGCGCGAACTCCTCGGGATAAAGGACGTTCGGCGGCTCGTTCACGAGCGTCCTTGCCAGCGCGACACCCTCCGCAATCGCCGCGGTCGACTTCGCGGCGCGGCGCGCCGCGGCGGGTTCGACGACGCCGATGGTGATCGTCGTGCTCTGCGGCGGATGTTCGTCGCCCTTCTTCGTCTTGTAGGTGTCGAAGCTGTAGCCGCGCATCTGCGCGCCCAGCGCGAGGTCGGCTGCGGCCGCGGCATCGACCCGCCAGCCGGCCGGACCCTCGAGGATCACCATGGCCGTCTTCGACGAGCCGAGCCGGCCGACGATCGCGCCGCCGAGATCGACATGGTTCGTCGAGCCGAAATCCTTGGCCGCGCCGACGCCCATGACGACGAGCCGGTCGGCGTCCAGGCCCGCCGGAGCCAGCAGGGTCATGCCTGCGTTTGCCTTGCCCTTGAAGCCTTCGGCCGCGGCGGCGCGGGCGACGACATCGACGATGCCGCTGCCAAGAAGGGCCCGGACCGATTCGGGAATCGACAGGTCGTCACCCACGAAGATCACGAGCGCCCCGCCTGACGGGAGCGCGGGAGTGGAAAACGTGATCTTGATCCGGTCTGACATCAGGGGCTCCGGGAACGGGTGCGGGATCGCTTGAGAATGGACGATACGGTCAAGACATAGCGGCGGGGCCTGTAAAGTTCCAGCGTCACGCTCGCGGCACGCGGGCAACGCCCTCCGCCGGGGCCCGCGTGCCCTCCGGACCTGCCTTGAACCGGCCGCGATCGCATCGGAAGAAGCGCGAATGTCGTGCTTGTCGCAGCCTCGGCCATTCTTTACGGCTGGCGGGATCGACCCGACGGCGGGAGCCCATGGGAATACTGGACCGCTACATCCTGCGCACGGCGACCGTCGCGTTCCTCGCGACGCTCTTGTCGCTGACGGCGGTCATCTGGATCACGCAGGCCCTGCGCGAGTTCGACCTGCTGACGGCCAAGCGTCAGACCATCATGGTCTTCCTGCTGGTCACGGGGCTTTCCATCCCGGCGCTGATCACCATCATCGCGCCATTCGGCCTGTTCATCGCGGTGATCTACACGCTGAACAAGCTCAACGGCGATTCGGAGCTCATCGTGATGAGCGCCGCCGGCCTCGCTCCGGCCCGGCTGATGCGGCCCTTCGTCCTGCTCGGCGTCGTCGTCTCGCTGCTCGTCGCGACGATGACGCTCTGGGCGATGCCGGCGAGCTTCAGGGACATCCGTGACCTCGTCACGCAGATCCGGGCGGACTTCATCGGCAATGTCGTGCGCGAGGGACAGTTCACGACCCTCGACATCGGCATGACGTTTCACTTCCGCGAGCGCTCGGGCGATGCGCTGCTCGGAATCTTCATGCAGGACCGGCGCGATCCCGGAAAAGTGAACACCTACATCGCCGAACGCGGCCAGACGATCGACTCGAACGGCGTTCCTTACCTCGTCCTCGAGAAGGGCAGCGTCCAGCGCGAGATCGGCGGGACGAGCGACGCCTCGATCGTCGCCTTCGAGCGCTACGCCATCGACCTCAGCCAGTTCGGCGGGGACGGCGAGACCGTCGTCTACAAGCCCCGCGAGCGCAGCACGGCCGAATTGCTCAACCTCGACCTGACGGACGCCTACGTCCAGCAGGTCCTCGGGCGGTTCCGCGCCGAACTGCACGAGCGGTTCTCCGGGCCGCTCTATCCTTTCGCGTTCCTGGCCATCGCGCTCGCCGCGCTGGGCACCCCGCGCACGACCCGGCAGGGCCGCGGCGTCGCCATCGCGGCCGCCATCGGGGCCGTGGTGCTCGTGCGCATCGCCGGATTCGCCGTCTCCAGCCTCGTGGTGCGAACGCCCGGCGCGATCCTCCTGGCCTATGCCGTGCCGATTGCCGGCACGGTCGGCGGCATCGCCTGGTTCCTGACCGGGGGACTGCGGCTGCCGCGGCGTGCCGCGCGCAGGCCGGCCGGCCCGGCCGTCGCCGCGGCGCCGTGAGGCCGGGATGATCGGGCGAACCCTCGGCCTCTATCTCGCGGGCCGCTTCACGCGGTCGGTGCTGGGCGTCTTCCTCACCGTCTTCGCGCTCATCTACACGCTCGACTTCGTGGAGTTGGTTCGCCGCACGGGCGACGTCGCCGACGTGCCGGCGCTGCTTCTGGCGCAGCTCGCCCTGTTCCGGACACCGTCGGTCGCCGAGCAGGTGCTGCCCTTCGCCATCCTGTTCGGGGCGATGGCGGCGCTGCTCAACCTGTCGCGCAAGCTGGAACTGGTGGTTGCACGGGCGGCCGGCGTCTCGGCTTGGCAGTTCCTGACGCCACCGATCCTGGTGGCCCTGGTTTTCGGCGTCATCGCGGTCACGGCGTACAATCCGCTGTCCTCGTTCCTGCGCGAGCAGGCGACGAACGTCGAGACGGCGCGCATCGGCAAGACCAGGAGCGCGACCGAGAAGCTGCTCTGGGTGCGGCAGCGCAGCATCGACGGCCAGGCCATCATCAGGGCCGAGCGTTCGAGCAACTCCGGCACGACCCTGGGCCAGGTCACGTTCTTCGAGTTCGATTCGGAAGGCCGTTTCGTCAACAGGGTGGAGGCCGCCAGCGCGCAGTTGCGGGACGGATACTGGGAGCTCTCCGGCGTCCGCCTTCTCACCCCCGAGCAGGAGCCGCAGAGCTTCGACGCCTATGCGGTGGCGACGAACCTGACCCCCGAGCAGGTCAGGCAGACCTTTTCCGCCGCCGACAGCGTCCCCTTCTGGGAATTGCCGAGCCTGATCGAGCGCAGCGAACGCGCAGGCCTCGACGCGACGCGCTACCGCCTGCAGTTCCAGTCGCTTTTGGCGCGGCCTTTGCTCTTTATGGCCATGGTTCTCGTGGCCGCTTCAGTTTCCTTAAGATTTTTCAGATTTGGTGGCGTGGCCAGAATGGTCCTCGGTGGCGTCGCGGCGGGCTTCGTGCTCTATGTGGCGACCAAGCTTGTCGAGGATCTGGGTTCGGCAGGACTGCTGTCGGCGGGGGTAGCGGCTTGGTCGCCTGCCATCGTCGGCAGTTTGCTCGGAACACTCGCTCTATTGTATCAAGAGGACGGGTGATGACGGGCCGTGCGTACTTCGGCCGTTGTGGTTCGGGCATGGTATCGACTTACAGAATAGCGACCCTTGTCGTGGCGGGTATCGGTGCAGGGGTCGCCGGCCTCGGCATGTCTGCTGCGCAGGCCCAGACCCTGTCCGACATGGTCGGCCGTCAGGCCAAGCCCAAGGGGGCGGAGAAGGCCAAGGACCGGCTCCTCGTCGAGTCGCGAGAACTCGTCTACGACCGCGACAAGAACACCGTCTCCGCCGTCGGGAACGTCCAGCTCTACTACCAGGGGAAGGTGCTGGAAGCCGACAAGGTCCTTTACGACCGCAATTCCAGCCGCGTCTTCGCGTCGGGCAACGCCAAGCTCACCGAAGAGAGCGGCCAGATCGTCTACGGCGACCGTTTCGAGCTGACGGACGACTTCCGCGACGGCTTCATCGATTCCCTGCGCGTCGAGACGACCGACCGCACCCGCTTCGCCGCGCCTCGCGCCGAGCGGACGGGCGGCGACGCGACGGTGTTCGAGAAGGGCACCTATACCGCCTGCGAGCCGTGCAAGGACGATCCCAGCAAGCCGCCCCTCTGGCAGGTGCGCTCCAAGCGGATCATCCACCGCAACGAGGAGCAGACCATCTACTACGAGGACTCGACGCTCGAGTTCTTCGGCGTCCCGATGGCCTACATCCCGTACTTCTCGGCCCCGGACGCGACGGTGAAGCGCAAGTCGGGCTTCCTGCCGCCGCACTACGTCGCCAGTTCAGCCCTGGGTTACGGCCTGTCGACGCCCTACTTCTGGGCTCTGGCGCCCAACTACGACCTCACCATCACCCCGACCTTCATGACCCGGCAGGGCGTCATGGGGCAGGTGGAATGGCGCCACCGCCTGATGAACGGCAGCTACAACATCAAGGCGTCCGGCATCTTCCAGCAGGACAAGTCGGCGTTCCTGCTGCCGCCCTTCGGTGCGGGTGATCGGGAATTCCGTGGCTCCATAGAGAGTTCCGGCCGTTTCCTCATCAATGACAAGTGGCAGTGGGGCTGGGATTTCTCCGGCGCCACCGACAAGTGGTTCGACCAGAACTACAAGACCGCAAGCCAGATCACGGCGCCTCTCGCCCTGACCGGCTTCCGCGAATCCATTTCGACGCTCTATCTCACCGGCCAGGGCGAGCGGAGCTACTTCGACGCGCGTGGCTACTATATCCGCGGCCTGTCCTACGCCGACTGGCAGAAGCAGATCCCCGTCGTCGCCCCGAGCATCGACTACGACCGCCGCTTCGTGAACCTGCCCATCGGCGGCGAGCTCACGCTGAACGCCAACGTCGCCAGCATCCATCGCGACGAGACGGACTTCTTCAGCCTCGTGAACGCGCAGGGCCTGCCGGGTCGGTACCAGTTCCCGATCATTTACAACGGCACCGCGACGAACCTCTACGACACCTGCGCCCCGGGGCGGTACAATCGCATCGAGTGCCTCGTGCGCGGCGTCGCGGGGTCCTACACGCGCGCCTCGACGGAAGTCGCGTGGCGGCGCACCTTCATCGATCCGCTCGGCCAGTCCTGGACGCCCTTCGGGGCTGTGCGAGGCGATGTCGCCTTCACGTCGCTGGACACGTCGGGCACCTACAACCAGTACCTGCCGAACTTCATCGACACCTCGGGCGAGACCCTCGGGCGGGTCATGCCGGTGGCCGGCCTGACCTACCGCTACCCCTTCGTCGCGGCGTCGAGCTACGGCACGCACGTGATCGAGCCCATCGGCCAGATCATCGCGCGACCGAAGGAAAGCCTGATCGGAAAGCTGCCGAACGAGGACGCCCAGAGCCTCGTCTACGACGATACCAACCTGTTCGCCGTCAACAAGTTCTCGGGGTACGACCGGATCGAGGGCGGGTCGCGGGCCAATGTCGGCGCGCAATACTCCTTCACGGCCCCGCAGGGAGCCTACATCGGCGCCCTCGTGGGCCAGTCCTACCAGATCGGCGGCTACAACTCGTACGCCCAGCGCGATCTCGCCCACACCGGGATGGATTCGGGCCTCGAAACCAGCCGCGCGGACTATGTCGGGCGCCTGCAGTTCTCGCCCAGCTCGAACTTCTCGTTCATCAGCCGCGGCCGCTTCAACGAGACCGACTTCGCGCTTCGCCGCGTCGAGCTCCAGGCGACGGCCAGCATCGAGCGCTTCTCGACCTCGCTCATCTATGCCCGCTACGCCGCCCAGCCGGACCTGGGTTACTACACCCGTCGCGAGGGCCTCGGCACGTCGGCCAACATCAACCTGACGCGCAACTGGTACGTCAACGGCTCGGTGTTCTTCGACCTCAGCCGGAACGCGACGGAGCGGTTCTACAACCCCACCAGCCCGACCTCGAACCCCTTCACGGTGTCGTCGATGTCGGTGGGTGCCGGGTACCGGGACGAGTGCACGACGTTCGGCATCACCTATACGAATTCCGGCAAGACGACGCTGGCCGATGGCACGACCGATCGCGTCCAGACCCTGATGCTGCGGCTGGAACTGCGCACGCTCGGCGGCGCCAACTACAATTACAGGGTGTCCGACACGTCCGGCTCAGACGGGCTCTGAGATCGCGACGGCGATGCGCCCGCTGGTCCTGACGCAGGGAGATCCGGCCGGAATCGGGCCGGAACTGGCGCTCCGGGCGTGGCACTCGCGGACAGACATCGCCTGCCCGGCCTTCGCTGTCGTCGGCGATCCCGCGCTCCTGAGGTCGACCGCCCGCCGCATGGGGCTCGACGTCCCGCTCGCCGAAGTCGAGGTGGAGGACGCCATCGCCGCCTTCGCCACGGCCCTGCCCGTCTGTCCTACGGGCGAACCGGGGGACGCCACGCCGGGTCGCCCGGACCCGCGCTTCGCCGCCGGCACGATCGCCGCGATCGATCAGTCCGCAGCGCTCGTGCATGCCGGGCGCGCGGCAGCGGTGGTCACGAACCCGATCGCCAAGTCCGTCCTCTACGCGGCCGGCTTTACCCACCCGGGCCATACCGAGTACCTCGCGACCCTGGCGGCACGCCTGTGGGCCGTGCCCGAGCCGCGACCGGTGATGATGATCTGGTCGCCGGACCTCGCCGTCGTCCCCGCGACGATCCACGTTCCGCTGCGCGCCGTGCCGGACATGCTGACGGAGAGCCTGATCGTCGAGACCGCGCGCATCGTCCACCGGGACATGCAGGCCCGCTTCGGCCTGGCCTCGCCGCGCATCGCCGTCGCAGGCCTCAACCCGCACGCAGGCGAAGGCGGTGCGCTCGGAGCGGAGGACGACGCCGTCGTCCGTCCCGCCGTCGCGGTCCTGCGGGCCGAGGGGATCGACGCCCGAGGCCCCCTGCCCGCCGACACCATGTTCCACGCCCGTGCGCGCGCCGGATACGACGTCGCACTGTGCATGTATCATGACCAGGCGCTGATCCCGGTGAAGGCGCTGGCCTTCGACGAGGGCGTCAACGTGACCCTGGGATTGCCCTTCGTCCGCACCTCGCCGGACCACGGAACGGCGTTCGACATCGCCGGGCGCGGCATCGCGCGGCCCGACAGCCTCGTCGCCGCGCTGCGGCTGGCGCGCCGGCTGGCCGACGCATGAGCGCGATCGACGATCTTCCGCCGCTGCGCGACGTCATCCGCCGGCACGACCTGCTGGCGAAGAAGTCGCTCGGCCAGAACTTCCTGCTCGACCTCAACCTGACGGCCCGCGTGGCGCGCACCGCCGGGCCGCTGGACGGCGTCACGGTGGTCGAAGTCGGGCCCGGTCCCGGCGGGCTGACGCGCGCCCTGCTGGCGCTCGGCGCCAGGCGTGTCGTCGCGGTGGAGCGGGACGAGCGCTGCCTGCCGGCGCTCGCGGAGATCGCGGCGCGCTATCCCGGCCGTCTCGACGTGATCCAGGGCGATGCGCTCGCCACGGACTGGAGCGCCCTGGGCATCGAGGGGCCGGCGCGCGTCGTCGCCAACCTGCCCTACAATGTCGCGACGCCGCTGCTCACGGGGTGGATCGAGGCCGAGCCGTGGCCGGGCCTGTTCGACAGCTACACCCTGATGTTCCAGCGCGAGGTCGCCGAGCGCATCGTCGCGACGCCGGAGCATCCGAAGGACTACGGCCGCCTTGCCATCCTGTGCGGCTGGCGCACGCAGGCGCGCATCGCCTTCGACGTCGCCGCCTCCGCCTTCACGCCGCCGCCCAAGGTCACGTCCTCCGTCGTCCATCTGGTGCCGCGGGCCGCACCCCTGCCCTGCCGGACCGAGTGGGTGACGGCCGTCGCCGCCGCCGCCTTCGGGCAGCGCCGAAAAATGCTGCGCCAGAGCCTGAAGTCGCTGGCCGTCGATCCGCTGCCCCTCATCGAGG
>CAZJCW010000210.1:0-7874 GCA_964544365.1 uncultured Alsobacter sp.
ATCATCCCGCGCGGTCGCGCGCTCGGCATGGTCCTGCAGCTGCCCGAGCGCGACAAGCTGTCGATGAGCTACGAGCAGATGACGTCGCGCCTTGCCGTGCTGATGGGCGGACGCCTCGCCGAGGAACTCGTTTTCGGCAAGGACCGCATCACGTCGGGCGCCCAGTCGGACATCGACCAGGCAACCAAGCTGGCGCGGGCGATGGTGACGCGCTGGGGCTTCTCGAAGCACCTCGGCACGGTGGCCTACGGGTCGTCGAACCAGGACGAAGTGTTCCTCGGCATGTCGATGGGGCGCCAGCAGACGGTGTCCGAGGCGACCGCCCAGCTGATCGACGCGGAGGTTCGCCGCCTCGTCGACGAGGCCGTGGTCTACGCGCGCAAGGTGCTCGTCGACCGGCGCGAGGATCTCGAGACCCTCGCCAAGGGACTGATGGAGTACGAGACGCTGAGCGGCGACGAGGTTCGCGACGTCCTGGAAGGCCGGCGCCCGCTGCGCGCGGAACCCGGCGACGCCCGGCCGAAGCGCTCGGCCGTTCCGGGGACCCGCAAGGACGAACCGGGCGGCGCGCCCGGGATGCCCCAGCCGGCGTAGCGGCCGGCCCCGCTCCCGTCCGGGGGCATGGCGTTCCGGGCACGAAGGTACACGGAGGGGCGGCGATGCCGCCCCTTTGGCGTCGCCGAAGCCCGCTGTTCTGCCAGGGCCGCGGCCTTCCGGCATCCGGCACTCGTTTCCGACGCGATGAGGCGGACCATGACGGTGCATGTCCCGTTCGACAACAGCTACGCCCGGCTGCCTGCGCACTTCTTCGCGCGGGTTGAGCCGACGCCCGTCCGGTCACCGCGGCTGGTGAAGGTCAACGCCCCTCTCGCCCGCGACCTTGGACTCGATCCGCAGGCCCTGTCCTCGGCTGAAGGCGTCGAGATCCTGGCGGGTCTGCGCGTGCCCGAGGGAGCCGAGCCCATCGCAATGGCCTATGCGGGGCATCAGTTCGGCCAGTTCGTTCCTCAACTGGGCGACGGGCGGGCCATTCTCCTGGGCGAGGTGATCGACCGGGCCGGCCGACGGCTGGATATCCAGCTCAAGGGATCGGGCCCGACGCCGTTCTCGCGGCGCGGTGACGGCCGCGCGGCGCTGGGGCCGGTCCTGCGCGAGTATCTGGTGAGCGAGGCGATGGCGGCGCTCGGCATCCCGACGACGCGTGCGCTGGCCGCCGTGACGACCGGAGAGATGGTCGCCCGCGACACGTTCCTGCCCGGCGCGGTGCTGACGCGCGTTGCGGCGAGCCATGTCCGCGTCGGCACGTTCCAGTTCTTTGCCGCACGGGGCGATGTCGAGGGTCTTCGCCGGCTCGCGGACTACGTCATCGCGCGCCACGACCCCGACCTTGCCGACGCGCCTGACCGCTACCGGCGTCTTCTCGACGCGGTGGTCGCCCGCCAGGCCGCGCTGGTCGCGCAGTGGATGAATGTCGGCTTCATCCATGGCGTGATGAACACCGACAACATGGCGGTCTCCGGGGAGACCATCGACTACGGCCCGTGTGCCTTCATGGACGCGTACGACCCGGACACGGTGTTCAGCTCGATCGACCATGGCGGCCGCTACGCCTATGCCAACCAGCCGGTGATCGCGCAGTGGAACCTCGCGCGCCTCGCGGAATGCCTTCTCACCATCATCGCGCCGACGCCAGAAGAGGCGTTGCCGATGGCCCGGGAGAGCATCGCCGCCTTCGGCGACCGCTTCGAGGAGGCGCATCTCGCCGGCCTCAGGCGAAAGCTCGGCCTGCGGGAGGCGCGCGACGGCGACGCCGCGCTGGCGCGCGACCTTTTGGAGCGCATGGCCGCCGGTACGGCCGATTTCACCCTCGCATTCCGAAACCTGTGCGATGCGGCAGCCGATCCGACCGCGGATGGCGCGGTCCGCGACCTGTTCATCGACCCGACGTCCTACGATTCATGGGCCGTGAACTGGCGGGCCCGGCTCGACGAGGAGGGCGGCGACGCGCAGGGCCGTCGCAATGCGATGCGGCAGGTCAACCCGGCGATCATTCCGCGCAACCACCGGGTGGAAGCCGCCATCGAGGCGGCGGTGCAGCGCGGCGATCTCGGTCCGTTCGAGGCACTGCATGCGGCACTGTCCGCGCCGTTCGACGACGCAGCCGGACCGGAGGATTTCACGTCGCCGCCGCCGCCGGACCAACGGGTCTACCGAACCTTCTGCGGGACATAGACGGCGAACGCGGAAAGGGCGGCCATCCCGGTCAGGGGTGCGCGGCACCGCACCCTTTGCGTTGCCGTCACCGCGCTCACGCGGCGACGATCAGATAGGGAATGACGAACACGAGGGCCGCGAGCTGGACGGCATTGGTGGCCATGCCGGCCCAGTGCAGCCGCCGCAGGCGTGGCGCCACCGCGGCGGGGCCGGCCTGAGTGTCCCGTAGCGCGCCATCCATCCGGACCATCAGCCATTGCCGCCAGAACAGGGCGAAGGCGGTCAGGAGAAAGATGACGAGCGCTTGTGGCCAATGACCGTCGAACGCGTCGATGGCCGTGGCCAGAAGCCCGGCAACCAGAAGCGCCGCGAAATAGCCGAAGAACATCGTCCTCAGGAGCCATGCCACCTGCGGGATCTCGAGCTTCACGAGCAGGAAGGCGGGCGATGCGAGGAAGAGGTAGAACATGGGCAACAGGAAAATCACCACGGCGAGAACCGAGACGTTCAGACCCATCTCTGCGCTCCTCACAGGCTGGCAGGCGGCCATCTCCCGCCGTTGGAACGGGCGCCCTGGACAATGATCCGCTCCAGCTTGAAGACTTCCTGGCGTCCTCTGCAAGCCCCCGTCTTTCCTACCGGCCGAACAAGGGCCGATGCACCCGCCTGACCCCCTCGCACGTCATGGCCCGTGAAGGATGCCTGTTCGCAGGCGTCCGGCGATGCGCTAGGGGATAGTCCCCGCCACCGTCGGCCACGATCGCCTCACCCTCGAGCCCGCCATGTCCCAGAACCTGTTCGACCTCATCCGCTCGCGGCTACCGGATGCCGCCAAGACGTTCATCGAGACGCAGGACGGGCGCATCGTGCGCTATGGCGACATGGTCGCGGCTAGCGGGCGCCTCGCGCATGCGCTCGTCTCGATCGGCGTGAAGGCCGGCGACCGGGTGGCCGTGCAGGTCGAGAAGAGCCCGGAGATGGTGCTTCTCTACCTCGCCTGCCTGCGCGCCGGTGCCGTGTTCCTGCCGCTCAACACGGCCTACACGCTGGCGGAGCTGGACTATTTCATCGGCGACGCGGAGCCCGCGCTGGTCGTGTCGACGCCGGCCGCCGCCGACGGCATGCGCGGCCTCGCGGTGCCGAAGGGCGCTCGGGTCGAGACGCTGGGGACGGCCGGCGACGGTTCGCTGATGGCGCTGGCCGCCGCCATGCCCGACGACTTCGCCACGGTGCCGCGTGTCGGCAGCGACCTCGCGGCGATCCTCTACACGTCGGGCACCACCGGGCGTTCGAAGGGCGCGATGCTGTCCCACGACAACCTGGCGTCGAACGCCGTGACGCTGGCGGAGTGCTGGCGCTTTACCGGCGCCGACGTGCTGCTGCATGCGCTGCCGATCTACCACACGCACGGTCTGTTCGTGGCGACGAACATCATCCTGCTTACCGGCGGCACGATGCTGTTCCTGCCCAAGCTGGATCCCGACACGGTGTTCCGCCTGCTGCCGCGGGCGACGACGATGATGGGCGTGCCGACCTTCTATGTCCGCCTGTTGCAGGACGACCGGTTGACGCGCGAGGCGACGGCCCACATGCGGCTGTTCGTCTCCGGCTCGGCGCCCCTGCTGGCCGAGACACACCGGGGCTGGAGCGAGCGTACCGGGCACGCCATCCTCGAGCGCTACGGGATGACCGAGACCAACATGAACACGTCGAACCCGTATGACGGCGAGCGTGTTCCGGGCACGGTCGGCTTCCCGCTTCCGGGGGTGGACCTGCGCGTTGCGGATCCGGACACGGGCCGGCCGCTGGCGCAGGGCGAGATCGGCATGATCGAGGTGCGCGGGCCGAACGTGTTCAAGGGATACTGGCGGATGCCCGAGAAGACGGCTGCGGAGTTCCGGGCCGACGGCTTCTTCATCACCGGCGATCTCGGCACGATCGACGCGCGCGGCTATGTCCATATCGTGGGGCGCGGGAAGGACCTGGTGATCAGCGGCGGCTTCAACGTCTATCCGAAGGAAGTCGAGACCGAGATCGATGCGATCCCCGGCGTCGTGGAAAGCGCCGTGATCGGCGTGCCGCATCGCGACTTCGGGGAGGGCGTCACGGCCATCGTCGCTGTGCCGAAGGGATCGACCCTGACCGAGGCCGACGTACTCGCCCGGCTCGAGAGCCGTCTGGCGCGTTTCAAGCAGCCCAAGCGGGTGATCTTCGTCGAGGACCTGCCGCGCAATGCCATGGGCAAGGTGCAGAAGGCGGCTCTGCGGGAGACCTACAAGGCGCTGTACGCCGGCTGAGGCCGGCGGAGGAGGCTGCCCCGCCGCGCCGGCGGTTCACGGCGACCTTGCCGGCGCCACGTCGATCTCGCCTTCCAGGCTGAGCTTGTCGAAATCCGTGACGAGCAGGTCGACCCGGACGGACCAGCGTCCGGCCAGCGGCAGCGTCACGCCTTCGGCGGTCCAGGGCCCCTCGGCCGTGGGGGAGAGCTTGCGCTCCAGCCCCTCGATCCCGTCCGCCGGCCGGCTGAGCGTGACGACGATCTCCTTCGCCGCCAGCGGCGCGAAATCGGGCTGCATCGGGACAACCGTCAGGCGGCCGGGCCGGCCTGCCAGACCCGGCGACAACACGACGTCGACCATTGCCTCGGCGCCGTGCAGGTGGACGTTGCGCTGCTCCGGGCCAGCGGGAGCCATCGCGCGGGGAGGCGGGGTGAACCGCCATGCCGCGACGACGACGACGAGGGCGACCAGCAGGGCGATTTCCGCAAGGACGCTGGCGCGGAGCCGGGGGGCTGCGGTCGTGCTGCCTGCGCAGACCGCGGGCGTCAGCCGGAACCGGTTCCATGCCGCCAGGGCCAGCAGCGCGGCGACGATAGCGAGCTTGGCCAGCAGCACCCTTCCATAGGCCGTGTCCAGCAGATCGGACGGAGAGCGCAGCTGCAGGGCGACGAGCAGCGAGCCGGCCACGGCCAGCACCGCGACGACGATCACGGCCATCGTCGAGAAACGCCGCAACACCGCCGGAAGGCTGGCGTCGCGTCGGGCCGCCGCGGTGGCGATCAGCGGCAGGGAGCCGGCCCAGAGCGATGCCGCGATGCCGTGGAGCGCCACCGCGGGGGTGGCGATCCAGGCCGGCGGCGCCGTCGCCGCATGTCCGGTGAGGGCGAGGGCTGCGCCGCCGCCCAGCGTTGCCGCCGAGGCCAGTAGCGCGGCGCCCGGCGCGGAGATCGACAGGGCCATTGCCGCCGCGACCGCTGCAACCGCCCACAGGGCGGCGGAGCCGGCCAGGCTGGTCGCTGCCGCTGCCTGCAGCGCGCCGTCCCAGCCATCCGCAAGCTCATGTCCCAGCAGCAGGAGGCCGCCGGCGTAGCCCAGTGCACCGGCAACAAGAGCCAGCCGGGCGACGCGGCGCGCCGGGCCGGTCGAGGACGGCGCCGCGGGACCGAGCCAGGCGACGGCCGCCGCGCCGCCGATGCCGAAGAGCAGCCCGCCATAGGCGAGGGCCCGCGCGACGACGACCGCCGCGATCCAGATCGTGCCCGCACCGGACGTGGCGACAGGGCTGTCCGAGCGCGCCCCGACCGCGAAGGACACGGCACCGGCGACAGGATGGCCGTCTGCGGAGACGACGCGATAGCTCAGGAGATGGGCGCCCTGCGCCAGAGGTGCCGCCGGAACCACTTCCACCAGCACCCCGCTGCCGCGAATGGCGGCGTCGAGGGCGGCTCCATCGGGTCCCAGAAGGCGAACCGTGGCGGGCCGGACCGGCTCGTTGAAGTGAAGGGCCAGGACCGGTGGGGGCGCGGCGACCACCGCGCCCTCGTCAGGCATCGAGCGGACGAGCTGGGCGTGCGCATGCGCGCGCTGCGCCGTGCCGGCCAGGGTGGCCAGCACGACGATCAGCACCGCGGCAAGTGCCGCCCAGCGCATCGCGCCGGCTCAGTGCGAGCTTGCAGCCGCCGGCAGCAGCTTGACGCCGGGCGCTGGCTCCTTGAGGTCGTGCGCCGATTTCCCGGCAGCCGGGATCTCGATCCAGCGATGCGCGCCCTTCTCGCATTCCTGGACGACCGGGAAGTAGAGGGTCGTCCCCGGCTCGAGGCCGGCGGAGATGAAGCCGCGGAAGCCGAACTCGTCGTAGTGCTCGTCGAGCAGCTTGCCGGTCCAGACGATCTCGCGCACGCCCTCGGTGAGTTGCTGGCCGTAGTAGTCCGTCGGCTTGGCATAGGCGCCGCGAACCGTATCGAGGGTCCAGCCCGGCTTCGGCACGGGCTTCACCGCGACGACGCCCTCGGGAATCCGCACGCGGACCTTGAGGGTGGGCGAACCTTCGCAGCCATGTCCGACGCGAACGACGCCCTTGTAGGACGCCTTGACGGGTGTCTGGGCGACTTCGAGCGTCGCATGGGCGGAGGCGTGCAGCGTCGTCGCCACGAGAAGTGCGGCCGCGCCGAGCACGGGCAAGAGAGTGGAGTTGGTCATGTCGAATGTCCTGAAAGTCCCCGGCGCCATCCAGGCCGCGGGGGAAAGGGGAGATCGGCCGCCGCGATGGCAGCCGGCTTGCCGGTGCGTCAGGCGCGCGCCGGGGGGCCCCTCTGCGTCTTGTGATCGGACCACGCCTCCTTCGGCGGTCCCCGCGCGTCCGCAGCGGTCCATCCTGCGCCGTCCGAGAGGGGGACGGGGGCGATGACGACAGGCTGTGACACGGATGCGGCGACAAACGGCACCGTCGTCACGCGGTTCAGGCAGCAGTCCGCGCAGTCGTGGCCGGTGCCGGACTGGTCTTGCGTCGACCCGGGCTGATGACCGTCGACGCACAGCACCATTTCCTGCCCGGCCGCCGCTGCGGCCTGCGCACGGACCATCCCGAGCGGCGCCAGGGCGAACTGGAGCAGCAATGCGTAGGCGAAGGCCACCGCGCCTGCGGCGCGGAGCCAGCTTGCCCAACGGGTGCGCGCGCTCGTCATGCGTCAAGTCTTATGAATGCGAGGCCTTGGCGGTCAATCGGAACATGGTCCTCTGGTGAACGGCCCAAGGTCGCAGGCCGCGCCACCGTGTCAGGCGGCCGGAAGGCAGGCCGGTCCGATGGGCTCGAAGCTCTTGTAGGTGAGGATGAACTCCTGGTGCCCGAGCTCCTCCGAGCGGGTGCGTCCCCCCCGGCCAAGGCCGAGCACGACGCCGAGGATTTCCTCGCCGACCTCGTCCAGGGACGCGTTGCCCTCCAGGATCCGGCCGGCGTCGACGTCCATGTCGTCGCTCATGCGCCGGTAGGTTTCGGGGTTGGCGCAGATCTTCACCACCGGCGAGATGGCCGAGCCGACCACGGAACCGCGCCCCGTCACGAACAGGACGGCGTGGCTTCCGCACGCGATGAGCTCGGCGATCTCGGCATTGTCGTTGATGTTGGGGAAGCCGAAGCGAACCTCGCCGTCCGGCACCACGTCAAGAAGGTAGAGCCCGCCCCGCGTCGGACGGTCGCCGGGCTTGAGGAGGCCGACGATGGGCGAGGCGCCTGACTTGGCGTAGGCGCCCATCGACTTTTCCTCGATCGTGGACAGTCCGCCGTCGGCGTTACCGGACGCGAAGGAGCCGTAGCCCAGCGTTGCGTAGTACTGCGCCGCCTTGGCAACGCTGGCCTCTAGCTCGACGCCCAGCTCTGGCGTC
>CAZJCW010000211.1:0-7866 GCA_964544365.1 uncultured Alsobacter sp.
TCCTTGTCGGGGCCGCCAAACGGATTGCCGCGGCCCTTCTCGGTGACGACATGGACCAGGACCGGCTTGCGGCAGTCGCTGTCGCGCAGCGCCTCGAGGGTGGAGACCAGGGTGTGGATGTCATGGCCATCCACAGGCCCGACGTGCTCGAAGCCGAGGCTTGCAAAGAGGCTTGGGGCTTCGCCGCGCTGCAGCGCCCCGAGATGGCCGGAGAGCGCGCCGACAGCGGGCGCGATCGACATGCCATTGTCGTTGAGAATCACGATGAGCCGCGAGTCGAGGCTGCCGGCATGATTGATCGCTTCATAGGCCATGCCGCCGGTGATGGCGCCGTCTCCGATCACTGCAATCACGGCATTTGCTTCCGACTTCTGGTCGCGGGCCACGGCCATGCCGAGCCCCGCGGAAATCGACGTCGAACTGTGGGCGGCGCCAAAGGGGTCATAGGCGCTTTCGCTGCGCTTGGTGAAGCCATAGAGGCCGCCGCGCTGGCGGATGGACCTGATGCCAGTGCGCCGGCCGGTCAGGATCTTGTGCGGATAGGCCTGGTGGCCGACGTCCCAGATCAGCCGGTCGCGCGGCGTGTCGAAGACGTGATGGATCGCCACCGTCAGCTCGACCACGCCCAAGCCCGCGCCCAGGTGTCCGCCGGTCACGGAGACCGCGCTGATCGTCTCGGCGCGCAACTCGTCGGCGAGCTGTCGCAGCGACGCCTCCGGCAGAAGCCGGAGATCCTCGGGGGTTTCGACGCTATCGAGGAGGGGGGTTGGGCTTGTCACGGCATCCGCCTGTCAACGTGGGGTGACACACCGAGTGTCAACCAAACTATACACTCGATTTCGAACTTGGCCATGGCCCAGTTGCATGTTCCCTCGAAGACGCCGCGGCGCGCCCCCGACATGACGTCGCGCCTCGGCCAACCAGCCGCCCCCGATCCACTGTGGAGCGAAAAACCGGGCTGCCGCAAGGGGTTCAGCGGTCCACGTCGAGAGGCTCGACGCCTTTCGCGGTCCCATCGCCCGCCAGGGTGATCTTCTCGATGCGCGCCTCCGCTGATCGCAGCAGCGACTCGCAATGCGCCTTCAGGGCCTCGCCGCGGGCATAGATCGCCAGCGACTCCTCCAGCGGCACGTCGCCCCGCTCGAGGCGGGTCACGATGGTCTCGAGCTCGGCCAGCGCCTTCTCGAAGGGCAGGCCGGTCACGTCGGCAGGGGCAGCGGCGGCTTCGGGCACGGGCATTCTCCTCGGACGCGACGGTATATCGGGCCGAAACGGCCGCGCGCAAGCGCGGCGCGACGGCGCGCCCCACCCGTCGGCTAGACCGGCAGCGCCGTCGTGCGCTTGACCGTCCGCAGCGCCAGCGTCGACTGCACCCTCACCACGCCCGGCAGCGTGGTCAGCGCATGGCGGTGGATCCGTTCGAAATCGGCGGTGTCGGCGAAGACGATGCGCAGCAGGTAGTCGGCCGTCCCGGCGAGCAGGTAGCATTCGAGGATCTCGGGGTGCTTGGCCACCGCCGCCTCGAACGAATCGAGGCTGTGGCGTCCCTGCTGGTCGAGGGTCACGAACACGAAGGCCGTGCCCGGCAGCCCCGCCGCCGCTTCGTCGAGAAGCATCACGGTGCCCTTCACCAGGCCGGACTCCTCGAGGATCTTGACCCGGCGAAGGCAGGCGGACGGCGACAGGTGCACCCGGTCGGCCAGTTCCGCGTTGGTGATGCGCCCGTCCTGCTGGAGCAGGGTGAGGATCGCACGATCGCGCGCGTCCAGCTCAATGCTTCGCATGGCATGCGCCTCCGTTACGATAATTGCGCAGGATATTCCACAAATCGTCTCCAGCAAGCTGGACTTTGGTGGGAAACACGAGGCGCGACGCGCCAGACTTGCGTCACGTCCAAACCCGAGGGAGGTCATCATGCGCGTCGGTGTTCCGAAGGAAATCAAGAACCACGAATATCGCGTCGGGCTCGTGCCCTCCTCGGTCGCCGAGCTGGTCCACCACGGCCACGAGGTGCTGGTCGAGGCGGGCGCCGGGCTGGGCTCCGGCATCGCCGACGCCGACTACGTCGCGGCCGGCGGCAAGATCGTGGCCGACGCGACGGCCGTGTTCGGACAGGCCGACCTCGTCGTGAAGGTGAAGGAGCC
The DNA here is from genome assembly GCA_964544365.1 of uncultured Alsobacter sp. Classification (GTDB taxonomy): domain Bacteria; phylum Pseudomonadota; class Alphaproteobacteria; order Rhizobiales; family Beijerinckiaceae; genus Alsobacter. Next base: position 2,145 of record CAZJCW010000211.1, read on the forward strand.
GCTGCCCGCCGAGCGCCGGATGCTGCGCCGGGGCCAGGTGCTGTTCACCTACCTCCACCTCGCTCCCGATGCCGAGCAGACGAACGACCTCGTCGCCTCCGGCGCCACCTGCATCGCCTACGAGACCGTGACCTCGCCGACCGGCGGGCTCCCGCTGCTCACGCCCATGTCGGAGGTCGCCGGCCGTCTGGCTCCTCAGGTCGGCGCGCACTGCCTGGAGAAGGCTGCCGGCGGCCGCGGCATCCTGCTCGGCGGCGTGCCGGGCGTTCCGGCGGCCGAGGTCATCATCCTCGGCGGCGGCGTGTCCGGCACCCATGCCGCGACCATCGCGCTGGGCATGGGCGCCAACGTCACCGTCGTCGACCGCTCCGCCGACGTGCTGCGCCGCCTTGCGACGCAGTTCGGCACCGGGGTCCGCACCATCTTCTCCACCCGCGACGCCATCCGGGAAATCGTCAAGCGCGCCGACCTGCTGATCGGCTGCGTGCTGATCCCCGGCGCCGCCGCCCCGAAGCTCGTCACCCGTGACATGCTGAAGACCATGAAGCCGGGCTCGGTCATCGTCGACGTCGCCATCGACCAGGGCGGCTGCTGCGAGACGTCGAAGGCGACGACCCACGCCGATCCGACCTACGTGGTCGACAACGTCGTCCACTACTGCGTCGCCAACATGCCCGGCGCCGTCGCGCGGACCTCGACCTTCGCGCTGAACAACGTGACGTTGCCCTTCACCCTGGCGCTGGCCGACAAGGGATGGCGCAAGGCGCTGGCCGACGACACCCACCTGCGCGCCGGCCTCAACGTCCACGACGGGAAGGTCACCTGCGAGCCGGTCGCCGCGGCGCACGGCCTCGGCTACGTGTCGGCGGAGGCGGTTCTGGGGCTCTGAGCCCCTCCCGCCGGGCGGGCGGCCGTCAGTCCGGTTCGGCGACCGCCGTCGCCGCCGGCCTTGGCCGCCCGAACACCAGCTTCTGGTAGACGAGCCCGATCCCCACGAGCGCCAGCCCCAGCCCGATGAAGGACAGGGCGCGCCACACGCCGGTCAGCCCGTCCATGTCGACGAGGAACACCTTGCCGACCGTCAGCAGGATGTAGACGCCCGAGGCCATGCGCGCCGTCTGCGAGCCGCGCAGGATGCCGTAGGCGAGCAAAGCCACCCCCATGGCGAGGAACGCGGCCGAATAGGCGTAGAGTTCCGCATCGCTCGTCGCGCGCCACAGCGAGATGGTCTCGCCCTGGAACAGGTGCCGGATCTCCGCCACCATCCAGATGAACTGCAGGACGAAGCCCAGCCCCAGCGCCGCCCAGCAGAACCACGCCGGCCGCCGGCCGCGCGCCAGCAACGACAGCGCCACCGCTGCGATCGCCGGCATCAGGTAGGCCGGCAGGAGGGTGTTGAACAATGCGCCGCCTCCGACCCGCTCGCTGGAGTTGAGCAGCGGGTTCACCCCCATCACGAGCCCCAGCACGGCGATTCCGAGCGCCGCGGCGCCGAACACGTAGCTGCCGATCCGGATCGGCAGGCTCCGTCGCGTGATCTCGAGCCACACCAGGACGCCTCCCAGGGTCAGGCTGGCGAAGGCCTGCAGGCCGGCCTCGAGATGGCCGGGCTCCCGGCCGTCCAGCGTTCCGGTGATGGCGTGGCGGATCTGCGTGATGAGGAGGAAGGCGGTGAAGGCGATGGACAGGGCCTCGGCCAGCGCCACGACCTGGTCGTCCTTCTGCCGGCGCAGCCAGATCGACGCGAGGCCGAAGCTGACGGCGGGCACGCCGTAGCCCCACAGGAGCCAGTTGAAGACGGGAATCGACCCGGGATCGCCCGACACGATGGTCGGGTCCCAGATCAGTCGCCCGAGCACCGCGACGCCGAGCGCGCCGACGGCGTAGCGGAGCGTGCCCACCGGCTCGCGTGTCGTCACCCACGCCGCGCCCGCGGCGGACAGGGCGAGCGCGACGGTCAGCCCGCCCTTGTCGAGGACCATGGTGAGCCCGACGGCGATGGCGCCGATCGCGCCCGCCGCGCAGGCCTCCAGGCCGAAGCGCGCGGACCGGTTGTCAACGTCGGCGCTGGCGCGCTTGAAGAAGGCCGCCGTCGCGACGAACCCCGCCGCCAGCGCTCCCGCCACCAGCGCGAAGGGGATCGAGCGGTCGAAGTCGGTCACCCGCCACCAGGCCATGACGAGCAGGGCCAGCGGACCCGCCACGCCCGCCGCCGCGTAGAATCCGGAGGCGAGGGGCGCGATGACCGGCGTGCGGACGAGCCGCAGGAACGCGCCCGCCGCCAGCGCGGCGCCGGCCGCCAGGCTGAGCACGAGCAACTGCCAGAGCGCGTCCGGCAGAGGCGGGTTCGACGGCGCGCCGGGGAGCACCGTCACCGGCTGTCGGGCGATCTCGGCCGCCAGGGGCCATGCGAAGAGCGCCGCGGCGACGACCGCCGTTCCGAGCAGGCCGGCGGCGGCGACGGCGGGGATGCGCAGGGCCGTCGCCCAGAGCAGCGCCAGCATCGCCCCGGCGAAGACCGGCCGCCCGGCTCCCAGCCCGGTGACCTGCAGCTTGTAGGCCGCGAGTGCCGCGAATCCGGCAAGGATCGCGAGTGCCACCGTGTCGGGCGCGGCGTCCTCGTCGCTCTCGCGCCGGTGCACGTCCCAGGCGACGAATCCGGCGGCGAGAGCCGTCTGCGCCAGGATGTGCACCATCGCCTCGAGATGATTGCGGAACGACGCCTCGATGATCAGGAAGGCCCAGAGCCCGGACCCGACCGCCGTGGCGACGGCGAGCCACAGCCACAGCCTGATCCGCGACAGCGCATAGGAAGAAGCCGCGACGACGGCGAGGTAGATGACCACCGGCCAGGGCTTCGGATCGGCCGAGGAGACGAGCAATGGCGCGGCGAAGGCCGCCAGGAGGCCGAGTGCGGCGAGCCAGGGGCCGTGCAGCGCGGCCGCCGCCATCGTGCCGATGCCGATCGCGCCGAGCAGCACGAAGGCCGTCGCCGGGCCGATCATGTCGTACAGCGCATGGGCCGCGTAGGCCGTCGCGAAGGCGGCGAGGGTGCCCGCCGCCGTCAGCACCGCCGGAACCGGCGCCGGCGGCAGGGCGCCGAGGTTCAGCGACGTCGCGGGTCCTCCCGCGTCGCGCCGGCGCATCCATTCCCCGCCGGCAAGGAGCGCCGCGGCGAACGCCGCTCCGGAGATGACGCGCGCGGTCGGCCCGAAGAAGCCTTCCTCGATGGCGTAGCGCACCAGGAACAGGCCGCCCAGCGCGAGCACGACGCCGCCGAGCCAGACGGCCCAACGCGTGCCGATGATCTCTTCGAGGCTCTGGCGGGGCGGAGCTGCGGCGACGGGCGCGGGCTGTGGCTGCGCCGCGTCCATGCCTTCGGGGGCCATGGCCGGAGCGGCCGTGTCGTCGGTTGCCGGAGCGGCGGCGTCGGCGGCTTCGCCCGGCTCGGCGGAGGTTTCAGCGTCGCTCGCCGGGGCTTCGGTCTCGGCCTCGCGGACTGCCGCTTGCGCCGGCACTCCCGCTTCCATGAGGGCGATGCGCTCCTCGAGCACCGCAATGCGACGGCGGGCGTTGAGCGCCATGAAGAACCCGACGACGCCCATCACGGGAATCGACAGGCCGATCAGCACCAGAAGCACCCACTCCATCGCCCCGAGCCCCCCGACTCCGATGCCGTCCGCAACGCTAGAGCATTTTCAGCCCGAGTGGATACCGGTTCGCATGAAGAAACGGTGAGCGCTCAGGGAGATAGGGGGCCGACCAGCTCGGCAGGCCGGCGTCCGGCCGCACGCCCGCTCGCGGGGCCCGCCGCCATCCGGGCTCAGTCCTCCGGGTCGGGCCGCTCCATCCACCGGATCAGCGGCATGAGCGGCAGGATCCAGCCCACGCCGGCCACCAGGTAGAAGATCGCCTGCGCCACCTTTCCTGCGTCCTGCAGCCGGCCCTGCGCCAGCGAGACGATGGCGAGCGCGTACACGAACACGAACAGCAGCATCGCGACGGCGCCGACGAACTTGCGGGATCTGCGGCGCATGGCGTGCGGCTCGTTCGAGAGGACGGGTGGTTGCATGCCGCTGGCACTGGGGCCGGACGGGCTGCGGCGTCGCGACCATTGTTCCGCCGCGCGGGCGGGACTATGTGTCGGCCCGCGGGCACGATCAAGCCCGGGACGGGCGGCGCGACGCCGCGGCCGCCCGAGGGTGTGAGGACGGAGCCCGTCCCGGTCGGCGTGACCGCGCCCGCCGCTGCTATCGTCGAGGAGCCTGCCGCATGAGCGTCGCGCTGGAAGGTTGGTCCGGGTCCGCCGCCCCGGCGCGCGGAACGGCGGCCGTTCGCGCCTGGCTCTGGACGCTGGCGGTGCTGGTGTTCTGCATGGTCGTCGTCGGCGGTGCGACCCGCATGACGGGATCGGGCCTCTCGATCACCGAGTGGCGGCCGTTGACCGGCGCGATTCCCCCGCTTGGCGAGGCGCAGTGGCTCGTCGAGTTCGAGAAATACCGCCAGATCGACCAGTACCAGCTGGTCAACAAGGGCATGAGCCTCGCCGAGTTCAAGGAAATCTATTGGTGGGAGTGGGGCCACCGGCAGCTCGGCCGCTTCATCGGGCTCGTCTTCGGCGTCGGCTTCGTCGCCTTCGCGGTGCTGGGCCGGCTGCGCGGCCGCCTGCTCGTGCAGGTCGCGGTGCTGGGCGCGCTGGGCGGGCTCCAGGGCGCGATCGGCTGGCTGATGGTCGCCTCCGGCCTGAAGCCCGGCATGACCGCCGTCGCCCCCGTCAAGCTGATGCTGCACCTGACGACGGCCAGCATCATCTTCGCCGGCCTCGTCGCGCTCGCCGTCTCGCTGCGGGAGCGCGCGGCCGAGGACGCTCCCGTCGCCGCCCGGCGGCTCGCCGGCTGGATCGTCGTCGCGATCCTCGCGCAGATCGCGCTCGGCGCTCTGGTGGCCGGCTCTAAGGCGGGCCTGATCTACAACACCTGGCCCCTCATCGACGGCACGTTCCTGCCGCCGCTCAGGGACCTCTTCTTCACCGCCCCGTGGATCGAGAACCTCGTCGACAACCCGCTGACGGTGCAGTTCAACCATCGCATGGCGGCCTACGCGCTGCTCGGCCTTGCGCTCTGGCAGGCTCTGGCGCTGCGTCGCCATGCGCCCGGCAGCCGGGCGACCCGGCGCGCCGTGGCGCTTGCCGGGCTTGTGCTCGCGCAGGCCGCCATCGGCATCGCGACGCTGCTGTGGCAGGTGCCGCTGGCGCTGGGCCTGTTGCACCAGGCCTTCGCCATGGTGGTGCTCGCAATGGCCGTCGTTCACTGGCGCCGTCTCGCGACGGGTCCCGCCTGACGTCGACGCGCCGACGCGCTTTCGGCCCCGGCGCCGGTTGCGGCGGGGGCTGGGCTTCATGGCCATTGGCTTTTCTGTCGTGATCTCGCGGGGTGGTGCGCGGATCGGCTCGGCTCGTCGTCCCCGGTGTGATCGGGGAAGGTGGTGTGGGGTGTCCGGGCGACGGTTCGCCGCCGCCGGTCCGCGCACGCCGTGCAGGGCCGCCGGAGCCTACCCGAGGAACAGGCCAGCTCTCCGGCAGGGCCGCCCCGACGTCCGGTCCGTCGTCACGGACGCGCGGGGCCACCGCCTCCGCATCCCCCGGCCGGACGGTCGGCCGGGGCCCCGCGGGTCGCCTGCCCCTCGTGCCAGGATGGGCGCGGCGTCCCGCCGATGCGGAACG
>CAZJCW010000212.1:0-7827 GCA_964544365.1 uncultured Alsobacter sp.
GTTCGATGACGATTGCGCGGGCCAGCCCGACCCGCTGCTTCTGCCCGCCCGAGAGCTGCGTCGGGAACCGCTGGGAGAAGGCCCCCAGCCGCACCCTCTCGAGCGCGCGCGCCACCCGGCGGGCGATGTCCGCCGGTGGCGTCTTGCGGGCCCGCAACCCGTAGGCGACGTTGTCGAACACGGTCATGTGCGGAAACACGGCGTAGTTCTGGAACACCATGCCGAAATCACGCCGGTACGGCGGCTGGCCGAGCAGCGTCTCCCCCGCCACCGTGATGCGCCCCGCATCGGCGTCGAGGAAACCGGCGATGATGCGCAGAAGCGTCGTCTTGCCGCACCCCGATGGGCCGAGCAGGGTCAGGAACTCGCCCTTGTCGATCGTGAGATCGAGCCCCTCCAGCACCGACACGGCGCCGAAGCGCTTGGCGAGGGCGTTGATGACGACATGCCCTTGCGCGGCGGATCCGGGGTCACTGACCCCCGGCCGCGCGGCATGACGAGCGACGTCTGCGGCGACTGGCCCGCCGGGCGGACCGTCCGTCGCCGCACTTCGCATGACGTCCATGGCGTCTTCCGCCGTCTGGCGCGTCAGCGACGCGCCAGCTTGAGGTAGCGGTCCATGAACTCCTTCGTGTTCGCCACCGCCCACTCGACCGGGTAGGTCTTGACCGGCAGCGAGGCCACCGGAACCGCGTTGGCCGGCCCCGCGACATCGGCGCGGATCGGACGGCGACCGGAGGCCTTGACGATCACGGCCTGCCCCTCTGGCGAGGCGATATAATCGATCAGCGCCTTGCCGCCGGCCGGATTCGGGCCGTTTGCGACCAGCGTCATCACGTCCGCAGAAACGGAGATCCCCTCCTTCGGATAGACGATCTTGATCGGCGCGCCGCCCTCGGCGAAGCGCTGCGCGTTGTCCTCGAGGGTCAGCGACATGGCATATTCACCCTGCGCCGTCCCGCGGATGACCGCCGTCGAGCTTCCGGTGATGACGAAGTTCGCCATCATCTTCTCGAAGAGCTCCCATCCCTCTTTCGGGCCTTCGTTGTGGATGATCTGCATCATCTGCGTGAAGGCCGAGCCCGAGCGGTCGGCGCCGGCAAAGGCGACCTTGCCCTTCCACTTGGGATCCGCAAGGTCCCTCCAGCCCGTCGGTATCTCGTTCTCGGGGACGAGCTTGGTATTGACCGCGATCACCGTCGGCAGCGTGACGCTGAAGGGCACCCAGGTCTTGCTGAAGCGGATGCCCGGCAGGATCTTGTCGGAGCCCGGCGGATCGTAGGCCGTGAACAGCTTGGTGTTGGCGTCGACGCCGTCGGCACCGACGGAAATCAGCACGTCCGCCAGCGGACGCGATGCCTCGGCCTGCAGCCGCTTCATCAGTTCGCCGGACCCGGCGGTGACCACCTGGATGTCGAGCCCGGTCTTCGCCTTCATGGCCGGCACGAGCGCGTTGAGAATCTCGGTCGGCATCGCGGTGTACATCGTCACCGTGCCTTGGGCATGGGCCGGGACGGCGTAGCCCATCGCCATCAGGAGTGGCAGGGCGAGCAGGCTGCGGCGGGTGTTCATTGGCGCGCTTCTCCAAGTTCGGCCTAGGTGTATTTGTGCCCAAGGTTGCACGTTCATGACACTTTTAGCCAGTCGTCTCGTGCGGAGACGGACATCGGTCTGGGGAACACGGGGCCGCGGTGTCGGCGGGTTTTCGTCCAGGTCGGCGAGCCCGGTTCGCCGAACCACGCCCGATGACGGAGCGCATTCGCCCCCGCGTGGGCACGGTTCCATCTCCGTCGCTGCGGCGCAGCAAGAGAGTGGCCTGCGGGATTGACCGGCCTGTCGTTGAAGTGGGATCATCCGGCATCGGAAATTTGGAGACGGGCTCGCGCGCCACTCGCGCTTCGAGCTCGTAGGGATTGTGCTAGAACTTGCAGTTGCCGGTATCCTGATCGCCCTCAACGGGCTCTTCTCCCTGTCCGAACTGGCAATCGTTTCCTCCCGCCGCATCAGGCTGAAAGCCTATGCCGAAGAAGGTCGTCGCGGTGCCGCGACGGCCCTCGCCCTGGCTGAGGATCCAGGTCGTTTCCTGTCCACCGTCCAGATCGGGATCACACTCGTCGGCATCCTGGCCGGCGCATTCTCGGGCGCCGCGCTCGGGGCCCAGCTCGCCGACGTGCTGCAGGACTCGTTCCCGATTTCCGGAACGACGGCCGGAACGCTGGGCTACGTGATCGTCCTCGGGCTCATTACCTATCTCTCCGTGGTCGTGGGCGAACTGGTGCCGAAGAACCTGGCGCTGAAGAACGCCGAGGGCATCGCCTGTGCCGTGGCACCGCTGATGAGCCTGATCTCGCGCGTCGCGGCCCCCGTCGTCTGGACGCTCGACAGGTCGACGCAGGTCATCTTTCGCCTTTTCGGGTCGCGGTCCGAGGCCGATGCGGCGGTGACCGACGAGGAGATCCGGACAATCGTGGCCGAGGCCCGGTCCGCCGGATCCATCGAGGGCGAAGAAGGCGAAATGATCTCGGCCGTGCTGCGCCTCGGCGACCGACCGGTCCGTGCCGTCATGACGCCCCGAACCGAGGTCGAGTGGCTCGATCTCGATCTGGACGACGCCGACCTTCGCAAGGCCCTGATCGTAACCACCCACGCGCGTCTTCCCGTGGCCGAAGGACAGCCGGACAACATGGTCGGCGTCATCCAGGTCCGGGAACTCCTGTCGCCCCTTCTCAAGGGCGGGCCGCTGAACATCCGGGCCTACGTTCGTGAGGCGCCAGTCGTGCCCGACACGCTGGATGCTCTCGAAGTTCTGACGGTCCTGCGCAACGCCGAGGTCCCGCTGGCCCTCATCCATGACGAGTACGGGCATTTCGAGGGCATCGTCGCCCCGGCCGATATTCTCGACGCCATTGCCGGGGCCTTCCGGTCCGACGAGGACACGACTGAGCCGGAGGCGGTCCGGCGAGAAGACGGGTCATGGCTGATCGCCGGGTGGATGCCCGCGGACGAAATGGCCGACCGGATCGGCATCAAGCTGCCCGACGAGCGCGGCTATGACACGGTGGCCGGCCTTGTGATCAAGGCCATGGGACGGATCCCCGCGACCGGGGAACACGTCGAACTGCTGGGTCGGCGCTTCGAGGTCGTGGACCTGGACGGTCGCCGGATCGACAAGGTGCTCGTGTCACGCGCGCGCCTCGAACCCGACGACGGCTAGCCCCGTTTCACGCGCGACCGGGACACTGCGTCTCAGCCTCTTCGCAAGGTCTCGTGCAGGTAATCCCGTCGCCCATTGGTCAGGTAAAGAGTGCCCTGACGCGAGGGGACATGGCACTACGTTGTGGCGGTCGCGAGGGTAGTGTCTTTGACGAGCGACTCAGTAAAGTTCAAGAGCGTCTGGTGAAGACGCCGGTATCGGTTCAATCCTGTGTTCCAACGGCTAGAAGCCACGATATCGGATCGTTGCCGAACACAGCACCTACTTATGGTATTGATTGAGGTGGGGGACGCACCATGATTAATGCAAGGGCCATCCTCGCGGAGCGTCTCGCGAAAGGTGAGATTACCGAAGCGGAGTTTGACCGTCTGTCGTCGAAAATTGGGGACGAGCAGACCGTTCCCAACTCGATCACGCCGGCAGCCTCGCAGCGATCCGTTGGAGTTGTTCCCCCAACGAGGCAGGCGTCTCATGTCTCCAAGATTGTTGCGGTCGCATCGTTGGGCTTTTGTGCTTTTATGTTTATCATATTTCCGATGAGCTCGAAGAATAAAGATATCGCCGATACGCGCAGCAAATGCGATTCAAGGCGATTCAATTGCCAATGCGTAGTCCAGAGTTTAGAAAATAATCTTTCTATATTATACTATGTACCACTTTTGAGGCAATTTGTACGCCCAACGACAAGCGATCTGGAAGCACGAGTTACTGGCTATATTTTGGCTTGTAGGCGCGAAGTTTAGCCGCTGAAGACGAGGCGGGTTCGATTCGGGCGAGCCGTGCGCCGAAACCCGTAGCATGTCAGGCAATCCCTCAAGAGCACTGTGCGGCGCGGCAGGGCGCGGATCGCCGCCGTCGCGAACGTCAATTCCGTAGCTTTGTCAACAGCTTAAGGCCAGAACAGGGGTCGCCGGTGCCAAAGGTTTTGTGCCGGATGTGGGCCAGAACTGGCGGAAAGCCCTTATAAATCAACGATGGTGGCCGCTGTGGGACTCGAACCCACACGGGCATGGCCCGAGGCATTTTAAGTGCCTTCCGTCTACCGGTTCCGGCAAGCGGCCTCCACCTGCGGGACTAGCCTGAAGCGATACGGGCGGCAAGGGCGCCGCCTACAGCATCGGGCGCATCGTGCGCGCCAGTTCCTGCGTGCCGGCGAAATCGACCTTGCCGCTGCCCAGCACCGGGATGGCGGCGGTGACGAGAATGGCCCGGGGGACCCAGAGCTCCGAATAGCCCTGCGCCTGCGCGTGCGCCAGCAACGGGCCGCGCTCCGCGTCCGGCTTGTCGGTGACGAGCACGATCTGCTCGCCCTTGCGCGGGTCGGGCAGCGTTACGGCAACGTGGCTGGCGCCCGGCCAGAGCCCCGCCGCCAGCGTCTCGATGGCGGCGAGCGACACCATCTCGCCCCCGATCTTGGCGAATCGCTTCGCGCGTCCCCTGATCCGCACGAACCCATCCTCGTCGATCGTGACGATGTCGCCGGTGTCATGCCAGCCGTCCGGCGGTGGCTGCACCTGTCCCGGCAAGTCGGCCAGCATGTAGCCGGACATCACGTTCGGCCCGTGCACGACGAGCCGGCCGCCCTCGTGCAGGCCCTCGACCGGTTCGAGACGCGCCTGGATTCCGGGGAGGATGCGTCCAACGGTTCCCGGCCGGTTGTCGAAGGTCTGGTTGACGGCGATCACCGGGGAGCACTCGGTCGCGCCGTATCCTTCGAGGATCACGCAGCCGGACTTGCCCCAGATCTCGCGCGTCTGGTCGCGCACGCGCTCGGCGCCGGCGACGACCACTTTCACGCTGTCGAGGTCCCCCTCCTCCGCGGCACGGGCCCAACCCTGCAGGAAGGTGTCGGTGCCGAACAGGATCGTCGCGCTGACCGCCTTCGCCATCTTCGGGACCTGGCGGTAGTGGAGCGGGCTGGGATAGAGCACGGCACGCATGCCGGTGGCGAGCGGCAGCAGCAAGCCGCCTGTCAGGCCATAGCTGTGGAACACCGGCAGCGGATTGAGCACCACCTGCCCCACGCCCAGCGGGGGCATCCCGATATGCGCCTCGATCTGGCGCATGTTGGCGAGCAGGTTGGCGTTGGAGAGCGCGACGCCCTTCGGCTTGCCCTCCGACCCGGAGGTGAACAGGATCACCGCCGGCTCGTCGGGGGCCGAGGCGTGCCTTGAATGGACCCATCCGGCGACGAAGGACTTGGCGAGCGCAGCCGCCTTGTCGAGGCTCGTGACCGAGCCGCGCACATCCTCCAGGTAGACCATTCGCACGCGTCCGCCGCCGGCAATCTCCGTCTCCTCGAGCGCCGAGACGACCTCGTCCAGCTTGGCGGTGTCGATGAAGCGGCGGGAGGTCACGACGATGCGAACCTGCGCCGTCTCCACCGCCGATCGAAGGTTCTTCGAGCCGGCCGTGAAGTTCAGCATCGCGGCGACGCGTCCATAGGCGGACAGGCCGAGCAGCGTCACCGCCACGGCGTTGACGTTGGGCAGCAGCACGCCCACCGCCTCGCCCCTGCGGCTCATGGCCGCCAGCTTGGCGCCGATGACGAACGATCCCAGCACGAGTCGCCCGTAGCTCACGGGAGCGCGTTCGGGATCCTCGAGGATGGGCGTAGACGCTCCGTAGGCGGAACGCGCGTCGAGGATTGCCCGAAACAGCGACGTCCGCGTCTGCCCGACATCGAAGGGTCTGCGCATGCCGGCTCGCCTCCTGCCGCCGGCTCGCGCCGGCCCTCGTCAGCCCGATTGCCCCTCCGCGATCGGGGCCTGGAACGCCAGCCCGAGATCCCAAGGGAAGTAGATCCATGTGTCCTGGGAAACCTCGGTCACGAACGTGTCGACCAGAGGGCGGCCGAGCGGCTTGGCGTAGACCGTCGCGAAATGCGCGTTGGGCAGCATCTCGCGCACGACCTTCGCCGTCTTGCCGGTATCGACCAGGTCGTCCACCACAAGCACGCCCTTTCCGCCCGGCCCGCCCAGTGCGGCGACGTTCGGTGCGATGCCCTTGAGGACCTGGAGTTCGCCCTGTGACGTGTAGTCGTGGTAGCTCGCCACGCACACCGTCTCGATGACGCGCGTGCCAAGCTCGCGCGAGACGATCGCCGCCGGGACGAGACCGCCGCGGGTGATGCAGACGATGGCCTCGAACGGCCCCGACGAGGCGAGCCGCCAGGCGAGTGCGCGGGCGTCGCGGTGGAACTGGTCCCAAGAGACGGGGAAGGCTTTCGGGGCGGCTGGCTGGGTCATCGGGCGGGCTCCGGTACGGGCGATCTGTCAGGATGTGGCGGTGGGCTTGCCCGGGTCCGGCGATCCGAGGGACACCAGCATGTCCGCGACCGCGGCGCGGGCGGCCTCGAGCACTACGGCGTCGCGGGCGCGCACCACGATCTGGTTTCGGAAACGCTGGCCGTCGAAGGACGGATAGGAGCCGATGATGACGCCGGGATGGGCCTTCTGCACCGCCGCGAGCGGCGTGCCGTAGGCGCCCTCCGGCAATCCTCCGGAATCGAGCGACACGGAGAGCATCTTCACGCCGGTCTTCAGCGTCGGCGCCACGGCATCGAACATCGCCTGCATGATCGACGGGACGCCGGCCATGACATGAACGTTGCCGATGCGGAATCCCGGCGCCTTCGAGATCGGATTCTCGATCAGGTCGGCCCCATGCGGAATGCGGGCCATGCGCAGCCGGGCCTCGTTGAGGTCGGCCGGATTGGGAAAGCGTTCGCGCAGCATTGCGACCGCCCGCTCGTCCAGCGAGATCCCGACCTCGAAGGCCTTCGCCACGGCATCGGCGGTGATGTCGTCGTGCGTCGGCCCGATCCCGCCCGTCGTGAAGACGTAGTCGTAGCGCACGCGCATGGCGTTCAGTGCCGCGACGATCTCATCCTCGACGTCCGGCACCACGCGCACCTCGCGCAGGTCGATGCCCAGCGCGGTGCAGTAGTCGGCGATCGTGCCGATGTTCTTGTCCTTGGTTCGCCCCGACAGGATCTCGTCGCCGATGACCAGCAGTGCGGCGGTGACGACGGGCTCGGCTTCGGCCATTGCATCCTCCGGGAGTGGCGGATTTAGCGCGCCCCGGCCCCCGGCTCAAGACGAAGACGGGCCGCGCCTGTTCATAAGCGCTGCCGGCGGCTTGAGAATCGTCGGCGACGGCTTCACCTGACGGCCATGCGCTTCCCTTCCCCTCTCGTTCCGGGCCGACTCGTGCGGCGATACAAGCGGTTTCTGGCGGATGTCGTGCTGGACGCGACCGGCGAGACGATCGTCGCGCACTGTGCCAATCCCGGCTCGATGATGGGCCTCCACGCGGAAGGAAACCGTGTCTGGCTGTCGAAGTCGGACAACCCCTCCCGCAAGCTCGGCCACTCCTGGGAGATCGTGGAGGCCGAGTTCGGGCGCGGGCCGGAACTCGTGGGAATCAACACCGCCTGGCCGAACGGCATCGCGGCGGAGGCCATCGCGGCGGACATGATCCCGAGCCTGCGCGGCTATCCGACGCTGCGCCGCGAGGTGAAGTACGGCCGCAACAGCCGCGTCGACATCCTTCTGGAGGGCGGCGGGCGTGCGCCATGCTTCGTCGAGGTGAAGAACGTCCACCTCATGCGC
>CAZJCW010000213.1:0-7825 GCA_964544365.1 uncultured Alsobacter sp.
TGCCCGAGCGCGCCACCTCGACCTTCACGCAGATGGGCGGCGAGGGCGTCGCATGGACGGGGATCGCGCCCTTCACGGACGAAGAGCATCTCTTCGTCAACATGGGCGACGGCACCTACTTCCACTCCGGCCTGCTGGCCATCCGCGCCGCCGTCGCGGCGAAGGTCAACGCCACCTACAAGATCCTGTTCAACGATGCCGTGGCGATGACCGGCGGGCAGAGGCACGACGGCGAGCTCACCGTCCCCGCGCTCGTCCGCCAGTTGCTGGCCGAGGGCGTCCGCCGCGTCGAGGTGGTCGCGGAGGATCCCGACCGCTGGTTCGGTACCCTGCCCCCGGACGTGACGCTCAGCCACCGTGACGAACTCGACGCGGTCCAGCGGCGCCTGCGCGACAGTCCGGGCGTCACGGCGATCGTCTACGACCAGCTCTGCGCCGCCGAGAAGCGTCGTCGCCGCAAGCGCGGGGCACTGGAAGCGCCGCCGCGCCGCGCCTTCATCAACGAGCTCGTCTGCGAAGGGTGCGGCGACTGCTCTGCCGTGTCGAACTGCATCGCCGTCGAGCCCGTGGATACGCCCCTGGGCCGCAAGCGGCAGGTGAACCAGTCGAGCTGCAACACGGACCTGTCCTGCATCAAGGGCTTCTGCCCGAGCTTCGTGACCGTGGAGGGTGTCGTCCCGCGCCGCGCCAGGGCAGGCGGCAGGCGGCCTGAAGCGCCGCAGGGCACCCCGCCGGCGGTCGACGCCGACCTCCCGCACCCCGCCTTGCCAGCCCTCGCCGCCCCACGCGCCCTGCTTCTCGCGGGGATCGGCGGCACCGGCGTGATCACCGTCAGCGCGATCCTCGCGCAGGCCGCGACGCTGGACGGCCATGCCGTCGTGGCGCTCGACCAGACCGGCCTCGCGCAGAAGAACGGCGCCGTGATCTCGCATGTCCGCATCGCGCCAAGCCCGGCGGACCTCGCCGCGCCACGGATCGGGCCGGGCGAGGCGGACGTGATCCTCGGCTTCGACCTCGTGACGGCGACCGGGGCGACCGCCGTGGCCGCCGCCGCGCCGGGCCACACCCGCGCGGTGGTCGACCGGCACGTCGTGCCGACGGCGGCCTTCGTGCGGAACAATGCCGTCGACCTGCGGGCCGAAAGCCTGCTGCGGACCCTGCGCCGGGCCATCGACGGCGAACCGGCGACCCTCGACGCCACCGGGCTCGCTGCGGACCTGCTGGGCGACGCCATCGGCGCAAACATGCTGCTGCTCGGCTATGCCTGGCAGGCCGGGCTCGTGCCCGTGAGCCTCGCCTCGCTGGACCGGGCGATCGCGCTGAACGGCGTCGCCGTGGCGATGAACCGCTCGGCCTTCGCGCTCGGCCGGCTTGCCGCGCACGATCCGGCCGCTCCCGCACTGCGTCGCACGGACGCCGGCGCGGCGCGCGAGGAGACCTTCGCGGAACGGCAGGCGCGGCGCGAGGCCTTCCTGGCGGACTACCAGGACGCCGCCTATGCCGCGCGCTTCGCCGGGCTGGTGCGCCGCGCCGCGGACGCCGAGGCGGCGCGCACGCCCGGACAGGCCGCCTTCGCGGAGGCCGTCTCGGCCGGTGCCTTCAAGCTGATGGCCTACAAGGACGAATACGAGGTGGCGCGGCTCTACGCGGGCGATGCGTTCCGCGCGCGGCTCGACGCGGCCTTCGAGGGCACGCCGACCGTCAGGGTGCATCTCGCGCCGCCGCTGCTGTCGCGCATCGACCCGCGCACCGGCCATCCGCGCAAGATTGCCTTCGGCCCGTGGATCCTGCCGGCGTTCCGCCTGCTGGCGAAGCTGAAGCGCCTGCGCGGCACGCGGTTCGATCCCTTCGGGCGCACGGCCGAGCGCCGGCTCGAGCGCCGGATGGTGGAGGAGTACGCCGCGCTTGTCGAAAGGCTGTGCGCGGGGTTGTCGCCCGCCAACCACGGCACGGCGGTGGCCCTGGCGGAGCTGCCCCTCGAGATCCGTGGCTTCGGCCACGTGAAGCACGCCGCCGTCGAGGCCGCCGCCACGAAGCGCGCGGCGCTGCTGGCCGCGTGGGACGCGGCAGGGCAGGCGTCGGCCCCACCGGCGGCGCGCGCCGTCAGAAGCGGTGGATCCTGAGCCCGAGCACCTTCTCGATCACCACCACCACCGCCACCGTCATGGCGATGGACACCGACGACACCGCCGCCGCCTCCGGCGTGAAGTTGGTGCGCAGGTAGTCGAACAGCTGGATGGGCAGCGTCGAGGTGCCGATGCCCTTCAGCAGGAACGAGATGGTGAAGGTGTCGAAGGAGATGATGAAGGCGAACAGCGCGCCGCCGATCACGCCCGGCTTGATCAGGGGCAGCATGATCCGCCGGAACCGCGCCCAGCGCCCCGCGCCGAGGCTGCGGGCCGCCAGGTCGAGCGCCGGGTCGAAGCTCTCGAGCGAGGCGACGACGTTCATGAAGACGAAGGGCAAAGTGATGACCACGTGGCCGATGACCATGCCGACCATGGTCCGCGTGCCGAGCCCGATGGCATAGAAGAAGAACAGCAGGGCGATGGCCGTCAGCACCTCGGGCAGGAGCAGGGGCGCCAGCATCGCCACGCGCACCGTGTCCTTCATCCGCCCGGCATGACGCACGGCGTACACCGCCGCCGCCGTGCCGATGACGGTGGAGATGCACGCCGTCAGCGCCGCCACCCACAGCGAGGTGCGGATGGCGCGCATGAACACCTCGTTCTCGAAGAACACCACGTACCAGCGCAGCGAGAGCCCCTGCGGCGGAAAGGTGAGGAAGTTCCCGGCGTTGAACGACGCGGCAACGACCACGACGATGGGCGCCAGCAGGAACGCGTAGACGATGAGGCAGTAGCCGGTGAACAGGCGCGAGAGCATTCAGGCCGCCTTCCAGCGCATGCGGGTGAGCCGCGCGAACACCACGACGCACAGCGCGCCGACCACCGACAGCACCAGCGCGAGCGCCGAGCCGAACGGCCACTGGAAGGTGTCGATGAGCGCGTCGACGATGGTCACCGCCATCGTCTTCACCCGGAGCCCGCCGATCAGCGCCGGCGTGACATAGGCGCTGATCGCCAGCACGAAGACGAGGATCGAGCCCGTCTGGATTCCCGGGCGCGCCAGCGGCAGCAGCACACGCCGGAACGCCGTCGCCCGGCTCGCTCCCAGCGAGCGCGCCGCCGCCTCGAGCGACGGGTCGATGCCCTGGATGGCGCTCATGATCGGCAGCACCATGAAGGGCAGCAGGACGTGGGTGAGCGCGATGACGATTCCCAGTCCGTTGTACATCAGCGCCACGGGCGCGTCGGTGACGCCCCAGCCCATCAGCGTCCGGTTGATGACGCCGTTGTTGCCGAGCAGCACCGTCCAGCCGTAGCTGCGGATGACGATGCCGACCAGCAGCGGCGCCAGCACGATGCTGTAGTACAGGGGCCGCAGTCGGCTCTCCCCGCGCGCCAGCTGCCACGCCACCGGAAAGCCGATGACCAGGCAGGCGAGCGTGACGACGAACCCGATCCACAGCGTGTTGACCACCTGCAGGATGTAGAAACTGTCGGAAAAGAACTTCCGGTAGTTCGCCAGCGTGAAGCCGGCGCCGTAGGGTGCGCCGTCGCCCGGCGGGCGCAGGCTCATCAGCGCGATGTTGATGTAGGGGATGACGAGGAAGACCAGCAGCACCGCGGCTGCCGGGAGAATGAGCAGGACAGCGGCGTTGCGGCGCTTCGCGATCGCCATCGTCACGCGTCCAGCGGCCACAGCCGCGCGGCATCCGCCAGCACGCCGACCTCGGCGCCGGGCTCGAACCACGTGGTGGGGAAGGTTTGGGCATGCAGGACGGTGCCGTCCGCCATCGCCACCCGGTAGTCGACGAGGTTGCCGCCATAATGGCGCGAGACGACGCGGCCAGGCCAGCCCGCGCCGCCCGGAGGCGCGAGCGCCACCGCCTCCGGCCGCAGCGCCAGCGCCACGGCGCCGCCCTGCCGGGCAGCCCCCGTGCGGGGCGTTTCGAGGGCACCGAAGGGCAGGCGCACCACGCCGCCCTCTCCCGCGACGCTTTCGACGACGCCTTCGATGACGTTGACCTGCCCGACGAAGCCGGCGACCTGCCGCGTCGCCGGCCGGTCGTAGATGTCGGCCGGCGCGCCGGTCTGGGCGATGCGGCCGCCGAACATCACCACGACCCGGTCGGACATGCTGAGCGCCTCCGCCTGGTCGTGCGTGACATAGACGGTGGTGATCCCGACGCGGCGCTGGATGTCGCGGATGAAGACCCGCATCTCCTCGCGAAGCTTGGCGTCGAGATTGGCGAGCGGCTCGTCGAGCAGCAGGATACGCGGCTCGATGACGAGGGCCCGGGCAAGTGCCACGCGCTGCTGCTGGCCGCCGGAGAGCTGGCTCGGATAGCGCTCCATCATCGCCCCGAGCTGCACCATGTCGAGCACGGCGGCGGTGCGCGCCTTGATCTGGGCGGCCGGGATCCGCCGCATCTCCAGACCGAAGGCGAGGTTCTGGCCCACCGTCATGTGCGGGAAGAGGGCGTAGTTCTGGAACACCATGCCGATGTCGCGCTTTTCGGCCGGGACGCGGCTGACATCCGTGCCGTCGAAGGCGATGACGCCCGAATCCGCGTCCTCGAACCCGGCGATCATGCGCAGGGTCGTCGTCTTGCCGCAGCCGGACGGCCCCAGCAGCGAGACGAACTCCCCGTGCCCGATGGTGAGCGACAGGGCATCCACGACGGGGCCTGCGCCGAAGCTCTTCGTGAGGCGCGAGATGCTGACCTCTGTCATGGGCGGGGGGTCTCGGTGGGCCTGCGGAGCGTCATGACCAGGTCATGCAAGGGACAGGCCCCCCGCCCCGCGCGGGAGGGGAGCCTGCCATGTCGGAGCTTCAGCTGAAGGTCTTGCTTCAGCTGAAGGTCTTGGCCCAGCGCTCGGCAAGCTCGCCCTGGTTCTTGTTCACGAAGTCCCAGTCCCAGGTGAGGATCTTCGCCATGTCCGCGCCGGAGATCGGCACCGCCTTCTTCAGGTCGTCGGGCACGACAACCTTCTGGTTGGTCGGCGAGATGAAGAACTCGCGCATCATCAGGGCCTGGATCTCGGGCGACAGGATGAAGTTCGCGTACTGGTAGGCGAGCTCCTTCTCGGGGCCGTTGGCCAGGATGTTCAGCGTCTGATCGAACATGATCATGCCTTCCTCGGGCACGACGTAGTCGACCGGCAGGCCCTGCGAGCGCAGGCGGGCGATCTCGGCGAAGTCGAACGGCGCGACCACGATCTCTCCCGCCGACAGCGCGGTGGAGAGGTTGAAGTCGACCTGGATGACCCGGCCCAGCTTCGCCAGCGCGGCGAAGCCGGCATCGACGTCGTACTGGTCCTTGCCCCAGATCTTCGAGGCGAGCAGCAGCTCCATCTTTCCGGCGCTGTTGGCGAAGTTGTAGAGCCCGATCCGGCCCTTGAACTCCGGGTTGCTCCACAGGTCCTTCCACGCCTTCGGCGGGGTCTTCACGAGGTCGGTGCGATAGCCGATGCCGATGGGCGAGACGGCGGCGATGGCGCCGAAGCCGTCGGTGGTCTTGGCCAGCGGATAAAGGTCGGCGTAGTTCGGCACCTTCGACAGGTCGAGCTTCTCGAAGAAGCCCTCCTTGCGCAGGGCCGAGGCGAAGACCTCGTTGGTCATCACGATCGAGTAGGGCGGCGACTTCACGCCCGCCGCGCGCAGGGTCGCGCCGAACACGCGCCCGTTGCCCACCTCGAAGGTCACCGTCGCGCCGGAAGCCTTCGAGAAGGCCGGGCCGATGGTCTTGCGCCAGAACTGCTCCCAGACGCCGCCGAGCGTCGGGATGATCAGCGTCTTGCCCTGGGCGAAGGCGGAACCGCCCGTCGCGCCTGCCGCCATCAGGCCGGCAAGTCCGGCCAGCGCCTGTCGTCTGTCGATCGCAGTCATCGTGCTCCCCTCCGTCTTCGAACGGCGAACGACGGTTCGCCCGTGGCTCCCGGCGCCGGATCCGCGAGACGGGACCGGCGCCGTCGTGTGGTCGCCCGCCCGGCTAGCCCGCGAAGGCCTGCCGGGTCTTCAGCGCGATGTAGTCGGCATAGGTGATCGGCGCGTACCGCGCCGGCCTGTCCGCCGTTTCGAACTGCGGCAGGCACGCGATCAGCGTGTCCGCGTTCGGGTTCAGGAAAAACGGGATGGATTGCCGCCGCGACGAACCGCCGCCGTCGCGGGGCGGATTGGCGACGCGATGCGGCGTCGACACCCACGCATCGTTCGTCCAGCGCATGAAGGCGTCGCCGATGTTGACGACGAAGGCGCCGTCGATGGCCGGCGCGTCGAGCCAGACCCCGTCCCGCCGCTGCACCTGCAGGCCGCCCGTGGAGGCTTCCGACCGCAGGATCGTCATGAACCCGTAATCCGTGTGGACGCCGGCGCGCAGCTGCCCGGGGAGCGGATCGACCGTCTGCTCGGGATAGTTGATCACTCGCAGCGCGGATTTGTGGTGCGTGAAGCAGGGCTCGAAATGGTCCTCGGCCAGCCCGATGGCGCGGCAGAACATCCCGCGCAGGACCCGCGCCAGTGCCTCCATCTCCCGGAAATAGTCCGCGAACGCCGCCTGCAGCCCCTCCGGCTGCGCCGGCCACGCGCCGCCGGGCAGCCGCGGGCCGAAGTTGAGGCTTTCCTTGTAGTCGCCCGGGGTCTTCAGCCCCAGCGTGGCGGCCAGCGCCTCCTGCGCCAGCGGCGCGAAGGCGACGCCGCCCATCACGTCCGTGCCGGCGCCGTGCGCGCGCTTGAAATCCTCCGGCAGGTCGAAGAACGCCCGCGCCAGCCCGTAGAGCCGGTCCGTCGCCTGTGTCGAGACGCCGTGCCCCGTCACCAGGAAGAACCCCGTGTCCCGGCATGCCGCCTCGACGGCCTTCACCGTCGCATCGGCGCCGGCATCGCCACGGCGGAACGGGGCGATGTCGATGACCGGGATGTCGGGGGTGGACATGTCGTGGACCCGATCGGGGACGTGGGGACTGATGGACGTTGAGAGCGCCGAGGCCTCGCCGGGTTCCGGTCTGTCGTCTTTCGCGGAAGCCCGACACCCCGGCGAGGCTAGACCCGTCAACTATTGTTGACAAGGACGATTGGTGTTGCCCTTATCCCGGTCAACGGGATCGTCTCGCATGGCTTCGCCAGAACTCGGCCAACAGGAACGCGCGGTGCTGGACGCCATCGTGGCGAATCCGTTCGCGGGCCAGCAGGAGATCGCCGACGCGCTCGGCCTCGCCCGCTCCACGGTTGCCGCCCACATCGTCTCGCTGATGCAGAAGGGGCAGATCCTCGGCCGCGGCTACGTCCTGCCCCGGGGCCGGCGCGTGGTCTGCGTCGGCGGCGCCACGCTCGACCGCAAGTACAGCGCCGCCGCTCCGCTCGTCCCGCATACCTCCAATCCCGTCGCCGGCGTGCGCGCCTTCGGCGGTGTCGCGCGCAACGTCGCGGAAAACCTCGCCTGCCTCACGGCCGAGGTCGGGCTCGTCTCCATCGTCGGCGACGACGAGGACGGCCGCGCCTTGCTGGAGCGGCTGCGCGCCGTCGGCGTGGACGCCTCGGGCGTCGTCACCGCGCGGGGCCGCAGCACGGCGGAATACGTCGCCGTCCTCGGCCCGGACAACGACCTCGTCCTCGGCCTCGCGGACATGGACGTGTTCGACCTCATCGGCGTCGCCGACATCGAGCGCGCCTGGCCCCAGATCGCCTCGGCGAGCTGGGTGTTCGTCGACTGCAACCTGTCCGCCGACGTCATCGCCTGCATCCTCGCGCGAAAGCACGC
>CAZJCW010000214.1:0-7786 GCA_964544365.1 uncultured Alsobacter sp.
CGCCCCGACCATTTCCAGGCGGCCCGGGCCATGGCCGAAAAGTCCATGGTGCTGCTGAAGAACGACCGCGGAACGCTGCCCTTCTCGACAAAGCTCCAGAGAGTGGCGGTGATCGGTCCGCTCGCCGACGGCAAGGCCGATACGCTGGGGCCGTGGGCTGCGAACGGCAACCCGGATGACGCGACGACCCTGCTGGCCGGCGTCAGGCGGGTGATCGGCGATACGGCGGACGTGCTTTACTCCGCCGCGGGCACGATCGACCGCACAACGCCGGCGGAGATCGCGGCGGCGGTCAAGCTTGCGGCGCGGGCCGAGGCCGTGATCCTGGCGCTGGGCGAGCGCTCCACGATGAGCGGCGAATCGGCGAGCCGGTCGTCGCTCGACCTGCCGGGCGATCAGCTTGCACTCGCCCGCGCGGTCATCGCGCTTGGGAAACCCACGGCCGTCGTGCTCTTCAACGGCCGGCCGCTGACGATCGAGGATCTCGATCGCGAGGCGCCGGCGATCCTGGAGGCGTGGTTCCCGGGCAGCGAGGGCGGGCTGGCGGCTGCCCGCATCCTGTTCGGCCTTGCCGAGCCGCAGGGCCGGCTGCCGATGACGTTTCCCCGCAATGTCGGCCAGATCCCGATCCATCACGACGAGCGGCCGACCGGGCGCCCGGCGGGTCAGCAGCCCAAGCCCTACACGACCGGCTACCAGGACGTGGGTCCGACCCCGCTCTATCCGTTCGGTCACGGGCTCACCTACACGACGTTCTTCATGGGGCCCCCGCGCCTTGACCGCCCCGTGCTGAACGGCGGCGAGACGGCGACCGTCTCCGTCGACGTCATGAACACCGGCGCGCGCACGGGCACGGCGCATGTCCAGCTTTATGTCCGGCACAGGCTCGCCCGCGTTTCACGGCCCGTGAAGGAACTGCGCGGCTTCGCCCGGCTCACGCTCCCTCCCGGCGGCGTCGGCGTGGTCAAGATGCCGATCACCGAGGCCGAACTCGCCTTCTGGCAACCCGAAGGTCGCACGGCGCCTCCCGAGGCAGGCCGCATCGAGGTGATGGCGGGGCCGGATTCCGCGACGCTGAAATCGATCCAGCTGGACTGGCGTCCGGCTGGCCCGTCGCGGCAGGCGAGCAACTGAATAACGTGTATTCGGTGTAAAATACAGAAAAACACTTCTCTTTGCGTAAAAACTTGAATTACGCATCGAGATCTGCATGATGGGAAGCGTGGCCTGAAACGGCCACGTGGAGTGACCCTCATGACGCAGGCCTTCGATGCCTCGACGCCGTCCTTCCGCTCCCCGCTGCCGGAGACATCCTCCATGCTGGCACGCGCGCTGGAATGGAGCCTGGGCTGTCTGCGCCGTCTCCTGACGGACGGGCTCTCCGCCGACGCGTTCCTCGTCCTGGCCGACGGCGCCTCGATCGCAGTGTTGTTGCGGCGGCCTGACGGCAACTACGTCGTCGTTGCGCGGGATGCGATGGCAACGGGCCTCGAGGGCGGCGTTTTCCGGGAACCCGACATCGCACGTGACGCTCTCTCCCGTGAAACCGGCAGGGACGTGACGCTGGCGCCGGTCTGGTATAGCTGAAAGCAAAACCGAGATCGCTAGGGAGGCGCTCCGCCGGGCGGGGCGCGCGTCGCATGAGCATTCGCAAGGGCATCGTCGAGGCCATCGGCAACACGCCGCTGATCGAACTCAAGGCCGCATCGCGGCGCACGGGCTGCCGCATTCTCGGCAAGGCCGAGTTCATGAATCCGGGCCAGTCGGTGAAGGATCGCGCGGCGCTCTTCATCATCGAGGACGCGGTCCGGCGCGGTGCATTGCGACCGGGCGGGACCATCGTCGAGGGGACGGCGGGCAACACCGGAATCGGGCTCGCGCTCGTGGGCAATGCGATGGGGTTCCGGACGGTGATCGTCATCCCTGACACGCAGTCGCAGGAGAAGAAGGACATGCTGCGGCTGGCCGGCGCGGAGCTGGTCGAGGTGCCCGCGGTGCCCTACGCGAACCCCAACAACTATGTGAAAGTCTCGGGCCGGCTCGCCGAGCAGCTGGCGCAAACCGATCCGAACGGCGCCATCTGGGCGAACCAGTTCGACAACGTCGCGAACCGACAGGGCCACATCGAGACCACGGGCCCGGAGATCTGGCGGCAGACCGATGGCCTGATCGACGGCTTCATCTGTGCCGTAGGCACGGGCGGGACGCTGGCCGGGATCGGCATGGCGCTCAAGCAGCGAAATCCGAAGGTGACGATCGGCCTCGCCGACCCCATGGGCGCGGCGCTCTACAGCTATTTCACGACAGGGGAATTGAAGTCATCCGGGTCCTCGATCACCGAGGGCATCGGGCAAGGGCGCATCACGAAGAACATCGAGGGCGCGCCAGTCGACGTGGCGTTTCAGATCCCCGACGAGGAGGCCATCCCTCTTGTCTTCGACCTGCTGGAACAGGAAGGCCTGTGCCTGGGCGGCTCGTCCGGCGTGAACGTCGCCGGCGCGATCCGGCTCGCGGAGAAGCTGGGCCCGGGGCACACCATCGTGACGATCCTGTGCGACTACGGCACGCGCTACCAGTCCAAGCTGTTCAACCCTGAGTTCCTTCGCTCGAAGAACCTCCCGGTTCCGCACTGGCTGGTGGAGGGGCGCGGGATCAAGGCCCCCCTGGTCTAGAGATGCCGGTGCTGCTTCCCTCCACCGGTCAGGGGAGGGGGATTTCGCCATGGCGGCGGGGGGCTCGGGTGATCTGCCTCGCCCCAGCCGTGCCGTCGCCCCGAATGCCCTTCCGGTGCTTTCGGCGCGCGGGGGACGGCGGCGGGGAGGTGGGACGGCCGGGAGCCGGCAGTCGCGGCCTTGCCTAGCCGTTGCCGTATCGGCGCCAGGGCGTCGGAGCTTTCGGCTCCGGGATTGCGGCGGGCTGGTAGTGGTGGGCGACGCCGCGGACGCGGCCTTCGTTCAGGGCGCGGATGGTCGGTTCGTGGACGACCTCGAAACTGTCGAACCCGCAGCGGCGCATGAACGGGATCTGGTCGTGCAGGACGTCGCCGACCGCCCGCAGTTCGCCGCTAAAGGACAACCGCTCGCGCAGAAGGCGGGCCTTCGAGTAGGCACGGCCGTCGGTGTAGCGTGGGAAGCGCAGCGCGATCAGCGCGAAGCGGCCGATGTCGGCCTCGATGCCGTCGAGGTCTTCCCCGGCTTCGAGCAGCAGCCCGAGCGGAGCGTTGCGCGCGGCGAGCGCCTCCCGCTCGGCCAGCCAGCGGACCTTGCCGACCAGGGCGGGACGGTCGGCGGGGACCGGTTGATCCGCAGCGACCGGAACGAAGGCGTCCTCGCCGAAACCTGCACGTCCAAAGAGGGCCATTGTCGTTCTCCCGGAGCAGGTCTGTCAGGCCGCCGCGTCCGCATCGGCTGATGCGTAGAGGGCGGCCTGGAACGGCGCCTCGCCGAGGCGGCGGACGGCGTCGAGGAAGGTTTCCTGCGGCCCGGTGCGCAGGCGCAGGTACGTGTCGACCACCGTCTCCACAGCGTCGACGATGCCTTCGGAGGAAAAGCCCTTGCCGACGATCTCGCCGATGGAGGTGTGCTGGTCGGCCGATCCGCCGAGCGTGATCTGGTAGAATTCCTCGCCCTTGCGCTCGACGCCCAGGATGCCGATGTGGCCGACGTGGTGATGCCCGCAGGCGTTGATGCAGCCGGAGATCTTGATCTTCAGCTCGCCGATCTCGCGCTGGCGCTGCGGATCGCCGAAACGCTCCGAAAGCCGCTGCGCGACGGGGATCGACCGCGCATTGGCCAGCGCGCAATAGTCGAGACCCGGGCAGGCGATGATGTCCGTCACCAGACCGGCATTCGCCGTGCCGAGGCCGGCTGCCCGCAGGGCAGCGTGGAGCGCGGGAATGTCGTCGAGCCTGACGTGCGGCAGGACGAGATTCTGCTCGTGGCTGACGCGCGCTTCGTCGAACGAGTAGCGTTCGGCGAGGTCGGCCAGGATCTCCATCTGCTCCGCCGTGGCATCGCCGGGGGGGCCGCCGATCGGCTTCAGGGACACGGTGACGCAGCCATAGCCCGGCTGGCGATGGGCCGTGACGTTCCGTTCCACGAAGGTGGCGAGTTGCGGGTCCAACAACCGGGCGCGCTCTAGGACGGTGGAGACGGCGGGCAGGACCTCGAAGGCGGGCGGCGCGAAATAGGCGGCGATGCGCTCGACCTCGTCCCGAGGCACGGCCAGTTCCAGGTTCTCGGCCCTCAGCGCCGTGTACTCCGCCTCGATGTCGCGCTTCAGTTCGTCGATGCCGGTCTCGTGGACGAGGATCTTGATGCGGGCCTTGTACTTGTTGTCCCGGCGTCCGTAGAGGTTGTAGACCCGCAGGATCGCCGTGCAGTACGCGAGGAGTTCCCTCTCCGGCAGGAAGTCCCGGACGCGCTTGGCGATCATCGGCGTCCGGCCCTGGCCGCCGCCGACCCAGACCGCGAAGCCGATCTCGCCGGCGTCGTTGCGCTTCACCTCCAGCCCGATGTCATGCACCTGGATCGCCGCCCGGTCGTTGGGCGCTCCGGTGACGGCGAGCTTGAACTTGCGGGGCAGGAACGTGAACTCCGGGTGGAGCGACGACCACTGCCGCAGGATCTCGGCGTAGGGGCGGGGGTCTGCCACCTCGTCCGCCGCCGCGCCGGCGAAGTGATCGGCCGTCACGTTGCGGATGCAGTTGCCCGAGGTCTGGATGGCGTGCATCTCGACGTCCGCGAGGTGCTGGAGAATGTCGGGCACGTCCCTCAGGGCGATCCAGTTGAACTGGAGGTTCTGCCGGGTGGTGAAGTGGCCCCAGCCGCGATCGTAGGTCCGGGCGATGAAGGCGAGCTTGCGCAACTGCCTGGACGACAGCGTGCCGTAGGGAATGGCGATGCGCAGCATGTAGGCGTGCAACTGCAGATAGACGCCGTTCATCAGCCGTATCGGCTTGAACTGGTCCTCGGTGAGTTCGCCCGAGAGCCGACGGGCGACCTGGTCCGAGAACTCGGCGACACGCTCGTTGACGAAGGCGCGATCGAACTCGTCGTAGCGGTACATGGGGCCCTCTTCAGGCGGCGTCGGCGTGGGTGAGATCCGGCCGTTCGGTCAGCGCAGGCACGGTCGGGCCGTCCAGGCGGATGCGTTCGCGATATCGGACCGGAACGAGCCGTCCGTTCTCGTGCGTGACCTCGACGAGATAGGGATCGACGGCGGTCGTCGCGCTCTCGCGCGTCACCTGCGGCAGCAGCGCCTCGGCCTCCTCCTGGGACGGGATGACGAGGGCCTCGGCGAGGACGGTCGTCCAGCCGGCGGCTGCCGTTCGGTAGATGGTGAGGCCGCTCAGCGTGTCGTTGGCGGAGATCACGAGGGACGCGGCCGCGCGCGGCTTCTTCATCATGGCGGCTCTCCGTCAGGCGGCGCTGTCGAGCAACAGGGGGGCGATGGCCTCGACCGTCGCCGGATCGACCATGGCGGCGACAGGGCCCACGAGGATCATCAAGGGTCCGGGCAGGTCGACCCGCGCGCTCAGCCCGGGCAGGTCGCCTATCGTGCCGGAGAGGATGCGGCGGTCCGGGCGGCCGGCATTCTCGACGGCGAGAACAGGCGTTCCATCCGGCATGCCCGCGGCAAGCAGGCGCGCACGAATCGTCCCGCCGGCGCTTCGGCCCATGTAGATGGCCAGCGTCGTGCCCGCCGAGGCGAGTGCCCGCCAGTCCTGCGGCGTGGCCCCATCCGCCTCGTGAGCGGTGACGAAGGCAAGGGAGGAGGCGACACCGCGCAGCGTCAGCGGCACCGCTGCGTCGGCTGCCGCGGCCAGGGCGGCTGTCACGCCGGGCACGATCTCGGCCGGGATACCGGCGGCGGCGAGCGCGGCCAGTTCCTCGCCGGCCCTGCCGAACACGAGCGGATCGCCTGCCTTCAGCCGGACGACGCGACGGCCGGAAAGAGCTTCCCGCACCAACAGCGCCTCGATCTCGCGCTGGGTGAAGGCGTGGTCGCCCTTGCGCTTGCCGACGCCGATGAGGCGGACGGAAGCCGGAACAAGTTCGAGGATCGCGGGAGGGACCAGGGCGTCGTGCAGGACGACATCGGCCTCCTGAAGAAGGCGAAGGGCGCGGACGGTCAGCAGGTCCGGGGAGCCAGGACCGGCGCCGACGAGCCACACCTTCCCGGCGGGCGCGGCCGAGGTTGGTCCGGTCAGGAGCCGGGCGAGCCGCGCGAACCATCCGGTAGCGGCATGCGTGATGCGATCGGGGATCATGTTGGCCACGGCCCGCTTGGGGAATATCTGGAATTTACATACGATACTCATCGCGCGAAAAATAGAACAAAAAACATCTGTTAATAATGGAGCCGCGCGTGGCGTGCGGGTTAGAGCCGCTTGCTCATGTAGACCGTGGTGCCGCCCATGAAGGGCTCTTCGAGGTCGATGCGATAACCCACCGCTCGGTAAAGCCCGACATTCGCGCTGAAAGCGCCGTTGGTCAGGAGGCGGCACGCGGGGCGACCGGACGTCTCGGCCAGCCGTTCGGCATGGGCCAGCAGTCCGCGGCCGAGGCCCTGGCCCTGTCTTTCGGGCCTGACCGCGATGTTCTCGATCCACAGATGGTCCGAGCGCAGCACCGTTTCGATCAGGCCGACCAGTTCGCCGGCGTCATGGTGCAGATCGATCCGGTGTTCGCGCACCGCTCTGGCATAGTCCGCCTGCATCGGCCTCGGTTCCCGGCCGAGCACGGGAATCCAGCGGGCATAGGCGGCGCGCACGCAGTCGCGAATGGCCGGCGCGTCGTCCGGAAGGGCGGTCCGCAGCGCAAGGAACGGATCGACGGCCATCGCGCTGCGGGCCGGCGGCCCTATGCGGCCGCGGCCTCGGACTGATCCGGCTCGCTGCCCGGAGCAAGACGAACCTTGAGCCCGTCGAGGGCGTCGCTCATCAGGATCTGGCAGGACAGGCGCGAGGTGTCGTCGACCAGCATCGCCTCGTCGAGGCGGTCTATCTCTTCGTCGGTCGGAGGCACGAGCCTGTCGACCCAGGCCGGGTCGACATAGACATGGCAGGTCGCACAGGCGCAGGCGCCGCCGCATTCGGCCTTGATGCCGACCCCCCAGTCCCGGATGACCTCCATGACGCGCCAGCCGTCCAGCGCCTCGAGATCGTGCTCGGTACCCTTGTGGTCGATGACGATGATGTGCATGCGAACCCGACGTGCCTTGGCGCGGGAGAGGCCCGCAGCAGGATGACCGATCCCACTGCAGCAGCGGGTCCGATGAGCGAGTGGCGACGGAAGCCGATCCGTTGCCCAATACACCGGCGAAACGCATCATAAGTGGCCTGCGGCCGTTCGATCAACGCGGAATGTATCGTGATGTTTACGGAGGGAGCGAGGCACGCCGTCCTGACCCGCCGCACCGAAACCGCGCCACCCCTCCGCGCCATGGCCGGGCTTGGCCCGGCCATCCACCGCTCCGATCCGCCACGGGCGGTAATGGCAAAGCCGTGGATGCCCGCGCCGGGCGCGGGCATGACGGGGGAGGTGTCCGGAGGTCGGGGCTCTGGCGGGAGCGCAATGGGGTGTTTGCCGGTAGGTGCCATCCCACCGCGTCATGGCCGGGCTCGGCCCGGCCATCCACGGCTCCAATCCGCGTCGGGCGGTAAGGGGCAAAGCCGTGGATGCCCGCGCCGGGCGCGGGCATGACGGGGGAGAGGGGACACGCCTGCCACGTGGAAACGAAGTCCAGGTCGCTGTCACCCTTGCAGCGGTCGCCGTTACCTACC
>CAZJCW010000215.1:0-7739 GCA_964544365.1 uncultured Alsobacter sp.
AGTCGCGCTACGACAAGGCCGGCCCCGGCGGCACCGGCGCCGACTACATCAACTGCCCGCTCGACAAGGCGCAGTACGAGGCCTTCGTCGACGGACTGATCGCCGGCGAGAAGACGTCGTTCAAGGAGTGGGAGGCCAACACGCCGTACTTCGACGGGTGCCTGCCTGTCGAGATCATGGCCGAGCGCGGGCGTGAAACGCTGCGCCACGGGCCGATGAAGCCGTTCGGCCTGACCAACCCCCACAACCCGACCGTGAAGCCCTACGCGGTGGTGCAACTGCGCCAGGACAACGCGCTGGGCACGCTCTACAATCTCGTCGGCTTCCAGACCAAGCTGAAGCACGCCGAACAGGTTCGCCTGCTGCGAACCATCCCCGGGCTCGAGGCCGCGGAATTCGCCCGCCTCGGCGGCCTGCACCGCAACACCTACCTCAACTCGCCACGCCTGCTCGACCCGCTCTTGCGGCTGAAGGCACAGCCGCGCCTGCGCTTCGCGGGGCAGATCACCGGTTGCGAAGGCTATGTGGAAAGCGCCGCGGTGGGCTTGATGGCGGGGCGCTTCGCTGCGGCGGAGGCCCTGGGACAGGCGCCGGCCGGGCCGCCCGCAACGACCGCCATCGGCGCACTGCTCAATCACATCACCGGCGGGCACATCGAGACGATCGACGAGGGGCCGCGCTCGTTCCAGCCGATGAACGTGAACTTCGGGCTGTTCCCGCCGCTCGAAAGCGCGCCGCGAGGCGCCGACGGAAAGCGCCTGCGCGGCACGGAAAAGGCCATCGCCCGCAAGATGGCGCTCACGGACCGCGCCCGCGCGGACCTGGAGGCGTGGCTCGCGGGGCCCGAGGGCGGCCGCAGCGTCGCCGCGTGACCATCGGAAGACTTGGAAGTCAGGCGCAGCGCGCCTTGCGCGCGGCGCGCCAGACTGTCCAGATCGCCCGCCAGTCCGGCAAGCCGACCGGCGTCCGGAAAGGCGCGTAACCCTTCGCCTCCATCTGCCGCAGGTAGGGCTCGACCAGGGCGACCGGCAGCAGGGCCGGTGCCAGCGCCGGCGCAATTCCACCGATGGCGCGGCGGGTCTCGGCGAGATGGTGGCGGGCCCGCCCCCGCAGGTCCGCCAGAAGCGCCCGCAAGCCCGGCGTGTCCCGCGCGCCGAGGATGTCGTCGCGCGACACGCCATAGGACTCCATCATGTCGCCGGGCAGGAAGACCTGTCCACGGGACGCGTGGAACGGCAGCGCACGGAGCAACCCGGTGAGGGCATAGGCCACCCCCGCATGGCCGACGACGTCGGCCCCTCCGGGATCCGCGCCGTCGGCGAGGATGAAGGTGGCAAGGCGTATCAGGACCGACGACGTCTCGCCGCAGTACCCCTCGAGGTCGTTCAGCGTCGGCATCGGGTCTTCGTAGAGGTCGAAGGTGCGCGCCTCGATGAGCGTGGACAGCGCGCCGACCGGCAGGTTGTAGCGCGCGACGGCCCGCATCAGCGCCGCGGCAACGGGGTGGGACCCCGCATCGCCGCGCGCCTCGCCGGACAGCAGGTCCCGCCACCACTGGAACCGCATCTCGCCCGGCAGCGGGTCGGACACGATGTCCCGGACCCGTGCAATCTCGAGGTTGAAGGCATAGAGCGCGACGAGCCCGTCGCGGCTTCGGGCCGGCGCAAAGAGGGTCGAGACCCAACGGTCGCGATCCTGGTTCCGCAGTTCGTGCGCCAGGGAGGGATCGGAGAACGCCGGAGCGAAGGCGGGAGACGGTCCCGCGGCCATGAACGCCATCGAGCCGGTCCTCAGTCGACGGCGATCAGGGCCGCGGCAACGGCGCGATTCTCGGCGACGAGTATGTTGTAGGTGCGGGCAGCGGCACCTGTCTGCATGACGTCGACCCCGATCCCCGCCTCCCTCAGGATCTCGCGGATCTCTTTCGGGAGGAAAACCGCTTCGCGGCCGGTGCCCACGAGAAGGATCCGGACCGCCGCGGCCTCAGCGACAACTGGCGCGAAAGCCGCCGGGGTCAAGTCGGCAGGGGTCGAGACCGGCCATGCGGAAATGCCGGTGGGCAGAGCCAGGATGGAGCCCCGGTGCGACATGTCGGCGAAGCGGAACCCGCCATTGCCGTAGGAGTCGATGAGGTGGCGACCCGGTACGAACCCGTCGTAGCGGGTCCCGCCGCTCATTGCGCCGGGCTCTCGCCCGTTCCGCGACGACGCGCCTTAGCCGGGGCCGCCTCCTGCGACTTGTCCTCGGCCGGCGCTTCCGCGCCCACCTTCAGGCCGAGATAGATGAGCACGGGCGCGGCGATGAAGATGGAGGAGTAGGTGCCCACCACGACGCCGAACATCATCGCGTAGGAGAAGCTCTGGATGACCTGGCCGCCGAACAGCACCAGGGCGAGCAGCGCCAGCATCGTCGTCACCGACGTGTAGATGGTGCGCGACAGCGTCGCGTTCATCGAGATGTCGAGCAGGTCGTCTATCGACATCTTCTTGTACTTGCGGAGCATTTCCCGAACGCGATCGAACACGACGACGGTGTCGTTCAGCGAGAAGCCGACGATGGTCAGGATGGCCGCGATGGCCGTCATGTTGAATTCGAGCTGCGAGATGGCGAAGAAGCCGATCGTCAGCACGAGGTCGTGCATCGTCGCGATGACGGCCGCGACGGCGAACTGCCACTCGAAGCGGAACCAGAGGTAGACGAGCACGCCGACGATGGCCAGCACGACGCCCAGCGTTCCCGACTGGACGAGCTCGCCCGAGACGCGCGGCCCGACCACCTCAACGCGGCGGAACTCGTAGTCCTTGTCGAACGTGCTGCGGAACCGCTCCAGCGCCTGCTGCTGGGCGCGCTCGCGCTCCTGCTGGGTCGCCCCCGGCTGCAGGCCGAAGCGGATCGACACCTCGCCCTTGTCGCCGAACTCCTGCACCTCGATCTCGCCGACGACGAGATCCACCGACGCCTCGCGGATCGACGCGAGGTCGGCCTTGCCGGCCTTCGACTGCATCTCGATGAGCGTGCCGCCGGTGAAGTCGATGCCGAAATTCATCGACACGCCGAAGAAGCACACGATGGCGATGACGGAGAGGAACGCCGAGAACGGAAAGCTCACGCGCCGGAAGCGCATGAAGCTGAACTTGGTGTCGTCGGGAATGATCCGCAGGAGCTTCATGTCGGATTCCCCGTCAGAACGGCAGTTTCGTGGGCTTGGCCCACCGGTACCACAGGGCGATCATCATCCGCGTCATGGTGACGGCGGTGACGACGGTGGTCACGATTCCCAGGATCAGCGTCACGGCAAAGCCCTTCACCGGCCCCGAGCCGAGGAAGAACAGGATCGCCGCGGCGATGAACATCGTCACGTTGGAGTCGATGATCGTGGCGAAGGCGCGCTGGAAGCCCGCCTCAAGCGACGAAATCATCGAGCGGCCAAGGCGCGACTCCTCGCGGATGCGCTCATAGATGAGCACGTTCGAGTCGACTGCGGTGCCGATGGTGAGAACGATGCCCGCGATGCCGGGCAGCGTGAGCGTCGACCCCAGCATCGACATCAGCGCGAAGATGAGCACCACGTGCACGAGCAGCGCGATGTTGGCGAAGACGCCGAACGTGCCGTAGCAGACCAGCATGAAGACGACGACGAGAACGGCGGCGACCCACGACGCCTTCTTGCCGGCCTCGATCGAGTCCTGGCCAAGGCCCGGACCGACCGTGCGCTCCTCGACGATGGTCAGCGGCGCCGGCAATGCGCCGGCGCGCAGAAGGATGGCGAGGTTGTTGGCCTGCTCGACGGTGAAGCGGCCGGAAATCTGGCCCGAGCCACCGGTGATCGGCTGCAGGATGCGCGGCGCCGAAATCACCTTGCGGTCCAGCACGATGGCGAGCGGACGGCCGACCGCCTCGGTTGTCACCTGGCCGAAGCGCTGAGCGCCGCGGATGTTGAACTTGAAGTTGACGATGGGTTCGGCGGTGCGGCTGTCGAAGGCCGGCTGCGCGTCGATCAGGTCCTCGCCCTGCACGATGACCCGACGCTCGATCTGCATCGGCGCGCCGCCGTCCTCGGACGACGGAAGCGTCTCGACCTCCGCCGGGTTGGCGCCCGGTTCCGCGACGAGGCGGAATTCGAGCTGGGCGGTCGTTCCGAGGATTTCCTTCAGGCGCTGCGGGTTCTGCAGGCCCGGAACCTGCACGAGGATCCGGTCGATGCCCTGGCGCTGGATGTTGGGCTCGGTCGTGCCGAGGGCGTCGACACGGCGCCGGAGCACCTCGATGGCCTGGTCGATCGCCTTGCGCACGCGCTCGTTGATGCCCGCCTCGCTGACGGTGAGCTGGATCAGGCCGTCGGCCTGCTCCGCCAGCTCGATGGCAGGCTGGCCGGTGCCCATGCCGAGGGTGCTGCCGACCGGCTGCGAGAGCTTCCGCAACTCGGGCAGGAGCTTCTGCCGGTCCGCCGCCTCCGGCACGCGAATCGAGACGCCGCGGGCCTGGACGCCGATGCCCCCCGCCAGCGACACGCGCTGCTCGCGCAGCACGCGGCGCACGTCGTCGCGCAGGGCGTTGACCTGCGCGCGGACGACGGCCGACGTGTCGACCTCGAGCAGGACGTGCGAGCCGCCCTGGAGGTCGAGGCCGAGGACGATGGCCTGGTGCGGGACGATCCACTTCGGGATGAAGGACGGGATCGACTGCTCGACGCTCCTGCGCGTCTCCGGCGACAGCAGGCTCGGCATCGCATAGAGGAAGCCGGCAAGCGTCAGGAGAATGACGCCGATGGTCTTCAGTCTGGAGAATCGCAGCATCGTCGAGGCAGTTCCCGTATCGCGGCCCGGCCGCTCGGTTCGGTCAGGACTTGACGGGTTCGCCCTTGGCGCGGACCTCGGCGATCATGCCGCGCATCAGGCGCGCACGCACGCCTTCCGCAAGCTCGATCTCGAGCTCGGCGTCGTCCGACACCTTGGTGACCTTGGCGATGAGCCCTCCCGTCGTCACGACGGTGTCCCCGCGGCGCACGTTCTTGATCATCTCCTGATGAGCCTTCGCCCGCTTCTGCTGCGGCCGAATGATCAGGAAGTACATGATGATGAAGATCAGGACGAACGGGACGAGCTGCACGAACATGTCGACGCCGCCGGGCGCAGCAGCGCTCTGGGCGAATGCAGGCGTGATCACGGGAAGCCTCCGCAGACGTTGGTCGGCCTCCACCACGGCGGAGCGCCTCAAAAAGTTGCGCGGACTATAGCCAGCGCGGGTGGGAAAGCAAATTGATAGGCGGGCGACGCCGAGGCCGTTCCGGACCCGTGACACGCCGCCCGAGCGCAGATAAGGACACCCCCTGTGCGCGGCAAGGGTCGGACCGTCGCCGCCCCGTCACAAACGCCCGTCCGGAAGCCGCCATGACCGATACAGCCGCCCTCGCCGCCCTTCTCGCGCGGATCGCCGACAGCCTCGAGCGCATCGCCCCGCCGCGCGCCGCCGCACCGGACTTCGACGCGGCCGACGCCTTCGTCTGGCATCCCTCGCCCACCGGCCTCGCGCCGGTGCCGCGCGTCAACCGGGTCGAGATGCTGCTGCTCAAGGGGATCGACCGCGTCCGCGATACGCTTCTCGACAACACCGGGCGCTTCGCGGCCGGCCTGCCGGCGAACAACGCGCTGCTGTGGGGCGCGCGGGGGATGGGGAAGTCGTCACTCGTGAAGGCGGCCCACGCGCAGATCAACGCCACACGCGCGCCCGGCACGCCGGCGCTCAAGCTGGTCGAGATCCATCGCGAGGACATCGAGACGCTTCCGCACCTGATGAGCCTCGTTCGGCCGGCGCCATACCGGTTCGTGGTGTTCTGCGACGACCTGTCCTTCGACGGCGACGACACGTCGTACAAGTCGCTCAAGGCGGTGCTGGAAGGCGGCATCGAAGGCCGACCCGAGAACGTGATCTTCTACGCGACGTCCAACCGGCGCCACCTGCTGCCGCGCGACATGATGGAGAACGAGCGCTCCACGGCGATCAATCCCGGCGAGGCCGTGGAGGAGAAGGTGTCGCTGTCCGACCGGTTCGGCCTGTGGCTCGGCTTCCACCGCTGCAGCCAGGACGAGTACCTCGCCATGATCGACGGCTACGTGGCGCATTATGGGCTGAAGGTCGAGGACCGGGAGGCGATGCACCACGACGCGCTCGAATGGTCGACCACGCGGGGCTCGCGTTCCGGCCGCACGGCATGGCAGTTCATCCAGGATCTCGCCGGCCGCCTCGGCGCTCCGCTGTAGGCCGCCGAACGCGAAAGCGGGCCGCGCCAGGAGCGCGACCCGCCTTGAGGCGATCGGGGGATGGGTCTCGAGACGCCCGACCGGATCAGGATCCGAGATGCGGCAGCGGGTCGACCGGAGTCGAACCCTTGCGGATCTCGAAGTGCAGTTGCGGCGTCGAGACATTGCCCGACTGGCCGGAGGTGGCGATGGTCTGCCCGCGCGTGACGGAGTCGCCGCGCTTCACCTTCAACTCGCCATTGTGCGCGTAGGCCGTGACATAGCCGTTGGCGTGGCGGATGAGGACGAGATTGCCGTAGCCCTTCAACTCGCTGCCGGCGTAGGCGACCGTGCCTGCCTCAGCCGCCTTGACGGGCGTCCCCTCCGGCAGCGCGATGTTGATGCCGTCGTTGGAACCGCCGCCCTTGCCGCCGAAGCCGGCGATGACGCGGCCCTTGGCCGGCCAGCGGAAATCGGTCGGCGCTTCCTTGCTGATCGACGCGGTCTTCTCGGGATCGGGCTGCGGTGCCGCCGGTGAAGCGGCGACGGCCGGCTTGACGGGCTCGGCGGCCGGCTCGGTCTTCGCAGCCTCGGCCTTTGCGACCTGCACGGGCTTGGCCGGAGCCGCGACGGCGGCCGGCTTCGCCGCGGCCACGACGGGCTGCGCGGCGGGAGCAGGCTTCGCCGGTTCGACCTTGGCGACGGCAGCCGGCTTGGCCGGAACGGCCTTCGGAGCCTCGACCTTGACAGGCTCGACCTTGGCGACCCGGGCGGGCGCCGGCGCGGCGGGAGCGGCCGCCGCCGTCCGGACGGGAGCCGTCGAGGCGACGGGCTGGGCGCCCTTGACCAGCTGCATCCGCGCGCTTCCGACGGGCGCCGCGGCGGGCCTGGCCGTCGCAATGCTCGTCGGCACCGCTGCCTGCGCCGGGGCGGCCGGCGCATCGAGGGCGGTCGTGTGGTAGACGGGAATGATCATGCTCGCGCCCGGCGAGGGCTGGGCGGAACCGGAGAGGCCGTTCGCGGCCCGGATGGCCTGCTCGGGCACGCCGTAGCGGTTCGAGAGCGACTTGACCGTCTCTCCGGCGGCGACGGTGACGGTCGATCCGCCCTGCGCCGTCCATCCCTTGGCACCGGGCAGGGACACCGGCCGGGCGCCGGACACCGCCGCCGGAGCGGCGGACGCGACCGAGACCGGAGCCGAAGAGAGCGGCGGCAGCGGGCTGGCGGAGACCGGCGACACGGGCGGGAGCGCCTGGCTCTGGACCGGGGCCGTCGGCGCCGCGACGACGCTCGCCGTCGTCTGCGGATCCATGCGGGCCGATGATGAGAAGGGGTTGCCGAACGGGCTTTCGGCGAAGCGCATCGTGTCCGAACTGCAGGCCGCGGAGAGGCTGCCGATGAGGCAGACGAAACCGAAACGGGCGACAGAGCGATGGAAGGCGAAAGACTGACGCTGACTCATGATGGACCCGATCGAACGCAACAGAAGCCCCGGAAATT
>CAZJCW010000216.1:0-7629 GCA_964544365.1 uncultured Alsobacter sp.
GCCGCCCGTGCGTCACGAGCACCATCCCGATCATGAACGGCTTCTCCAGCGCGCCTGGGGCGCACCTCTTCATTTTGTGCGACGCAGCCAGAAGTGCAACCCCTCAGAACGCCATCAGGTGGATGGCAGTTCCGTTTCCAGCGGAGAACTCGTCACGGCGAGCCGGAGGAGAACCGCGTCGGCTTCGTCCGGGCCGGCCGCGAGAAGCGGCAGGCGAACGCCCAGCACGACTGCAGACCGTTGGCCCGGCTCAGGAAACCGGACGGGCGGGGCACCGCAATCGACCACGAGGCGGACGACGGCCACCCCCTCGTGCTCCGCCGCGACGATCCCGGTGCCGCGAACCTCCAGCGCACCGGCGAGCCCGGGGTGGGGTCGCGCAAGCAGGCGACCGGCCCGGGCATCCAGCACAATCCGGTCGTCACCGACGAGTCGGGCGAAAACACCCCGGCGCTGCGCTTCCTCCACCAGGCGGCGGGCAAGCCGGGATTTTCCGCTGCCGGACGGGCCGCGCAGCAGGATTCCGGCCTCGCCGACGAGCACGCAGCTGGCGTGGACGGCCTGGGCGGGCTCCGGCTCCCGCCGGCTCATCGGGGAAGGGCCGGCAGCCTGACGCGGAAGATCGCGCCCAGACGGTCGTCAGGGGTCGGGCCGGGCCTGTTCTCCGCCCAGATCCGACCGCGGTGGGCAACGACGATCTGGCGCGAGATCGACAGGCCCAGTCCGGAGTTCTGGCCGAAGCCCTGGTCGGGCCTGTCCGTGTAGAACCGCTCGAAGATCCGCTCCAGCGCATGGGGCGGGATGCCGGGACCGTCGTCCTCGACGGCGATCTCGACCTCATCGCCGATCCGACGCAGTGCGACGCGCACCTCGCCGTTGGCCGGCGAAAAGGACCGCGCGTTCTCGACGAGGTTGCCGATCACCTGGCCGAGGCGGGAATCATGCCCGGACACGAAGTAGGCGGCCCGGCCGGACGGGTGCGGTGCGATATCGAGCCGGATCCGGACGCCGTCGTCACGACGAACCTCGTTGGCGACGCCGGTCACGGTCTCCAGCAGCAGGGCCATGTCGACAGGTCGCGAATCAGCGCGGGCCAGTTCGGCGTCGAGGCGCGAGGCATCGGAGATATCGCTGATCAGGCGGTCGAGGCGCCGGACGTCGTGCTGGATGACGGCGAGCAGGCGTCCGCGGCTGTCCTCCGAGCGCGCGAGCGGCAAGGTCTCGACGGCGCTGCGCAGCGAGGTGAGCGGGTTCTTGAGCTCGTGCGCGACGTCGGCGGCAAAGCTCTCGATCGCCTCGATCCGGTCGTACAGGGCGCCGGTCATGTCGCGCAGGGAGCCGGACAAGTGGCCGATCTCGTCGGACCGATCGGTGAAGTCGGGGATCTGGGAGCGGGCCTTGATGTCCCGCTTCACCCTGTCGGCGGCCGACGAGAGGCGGCGGATCGGGCCGGCGATGGTGCCGGCGAACAGGACCGAGAGGACGATCATGATGCCGGCGGCCACGCCGAACACCTGCAGGATCGCCATCCGCTCGGAGGCGATGATCGCGTCGATGTCGCCGCCCTGGGTCGACAGGAGCAAGGCGCCGCGCACCGCGCGGAATCGCTGGATCGGCACGGCCACGGAGACGATGGTTTCCCCGGCCGCATTGACGCGCACCACGCTGGCCGGCGATCCGCCGAGGGCCCGCGACACCTCCGGCAGGGAGCGGCCGTCGGGCGAGTTCGAGGCGTCGTCGTTGAGCGGGAGCCCCGTGCGGCCGAAGCTGCGCTTGACCTGGCTCCAGGTCCGCTCGACCAGCGTCGCCTCGTCCTCCTCCGGCGGCGGGAGGGGGCGGGCGATGATGTCGCCGCGGGAATAGTAGGAGCGCGAATCGATCATCAGGAAGCCGTCGCGGTCGTAGATGCGCGCGCGCGTGCGCGTCGGCATCACGAGGCGGCGCAGCAGCGGGGCGACGCGCTCCGGATTGATCGAGAACTCGATGCCGCCGTCTTCCCCGGGGCCCAGGCTTTCGCCGGCCTGGAGCTGGAGCAGCTTGTCCGGATCGATGGTGATGCTGTCGGTGTCGACCGTGGCCGAAGCCGCGATCGCGCCGGCGATGATCTCGCCTTGCGTCAGAAGGCTCTGGACGCGCGCGTCGATCAGGCCGGCGCGGAACTGGTTGAGGTAGAGGAACCCGCCCAGAAGGGCGACAAGGCCTGCAAGGTTCAGGACGACGATGCGGCGGACGAGGCTGGAGGCGGCCCGCTGTCCGAACAGCCGGGCAAGCCGCCGCGCACGGTCACGCACCGCCTGGGGAAGCGTCATGCCGCCGTCCTGGCGGGCCCCGGCTGCGGCCGGGGCCGGGACACCCCGCTCGATCTCGACCGTCATGACCTCGAGCCGCCGAAGGCGCGGCTCAACCCTCCTTGAAGCGATAGCCCACGCCGTACAGCGTCTCGATCATCTCGAAGTCGTCGTCGACCACCTTGAACTTCTTGCGAAGGCGCTTGATGTGGCTGTCGATGGTGCGGTCGTCGACATAGACCTGGTCATCATAGGCGGCGTCCATCAGCGCGTTGCGGCTCTTCACGACGCCGGGCCGGATGGCCAGCGCCTGGAGGATGAGGAACTCGGTGACCGTCAGCGTCACCGGCTCGCCCTTCCACGTGCACGTGTGCCGCTCCGGGTCCATCTTGAGGAGGCCGCGCTCCAGGACCTTGGCGTCGCCTTCCTTCGGAGCGGTCGACTCCTTGGCGGCGGCGCGGCGCAGGACAGCCTTCACGCGCTCGACGAGCAGGCGCTGGGAGAACGGCTTCCGGATGAAATCGTCGGCGCCCATCTTGAGGCCGAACAGTTCATCGATCTCCTCGTCCTTCGACGTCAGGAAGATCACCGGCAGGTCGGACTTCTGCCGCAGGCGCCGCAGCAGCTCCATCCCGTCCATCCGCGGCATCTTGATGTCGAAGATGGCAAGGTCTGGCGGATTCTGCTTCAGGCCGTCGAGGGCGGACGCGCCGTCGGTATAGGTCTGGATGCGATAGCCCTCCGCCTCCAGCGCAATGGAGACCGAGGTGAGGATGTTGCGGTCGTCATCGACCAGTGCAATCGTCGGCATCGTTTTTTCCGGTTCGGCGCGGCTCGCGCGTCGGCGGGGACGCTCTGTGACAAGCGCGGCTGAAATGTGGCTGCCCTTCCGCACGGGTCCTTGCCCGGCGGTCCATCTCGCACTGTAATGCCTGACGCACGATTTCGCCATGTTTTGCCGCCGTGATGGCGGCGAATCCGCGTCCGGACCCGAACCCATGAGCGCCCAGCCTGCCTTCGATGCCCGCGCCGAGGCGCGCCGACTGATGCGAAGCGCCCGTTTCGCGACACTCGCCACCGTCGATCGCCGCACCGGCGGCCCCTACGCGTCGCTGATCTCGGCCGCCACCGACGTCGACGGCACGCCGATCGTCCTCATCTCGCGCCTTGCGCTTCACACCCTCAACGTCGAGGAGAACCCTGCCTCCAGCGTACTGTTCGCCGAGGTCGGCGCCGGCGATCCGCTTGTGCATCCTCGGGTGAGCGTTACCACGCGAGCGCAGAAGACCGACGATCCGAGGGTCCGTCGCCGCTTTCTGGCCAGGCATCCGGGCGCGGCGATGTACGCCGACTTTGCTGACTTCTCGTTCTGGCGGCTGGTGCCGGAGGGCGCCCATCTCGTCGCCGGCTTTGGCCGCATCGTCGACATCCCGCCCACCGACCTGCTGCTCGACCTCGACGGCGCAACGGCTCTCGCCGAGGCCGAGGACGAAGCGCTCGCCCACGTGAACGAGGATCATGCCGACACGGTGGCCCTTTACGCGACCAGGCTGCTGGGGCTGCCCGCCGGTGCGTGGCGCATGACAGGTCTCGATCCCGAGGGATGCGATCTGGCCGACGGCGACCAGTTTGCCCGCCTGCTGTTTCCCGCCAGGGTCGACGGCCCAGCCGCCCTGCGAAGGGCCTTCCAGGCGATGGCGGACACGGCAAGGGCTTCACAGTAGATGCGCGACCAGAACATTCCGAATTCCAGTCAAAATAGAACAAACAC
Source organism: uncultured Alsobacter sp. (assembly GCA_964544365.1). GTDB lineage: Bacteria > Pseudomonadota > Alphaproteobacteria > Rhizobiales > Beijerinckiaceae > Alsobacter. The sequence goes on from CAZJCW010000216.1 coordinate 4,060, forward strand.
TTCATGTGCTAACTGTGCGCCGTGGAACGTCTTGTTCTTTTGCGCGTCTCGTGGTGACTGAACTGAAAGTCTGACTTGCGGCCCTTGATGCAGGGCACTAGCGTCCCGCCCCGAGCGGGACCGGTTGCATCCCGGCTGGAGAACTGGCGTTTCGAAAGGGGTGTCCGCGGGCAGCGCGGACACGAGGAGAGACAAAGTGGACAATATCGGCACCTACAACGGCGCACACGGCGCGGAGGCCTTCGGGTTCAAGGGCCTGAAGCGTGTCTTCTGGAACCTGCAGGCGCCGCAGCTCTACGAAGAGGCGATGGTCCGCGGCGAGGCGAAGCTCGCGGCCGGCGGCGCCCTGGTGGCAGAAACCGGCGTCCACACCGGCCGTTCTCCCAAGGACAAGTTCATCGTTCGCGACTCCCTGACCGCCGATAGCGTGTGGTGGGACAACAACGGCGCGCTGGAGAGCGACAAGTTCGACACGCTGCTCGCGGACATGCTGGCGCACGCCAAGGGCATGGACCTCTTCGCGCAGGACCTGCATGGCGGCGCCGATCCCTCCAACCGGGTCAAGGCGCGCGTCTTCACGGAATATGCGTGGCACTCCCTGTTCATTCGCAACCTGCTCATCCGCCCGGATGTCGCGGACCTCGCCAGCTTCGTGCCCGACCTGACGATCGTCGACCTGCCGTCGTTCAAGGCGAACCCGGCCCGCCACGGCTGCCGCACGGAGACCGTCATCGCCTGCGATTTCACGCGCAAGATCGTGCTGATCGGCGGCACGAGCTATGCCGGCGAGATGAAGAAGTCCGTGTTCACCTACCTGAACTTCACGTTGCCCGCCCGCGGCGTGATGCCGATGCACTGTTCGGCCAATGTCGGCTCGCGCAGCGACGTGGCCGTCTTCTTCGGCCTGTCCGGAACCGGCAAGACGACCCTTTCCGCCGATCCGAACCGGACGCTGCTGGGGGATGACGAACATGGCTGGGGGCCGGCCGGCGTCTTCAACTGCGACGGCGGCAGCTACGCCAAGGCGATCCGCCTGTCGCGCGAGGCGGAGCCCGAGATCTACTCGACCACCGAGCGCTTCGGCACGGTCATGGAAAACGTGGTGCTCGACCCGGTTTCCCGGATGCCCGACTTCGATGACGGCTCGCGCACCGAAAACACCCGGATCGCCTACCCGCTCGACTTCATCCCGAACGCCTCGGATACCGGCCGCGCCGGTGTTCCCAAGAACATCGTGATGCTGACCTGCGACGCTTTCGGCGTGATGCCGCCAATCGCCAAGCTGACCGCGGCGCAGGCGATGTACCATTTCCTGTCGGGCTACACCGCGAAGGTGGCCGGCACGGAGAAGGGCGTCAAGGATCCCGAAGCCACCTTCTCGACCTGCTTCGGTGCGCCGTTCATGCCGCGACACCCGTCGGTGTACGGCAACCTCCTGCGCGAGCTCGTCGGCAAGCACGGCGTGGATTGCTGGCTCGTCAACACGGGCTGGACCGGCGGGAAGTTCGGCGTCGGCCGACGGATGCCGATCCGCGTGACGCGTCGTCTTCTCACGGCGGCGCTGGACGGTTCGCTGAATCGGGCCGATTTCCGCACCGATCCGTATTTCGGCTTCGCCGTCCCGACCTCCGTGCCGGGCATCGAGCCGCACATCCTGTACCCGGTGAAGACGTGGGCCTCGAAGGCCGAATTCGCCGAGACGGCCAAGAAGCTGGTGTCCATGTTCAACACGAACTTCAAGAAGTTCGAGGACCATGTGGACGCCGACATCCGCGCCGCGGCACCGGCAAGCCAGCTCGCGGCCGAATAGAACGGGGCGAGACCTGCCGGAAGACACAAGACCCGGGCCGGAGACGTCCCGGGTCTTCTTGCTAGAGGGCCGTGCTGGTCGTGCCCTTCATCAGGATCGGCCCGGTCGGCCGGCCTGTGGGCGAGCCCGTCGCTGGCTCCAGGGTGATCTCGAAAAGCTGGTTCGGTCCCGGCGTCGGCAGGCCTTCCAGCCGGAGGTTCACGCGTCGGGCGGCGTCGATGAGGCCGACGGAGACGGGACCGCGGGCGCGATCCCACAGGGTCCAGATCTCGAGCGCCTTGCCCGGCGGAACGGCGATGGCATCCAGCGGGATGAGTTCGGTGCGCCCATCGGCGAAGGCGTTGACGACGGCCGCCGGGCGGCTGGCGTCGGTGAGCAGCACCGCCACGAGGACGGGCGCCCGGCTGGCGCGCTGGATGGAAACGCCGAGGCCGACAGCCAGGACGAGGGCCGCGAAGCCGGCGGCCAGTCCCGCCGGCCGCCAGAAGCCCAGGCTCGACCACCAGCCCTTCCATCCCGCGAGGGTGTCCTGCGCCGTTCGCGGCGGCGGCCCGGTGACCGACGCGGTTCGTCCCCCCGCCAGTCCGGCGCTGATGCGCGTCCACAGGGCCGCGTCGGGGGCCACGACAGGGGCGGCCCGGTCGAGTTCGGCCAGCCGGTCCGCCCAGTCCGTGACGGCACGCGTGAAGGCCGGATCGTCGCCGAACAGCGCCTCGGCGCGCCGGTGCTCGTCGCCTTCGAGCACGCCGAGGGCGAATTCCGCAGCCAGGCGATCGCGTTCCTGAGGGCTCATGCGAGGCAGTCCTTCAGGGCCATGAGGCTGCGGCGGATCCAGGACTTGATCGTGCCCAGCGGGATCCTCATCCGGCCCGCGATCTCGCCGTGGGTCAGGCCGTTGACGTAGGCGAGGAGCACGGCCTGCCGCCGCACCGGGTCCAGCCGCTCGAGGCAGCCCCTGAGGGCGCCGGCATCGGACAGGCGCGCCATCGCGTCCTCGGGCGACTCGGCCTCGGAGGCGAGGCCCATCGGCTCGAAATCGTCGACGAGCTCGGTGCGCGCCTCGCCGCGCAGGATCGACAGGGCGCGATTGCGCAGGATCGTGTAGATCCAGGCGCGCGGGTCGCCACGCGTCTCGTCGAACAGGGCCGCGCTGTTCCACACCTTGAGGAAGGTGTCGTGCACGGCCTCCTCCGCCAGATCGCGGCGGCGCAGCAGGCGGCTGGCAACCCCGAGCATGCGCGGCGCCTCGGCGTCGTAGATCGCGCGCAGCGACGCCTCGTCGCCCGCCGCGCAGCGTCGCAGCGCGGCGGCGAGATCCAACGCAGACGCCGAAAAGGTCGAGGCCGCCTTCACCCGTGTCATCCCGTCCATGCCAGGGTCTACCCGGCAGACAGGCTAACGGATGCACGCGCCGGACGCATAGACCCTAGCCGAACAACTCTCCTGTCCGGCCTCCCGTCCGAGGAGCGTCAGTCGAGCCGACCGACGGCCTGCTCGACGGCATCGAGCACCGCGCCGGACCGGACGAGATCGAGCGCCTGGCGCATCTCGGTGGCATACCAGCGGTCGCCGTCGAGCGCCGGGGGGATCACCGCCCGGATCGCCTCCAGGGCTGCCCTCGACCCGCTGCCGATGGGGTGGCCCTTGGCGATCGGCTCGACGAGGCTCAGGGCCTGCGCCGCCATGAGCAGTTCTCCCGCGACGATCTGCTCGACGTTCTCGACCACGGTGCGGGCCTTGCGGGCGCACCAGGTCGAGTT
>CAZJCW010000217.1:0-7605 GCA_964544365.1 uncultured Alsobacter sp.
AGCAGGATGACCACGTCGCGACCGTGCTCGACCAGGCGCTTGGCCTTCTCGATCACCATCTCGGCCACCTGGACGTGCCGCGAGGCCGGCTCGTCGAAGGTGGACGACACGACCTCGCCGCGCACCGAGCGCTGCATGTCCGTGACTTCCTCGGGCCGCTCGTCGATGAGCAGCACGATGAGGTAGCACTCAGGGTGGTTCGAGGTGATCGACTGGGCGACGTTCTGCAGCAGGACCGTCTTGCCGGTCCGCGGCGGCGCCACGATCAGGGCGCGCTGTCCCTTGCCGATGGGGGACACGATGTCGATCAGCCTCGCCGAGAAGTCCTTGCGTGTCGGATCCTCGATCTCGAGCTTGAGGCGCTTGTTCGGGTAAAGCGGCGTCAGGTTGTCGAAGTTGACCTTGTGGCGGGCCTTCTCCGGATCCTCGAAGTTGATCGTGTTGACCTTGAGCAGGGCGAAATAGCGCTCGCCCTCCTTCGGGCTGCGGATCTGGCCCTCGACCGTGTCGCCCGTGCGCAATCCGAAGCGCCGGATCTGGGACGGCGAGACATAGATGTCGTCAGGGCCCGCGAGGTAGTTCGAATCGGGCGACCGCAGGAATCCGAAGCCGTCGGGGAGAACTTCGACAACGCCTTCCCCGATGATCTCCACCTCGTTGGAGGCGAGTTGCTTGAGGATGGCGAACATCAGCTCCTGCTTGCGCATGGTGCTGGCATTCTCGACCTGAAGCTCTTCGGCGAACGACAGCATCTCCGTCGGCGACTTGGCCTTGAGATCCTGCAGCTTGATTTCCCGCATGGAAATGTCCTGGAAGGCGCCTGCGCTCGAGGTGAGGCGCTGGAAGAGGAGGGACTTCGGAACGTGGAGCCGGATGTCCAGTTCCATGGCCGGCGGTCGTTCGACTTCGCCCGCATCAAGGGGGCGTAACGTCCAGTATGACCGACGGCCTGAAGGAGGGAGATCGACCGTTAGCGCAATTTTACGCCGAGGGCAAGTGGGACCCCGAGCGGTTCCCTCAGAACGGCTTGACGATCACGAGGATGACGATGCCGATCATCAGCAACGTCGGAACCTCGTTCCAGATCCTGAAGAACTTCGCCGGACGCTGGTTGCGGTCGTCGGCAAAGTCGCGGCGCCAGCGGCCCATCATGCCGTGGCTGGCGGTAAGGGCGAGGACCAGCGCGAACTTGCCATGCATCCAGCCGGACACGAGCCAGCCGCCGGCCCAGACGAGATACAGCCCGGCCAGCCAGGACACGACCATCGCAGGCGTCATGATCGCCTTGTAGAGGCGGCGTTCCATGACCTTGAACGTCTCGGACTGCTCCGATCCGACCGCGGCCGCCGTATGGTAGACGAACAGCCGCGGCAGGTAGAGGAGGGCGGCCATCCAGGAGATGATCGCCACCACGTGCAGCGCCTTGATCCACTCGTACATGGCCGTCAGCGCCCGCGCACGCGGGCAACCAGCTCGGCCACGTGCTCCGTCGGCGTTTCGGGCACGATGCCGTGGCCGAAGTTGAAGATGTGCCGGCCGCCCCTGAAGGCGTCGAGGATCGTGTCGATGCCCTTGCGCATCGCATCCCCGCCGGCCACCACGGAAAGCGGATCGAGGTTGCCCTGGACCGCCAGCTTCGGCTGGATTTCGCGCGCGGCCCAGGCGCAATCGACGCCCCAGTCGAGGCCCGCGGCGTTGGCCCCGGTTTCCCAGACCCGCGTATGGCCCACACCGGCGTTGCGGGTGAAGACGATGATCTTGGCGTCCGGGATTTCGGCGCGCACCCCGGCGATGATCCGCTTGATCGGGTTGAGCGACCAGCGCTCGAACGCGGCCGGGGTCAGGGCGCCCGCGAAGCTCTCGAAGATCTGCACGGCGTCGACGCCGGTGCGCAGCTTCCTGATCAGGTAGGCGGTCGAGGCCCTGACCAGCCGGTCGATCAACGCATCGAGGAACCCGGGATCCCGATAGGCGAGAAGCCGGGCCGGCGCCAGCTCCGGCGTGCTCTTCCCGGCGATCATGTAGCTCGCCACGGTCCAGGGAGCCCCGCAGAAGCCCAGGAAGGTGGTCTCGGCGGGCAGCGCCGCCTTCACCCGCTCGATGGCCTCGAACACCGGTCCCAGGCGCTCCAGGTCGATCTCCTCGGCGAGCGTCGCCAGACCGGCCCGGTCCGTGATCGGAGGAAGCCGCGGTCCCTCGCCTTCGGCGAAGCTCACCTTCTGGCCCAGGGCATCGGGGATGACGAGGATGTCCGAGAACAGGATCGCCCCGTCGAGCCCGTAGCGACGGATCGGCTGGAGGGTTGCCTCGGCAGCCATGGCCGGCGTGTAGCAGAACTCCATGAAGGACGACGCCTTGGTCCGAAGCTCCCGGTACTCCGGCAGGTAGCGGCCGGCTTGCCGCATGATCCAGATCGGCGGCCGTTCGAGGACGTGGCCCGACAGGACGTCGAGGAGCGGCTTGCCGGTGCGGGGCGGCGAGGCAGGTTGTTCAGGGGACAAGGAGTAAGACCTTATTTTTTGAAAGGACTCTTCTGAGTCTGTTTCTAGACCGGGAACCCACGGGTTTCCAAGCCATCCACAGGGTCCCCACAGCTTGCCCGTGTCGTCGCCATGCTTCGAAAGGCAGTCCGGTGGCGCCAGACTCGCAGGAGAACGTTTACGATCCGTTAAGATTTACAGTTTGTTAACGAATGCACACCCAGGCTTGGGCGGCGCCGGATCGTGTCCCACGCCCGCGGTGTGAATGAAACGCCCGAATTTCGCTCCACCGCGGCAGGCCTGTTGATCGCAATCCACCGCCGGGCGACAGTCACCCGGCGTCCGACCGCCGGACGGGCGAGTCTTCCCCGTCGTCCACAGTTCTCCACAGGGCGTCGGCGTCGGCCCGCCGCCCGACTGCCCCGACGGGATGACCGCGTGAACCGCAGCTATTTCCATCTCCACCTTGTGTCGGACGCGACGGGCGAGACGCTGATCGCCGTCAGCCGGGCCGCCGCCGCCCAGTACCAGGGCATTTCGGCGATCGAGCACGTCTACCCGCTGGTCCGGTCCTCGGCGCAGCTCGACAGGGTGCTCAACGAACTCGAATCGGCCCCGGGGATGGTTCTCTACACCCTCGTCGAACCCGAGCTCGCAGAGCGCCTCGAGGCCGCTTGCCGCGAATTCGGTTGCCCCTGCCTGTCGGTGCTCGATCCGGTCCTCAACCTGTTCCAGTCCTATCTCGGCACGGTGTCGACGCAGCGCCCCGGCGCCCAGCACGTGCTGGACGGAGAGTACTTCAAGCGCATCGACGCCCTGAACTTCACCATGATCCACGACGACGGACAGCTTCCCGACGACCTCGACGAGGCGGACGTCGTTCTCGTGGGCATCAGCCGCACCTCGAAGACACCGACCTCGATCTATCTCGCCAACCGCGGCATCAAGACGGCGAACATCCCGCTGGTGCCCGGCATACCGCCGCCACCGGCGCTGGAGCGGGTGAAGCGGGCGCTGGTGGTCGGCCTCGTCGCCACCCCGGAGAGGATCGTCCAGATCCGGCAGAACCGGTTGCTCGCGCTCAACGCCCCCGAGTCGAGTCCCTATGTCGACAAGGCCGCCGTGGCTGAGGAGGTGGCGACGTCCCGCAAGCTCTGTGCCCGCCACAACTGGCCCGTGATCGACGTGACGCGCCGCTCGATCGAGGAGACGGCCGCCGCGATCCTCGATCTCTACCGCAGCCATCGGCTGCGCTTCATCGTCGAATGACGGCGCCCTCGAGCCTGTGGCTGTCCGGTCAGCCGCTCGTCCTCGCCTCCGGGAGCGCCATCCGGCGCGCGATGCTCGAGGCCGCCGGCATTCCGGTCGAGGTCGCGCGGGCGACCATCGACGAAAGGGCGCTGGAAGAGGCCGCCCGCAACCGCGGCGCGGACGCTGCCGCCGTCGCGGCCGAGCTCGCCCGGGCGAAGGCGCTGGATGTGGCGCGCAGGCTTCCGGGACGAATCGTCCTGGCGGCGGACCAGACACTCGACCTCGACGGCGAAGCCCTGCACAAGCCGCCGGATCTTGCCGCGGCGAAGCGGCAGCTTCGGCTTCTGTCGGGCCGGAGCCACGTCCTGCACGCGGCCGCGGCGATAGCAACCACCGGCGACGTCGTCTTCGAGGCAACGAACGCGGCGACGCTTGCCATGCGTCCCCTGTCCGACGCGATGATCGAGCGATACGCGCAGGCCGCGGGCCCCGCGATCCTCGACAGCGTCGGGGCCTACCAGCTCGAGGGCGTCGGCATCCATCTGTTCGACACGATTGCAGGCGATCATTTCACGATACTCGGCCTTCCCCTGCTGGCCGTCCTTGCCGGGCTGCGGCAGCTTGGGGCCGTCGCGAACTAGGATCGCGCCCGGCAACGCGTCGCGCCGACCAAAGTGGACTTGCGCGCGCAGGGCGAGAGGCGCACAGCCGTCGCGTTCCACCCCGTCGCGCGAGAGCCGGAGACCATGCCGATGTCGACCAGCCCGACCCCGCGCGCCTGTGTGATGGGTTATCCCGTCAGCCATTCACGCTCGCCGCTGATCCACGGCTACTGGTTGAAGACCATGGGACTGGAGGGGGAATATGGTCGCGAAGAGGTTTCGCCCGACGATTTCCCCCGCTTCGTCGCCTCTCTGCGGCAGCGCGGCTATGTCGGGGGCAACTGCACGGTGCCGCACAAGGAGGTCGCCTTTCGTCTCGCGGCCGTCACGACCGACCGCGCGAGGACGATGGGCGCCGTCAACACCCTCTGGTTCGAGGACGGGCGGCTGCACGGGGACAACACCGACGGCGCGGGCTTCGTCGCCCATCTGTCCGCCACGCAGCCTGGCTGGGAGCACGAAACCGCCACGGCGCTGATCCTCGGAGCGGGCGGCGCGGCCCGCGGGATCGTCGCTGCACTTCTGGCCGCGGGGCTGGAAAGGATCATCCTGGTCAACCGCACGCTCGCCCGGGCGGAGGCGCTGGAAGCGGCGTTCGGCCGGCGCGTCGTCTCGCGCGACTGGGGGAGCCTGTCGACCGCGATGCACGGCGTCGACCTGCTGATCAACACGACGGCGCTGGGCATGCAGGGCCAGCCGCCGCTCGACGTCGACCTCGAGCCGCTCAAGCCGTCGGCCATCGTGGCCGACATCGTCTACGTCCCGCTGGAGACCGAGCTTCTTCGCGACGCGAGGATGCGGGGCCATCGCACGACGGACGGCCTCGGGATGCTGCTGCACCAGGCGGTGCCCGGATTCGAGCGGTGGTTCGGACGGCGTCCCGTGGTCACGGAGGCGCTGCGGGAGGTCATCGTGCGCGACATCGAACGCCCGGCAGGTGCGTCGTGACCTTCGTCCTCGGCCTCACCGGCTCGATCGGCATGGGCAAGTCGACCACCGCCTCGCTGTTTCGCGCGGAAGGCGTGCCGGTCCACGATGCGGACGCGACCGTCCACGCGCTCTATGCGGGCGAGGCCGTGCCGCTCATCGAGGCGGCGTTTCCGGGCACGACCCGCGACGGCGTGGTCGACAGGCCGCGCCTGGCGGAAGCGGTGATCGGCGACCCGGACGCGGTGGCGCGTCTGGAACGTATCGTCCACCCGCTCGTCGCCCGGGAACGCGATCGGTTCCTCGGGCGAGCCCGCGCGACCGATGCGCGGCTGGTCGTCCTGGACATCCCGCTGCTGTTCGAGACCGGCGGCGAGCGACTTTGCGACGCCGTGGTGGTCGCCTCGGCTCCGGCCCCTGTGCAAAGACAGCGCGTTCTGGCGCGTGGCGGGATGACCCCGGAGCGGTTCGAGGCCATCCTCGGCCGGCAGATGCCCGATTCGCAGAAGCGCGCACGGGCGCACATGGTCATCGATACCGGCCGCGGGATCGACGCCGCCCGCAGGGCTGTCCGCGACATCGTCAGGTCGTTCGCGGGCCGGCCGGGCCGGTCGGCGATGTAGGCGAGGAGAACGGCATGGCGGTCCGCGAGATCGTGTTCGACACCGAGACGACGGGCCTGAGCCCCCAGTCGGGCGACCGGATCGTGGAAATCGGCTGCGTCGAGATGCTGAACCACATCCCGACGGGCAATACGTTCCACGTCTATCTCAATCCCGAGCGCGACATGCCCGAGGCGGCCTTCGCGGTCCACGGCCTGTCGTCGGCCTTCCTTGCCGACAAGCCGGTGTTCGCTTCCGTCGCCGACGCGTTTCTCGCCTTCGTGGCGGACGGGCGGCTCGTCGCGCACAACGCGTCGTTCGACATGGGCTTCGTCAATGCGGAGCTGGCCAGGCTGGGCCATCCCGCCATCGGCGAGGAGCGGGTCGTCGACACGCTGGTGATCGCCCGGCGCAAGCACCCCTTCGCGCCCAACAGCCTCGATGCGCTCTGCCAGCGCTACGGCATCGACAATTCACGCCGGACCAAGCACGGGGCCCTGCTCGACGCCGAGATCCTCGCCGAAGTGTACATGGAGCTTCTCGGCGGGCGGCAGGCCGACCTCGGGCTCTCCGTCGCCGCCGGACCCGCGCGCTCCAGTGCGGGCGGGGCGGTCGTATCCCTCACCCTGAAGCGGACCGTGCCCCTGCCGCCCCGGCTCGATCCGGCTGCCATGGCGGCGCATGCCGCCTTCGTCGCGACACTGGGTGGGAATGCCGTCTGGAGCGAGTATGTCGAGGCGGACGAGGCCGGCGAGGCGGTCGGCTAGCGCCGCTGCGGGCGCCCGCTTTTGGCGTCCGGTCTCTGCGGACCGGCCGTCCTGTCGCCGGCCGATCACGGGGGGCCCGACACGAAAAACCCCGCCAGGCACGCGACCCGGCGGGGCTATGTCAGAGGCGGAAGGGCTCAGGCGACGGGCTGTTCGCCGCCCTGCATCTCCGAAATCCGCTGGCGGAAGAGCGCCGCGAAGTCGATCGGGTCGATGAACAGCGGCGGGAAGCCGCCGTTGCGCACCGCGTCGGCGACGATCTGGCGCGCGAACGGGAAGAGAAGGCGCGGGCACTCGATCATCACGACCGGATGCTTGTTCTCGGCCGGGATGTTCGCCAGCCGGAAGACGCCGGCATAGAGCAGCTCGAAGCTGAACAGCAGGTTCGGCGCCTCGCCGGCCTTGCCCTCGAGCGTCAACTCGACCTCGAAGTCCGTCTCGGAGAGCTGCTTCGCGTTGACATTCACCGAGATCGAGATCTGCGGCGGATTGGCCTGGGGAGCCAGCGAGCGCGGGGCATTCGGATTTTCGAACGAAAGATCCTTGATGTACTGGGCCAGCGCGTTGAGGGAGGGTGCAACTTCCTCTCCCACCGGGGCACCATTTCCGTTGTTGACCATGACTTGTCTCCAATCGCCGGCCGCGCCGGGTCGCCTCGCAAAGGGGGTCCGACCTCGGGGCCGGTGGTTCCGGCCAGCGGGCTAGCACGGATGGTCAGGCCGAACAAGGCGAGCCCGTCGCGTTTGCCGCGGCGCCGGGCGTGCCGAAGGCGGGTGGATGTTACGAGTGGAATTCCATATATGCTCGTGGTGACGGCACCGGGCCGGACCCGGGACAGGGCAGCATGAAATGCAGGACGGCTTCGATCTCACGACGATCATCTTTCTCGCCCTCGCGGTCTTCGTGATCTGGCGGC
>CAZJCW010000218.1:0-7496 GCA_964544365.1 uncultured Alsobacter sp.
GGACGACGCCGGGCGTGAAGGGCACGGACGGCAAGAACCCCTTCCTCGACAAGCGCGTCCGCGAGGCGATGTCGAAGGCCATCAACCGTGACGCGATCGTCGAGCGGATCATGGGCGGCGTCGCCATTCCTGCCGGCGAACTGCTCCCCGTGCCGCTGTTCGGCACCTCGCCCGACCGCAAGCCGGACCGCTTCGATCCCGAGGCGGCGAAGAAGCTCCTCGCCGAAGCCGGTTATCCGAACGGCTTCGAGCTGGTGCTGGGCTCGCCGAACGACCGTTACATCAACGACGAGAAGGTGGCGCAGGCCGTGGCGCAGATGCTCGCTCGCATCGGCATCAGGACCAGCGTCGACAGCATGACCGCGTCCACCTTCTTCACGAAGCGCAACAAGTACGAGTTCACGGCCTATCTCGCCGGCTGGGGCGCCGACACCAACGAGATGTCGAACTCGATCATCGCGCTGATCGCGACGCAGGACGCCGCGCCGGGCTTCGGCAACACCAACCGCGGGCGGTACTCGAACAAGACCGTCGACGAACTGACCATCAAGGCGCTGGCCACCATCGACGACGGGCAGCGTGAAAACCTGCTGCGCCAGGCGTCGAAGGTGGGGATGGAGGACTACGGCATCATCCCGCTGCACTTCGAGGTCACGCCGTGGGCGTTCAAGCCGACACTGAGCTACGCGGCCCGCGTGGACCAGTATACGCTGGCCTTCGAGGTGAAGCAGAAGTAAGGCCCTGAGGCCGTCGTCGAGAGTGGCGGCACGCTCCTTGCGAGCGTGTCCGCGGGGCGGGGAGAGCGGGAATGCTCGTCTATTTCATCCGGCGACTGGGTCAGGCGGCACTCGTGGTGGCCGTGATGGCCACCATCGTGTTCGTGTCGATCTTCATGATCGGCAATCCCGTCGACGTGCTGGCGAACCCCAACGCCGACCAGAAGGAAATGGCCGAGATCGCAGCGCGCCTCGGCCTCGACAAGCCGCTGTGGGAGCAGTTCGGACTGTTCGTCTGGAACGGACTGCACGGCGACCTCGGCCGCTCTTTCGTGTTCAACGAGCCCGCCCTGAAGCTGATCATCCAGCGCATGCCTGCGACGATGGAGCTGGCGCTGCTGGCGCTGATCTTTTCCATCGCCATCGGCATCCCCCTCGGCGTCGTCGCCGGGCTCTATCCCAACGGCATCGTCGGCCGCTCGATCATGGGCAGCTCGATCCTGGGCTTCTCCCTGCCCAACTTCTGGATCGGGCTGATGCTGATCCTGCTTTTCGCGGTGCAGTTGCGGTGGCTGCCATCGGGCGGACGCGGGCCGACGACGGACCTCTTCGGCATCAAGGTGAGCTTCCTCACGTGGGAGGGCCTCCGCTACCTGATTCTCCCGGCCCTCACGCTGTCGCTCTACAAGGCGGCGCTCGTCATCCGGCTGGCGCGGGCGGGCACGCGCGAGGTCATGCTGCAGGACTACATCCGCTTCGCCCGTGCCAAGGGCCTGTCGCCGACGCGCATCGTCATGGTCCACGTGCTCAAGGCGATCATGATCCCGATCGTCACGGTGCTGGGCCTCGAGCTCGGCGGCATGATTGCGTTCGCCGTGGTCACCGAGACCGTGTTCGCCTATCCCGGCATGGGCAAGCTGCTCATCGACTCGATCGGCAGGCTCGACCGGCCGGTCATCGTGGCGTACCTGATGCTCGTGGTCGTCCTGTTCGTGGTGATCAACTTCGTGGTCGATCTCGTCTATGCCGCGCTCGACCCGCGCGTCCGGCTGTCCGAGGCCAAGGCATGACGAGGAGGAGCGGCCCGTGACCGACGTCCTGCGCGACCCGGCGCTCATCGCCGCGCCGCCCCGCATCGACAAGGGCGAGAGCCTGCTGCGGCGGCGCGTGTCCGAGTATTTCGACACGCCCTTCGCCTATGCCGGCGTCGTGCTGCTGCTGGCACTGGTGGTCGCCGCGGTGTTCGCGCCGTGGATCGCGCCTCAGAACCCCTACGACCTCGCCCAGCTCGACATCATGGACGGCACGCTGACGCCCGGCTCGAAGGCGGCGGCGGGCTTCACCTACATGCTGGGCACGGACGAGCAGGGCCGCGACATGTTCTCGGCCATCCTGTACGGGCTGCGCATCTCGCTGTTCGTGGCCGTCACGTCGACCATCCTCGCCTGCACGATCGGCGCCTCCGTCGGCGTCGCGGCGGCCTATGCGGGCGGACGGGTCGAGAACGCCGTGATGCGCCTCGTCGACCTGCAGCTCTCCTTCCCGTCGATCCTGATCGCGCTCGTGCTGCTCGCCGCCTTCGGGCGCGGCATCGACAAGGTGATCATCGCGCTGGTTGTGGTCCAGTGGGCCTATTACGCGCGCACGGTGCGCGGCAACGCGCTGGTGGAGCGCAGCCGCGAGTACATCGAGGCGGCGCGCTGCCTGGCCCTGCCCAAGAGCCGGATCGTCTTCCGTCACCTGCTGCCGAACTGCCTGCCGCCGTTGATCGTGGTCGCGACCGTGCAGGTGGCGCACGCCATCGCGCTGGAGGCGACGCTGTCCTTCCTCGGCGTCGGCGTGCCGGTGACGGAGCCGTCGCTCGGCCTGCTGATCAAGAACGGCTACGACTACCTGCTGTCGGGGAAGTACTGGATCTCGACCTACCCCGGCGTCGCCCTCGTCATCGCCATCGTTGCCATCAACCTCGTCGGCGACCGGCTGCGCGACGTGCTGAACCCAAGGCTGAGCAAGTGACACCCGTTCTCGCCATCCAGGATCTAGCCGTCACCTTCTCCACCCGCGACGGGCTGGTGAAGGCGGTCGACGGGGTCACGCTCGCCGTGAACCGGGGCGAGGTGCTTGGCCTCGTCGGCGAATCCGGCTCGGGAAAGTCCGTCACCGGGCTCGCCGTGCTTGGCCTCATCGACGCGCCGGGGCGGATTGCGGCGGGATCGATCCGCTTCCAGGGCCGCGAGCTCGTGGGTCTGTCGGAAGCGGAGCTGCGCAAGCTGCGCGGCCGGCACGTCGCCATGATCTTCCAGGATCCGATGACGACGCTGAACCCGGTGCTGCGCGTCGACACGCAGATGATCGAGGCCATCCGCGCGCACGAATCCGTATCCGAGAAGGCCGCGCGAGACCGCGCCGCGACGGCGCTGGCCAAGGTCGGCATTCCGTCGCCGCAGGAGAGGCTGACCTCCTATCCCCACCAGTTTTCCGGCGGCATGCGGCAGCGCGTGGCGATCGCCATCGCTCTCCTGCACGGGCCCGAGGTGCTGGTCGCCGACGAGCCGACCACGGCGCTCGACGTCACGATCCAGGCGCAGATCCTCGCGGAGGTCCAGCAGCTTTGCGCCGAAACCGGCACCGCCCTGGTCTGGATCACGCACGACCTCGCAGTCGTCGCGGGCCTGGCCGACCGGATCGCCGTCATGTACGCGGGCCGAATTGTCGAGGAAGGACCGGTCGATGCAGTCCTGGACGCTCCGCGTCATCCCTACACGGCCGGCCTCATCGGGTCCGTGCCGAGCCGCAACCGTCGCGGCGAACGGCTGGCCCAGATCCCGGGCATGACCCCCTCCCTCGCCCGCCTGCCGGACGGCTGCTCCTTCGGTCCCCGCTGCCCGCGCGTCGATGCCGACTGCCGCGTCGCGCAACCCTCGTTGAGCGAGGGCGAAGGCGGGCGACGCTGGCGCTGCGTGCATCCGCTCGCCGACGCGCTGGTGCCGGCATGACCGCGCCCATCGTTTCCATCGAGGGCGTGTCCAAGCGCTTCGTGAAGCGCGTCGACATTGCCGGCAAGATCGCCAACGTCATGGGCGCAGGCCTGAAGGACCAGGTCGTGCGCGCCGTCGACGGTGTCGATCTCGCCATCATGCCGGGCGAAGTCGTCGGTCTCGTCGGCGAGTCCGGATGCGGCAAGTCCACGCTCGGCCGCATGGTGGCGGGCATCATGCCGCCGACCGAGGGACGCATCCGCTACCACGGCGAGGATGTGGCCGACATGGGTGCGGGCCGCCGCAAGGAGGCGGATCTTGCGATCCAGATGATCTTCCAGGATCCGATGGCGTCGCTCAATCCGCGCATGCGGGTCGAGGAGATCGTCGGCGAGGCGCCCGTCGTGCACGGGCTGGTGTCGGCGGCGAACCGGCGGGACTATGTCGCCGAGACGCTGACCCGCGTCGGGCTCGATCCCGCCGTGATGGGCCGCTATCCGCATCAGTTTTCCGGCGGCCAGCGCGCCCGCATCGGCATCGCCAGGGCGCTGGCGGTGAAGCCGAAGGTTCTCGTCTGCGACGAGGCGGTGGCTGCGCTCGACGTCTCGATCCAGGCACAGGTGCTCAACCTGTTCATGGACCTGCGGCGGGAGCTCGATCTCACCTATCTCTTCGTGAGCCACGATCTCGGCGTGGTCGAGCACATCGCCGATCGCGTCGCCGTCATGTATCTCGGCCGTATCGTCGAGCTGGCGCCGGCCGAGGACGTGTTTTCGCGTCCGACGCACCCCTACACGCAGGCCCTGCTGGAGGAGGTGCCGCGGCTCGACGCGCGCAAGCGTGCGTTCTCCGCGCTGAAGGGCGAAATCCCCTCCCCGCTCCATCCGCCCGCGGGGTGTCACTTCCACCCGCGCTGCCGCCTCGCCATGTCAGCGTGCCAGAGCGGCCGTCCGCCGCTGGTCACGGTGGGCGAAGGCCACACGGTCGCATGCAAGGTCACGCCTTCGGCGATGACGAAGGTCGCCTAGCCGCCGGCGGCGAAGTCGCCTCCGGACGGCCCCTTCATCGCTTCAGCATCGGCGCGGTGAGCGGCTGTGCGGCCGAGAGGCAGCCATAGCCCTTTCCGCCATGGGCGGGCGGATCGTCGCCGGAGAAACGCTCGTCCATCGGGTCCTGGGCCGGCTGGAAGCGCGTGTCGAAGGACAGGCGGACCTTGCCGCCGCCGGCATGGTTGTCGAAGGCCGCGTGGGCCGTGAACATGCCAAAGATCATGCAGTCGCCCGGCCGGAACGCCGTCGTCAGCAATCTCGTGCCGCGGGCCTGCGCGAGATCGACGGGGTGTTCCGCCAGGTGCCCGACGGCGCCCGCCTGGGCATCGACGTCGACCCCCTCGAAGCGCGACCGCAGGTCGGGCCAGCGGTGCGACCCTTCGACCATGTAGAGCGGCCCCTCGTGCCGGTCGACGGACCCCAGCGGGGTCCACACCGTGACCAGCCGCTTCGATCCTCGGTTCATGTAGGGGTGGTCGACATGCAGCGGGCTGGCGCGGCCGCTCGCCATGGCGCGCAGCCACAGGAACGAGAAATGCGCGACGGGTCCGCCGAACAGGCGCTCCATCAGGGCGCGCATGCGCGCCCCGTTGGCGACTCGCCGGAGGGCGGGGCCCTCCGACACCGAGCGCCAGAAGGCTCCGAGGTCCGGCTCGGCCTCCGCTCGTCGCGAGGTTCCCGTGGCGATGGCGTCCTCCGGCGGGTCGGCGATCTCGCCGACGGCCGCAAGCCGGCGGAGCACTTCGTGGCGGGCGTCCATGACCTCGGCGGGGTCGAGCACGCCGCGCAGCAGCAGGTAGCCGCGGTCTGACAGCTGCTCGGCCAGCCCACGGTCGTCCGCTTCCGACAGATCACCGATGAGTGCGGTGGGCACCGGACGGCCCATGATGGTGAAGTCCGCGGTAGGGTCCATGATCACGATCCCCGGTTCTCGAGGCCGAGCGCCTTGTCCCGGGCGCGGTTGATGTGGGCGGAGAGCGCGCCAACGGCGCCGGCGGCATCACGGCGTTCGAGCGCGTCCAGGATCCGCATGTGCTCCTGCATCACGGGCACCACGATCTCGCGGTGGATGCGGATGTCCTGCTGGCGGATCAGGCGGATCTTGATCGCGTTGACCTGGTAGGCCTTGGCGACGATCTCGTTGCCGAGCGCCTCGACCAGCCTGTCGTGGAAGCCCCAGTCGACGGCCTGCGCCTCGGCCAGCAGGGCCGGCGTCACCTCCTGCGAGGAGGCGCGTTCCAGAACCGAGCGGTGCCGGGTCACGAGGTCGGCGATGGTCTCGTCGGACGCGCGCGCGACGAAGCTTGCCATCGCCTCCTTCTCGATGATGAGCCGGAACTGGAACGCGTCGCGGATCAGCGGCACGTCGATGTGGGCGATCTGCATGCCGCGCTGCGGCACCGTTCGGATCAGTCCTTCCGCTTCGAGGCGCGGCACGAGTTCGCGGATGGCTCCGAGCGGGAGGCCCGTGAGTTCCACGAGTTCGCGCTGCGACACGAACTGGCCGGGCAGGATGTCGCGCGCGAGCAGGTGCTGCTTGAAGGCGTCATACGCCTTCTCGCGCAGCTTGAGCGGTTCGCCCTCCTCCCCGCGCCCGGCCATCCCGGCGGCCTCAGGCGGCCCTGGCGCCGACGATGCGGTCGTAGGCCGCTCCGACGAGCGCCGCGTCCGCTGCGCCGAGCGCCTCGAGCGGCGGGCGCATGGTGAGCCAGGCGGGATCGCGGTGGACGTGCGCCACGAGGGCTTTCACGGCCGGGATCACCGGCAATGCCACGACGGCGTCGACCAGCGCGTCGACGCGCGGGTCGTCGATGCCGTCATGGGCCATCGGCCGCAACAGGTGCGGTACTGCGTTCGCGACGCCGCAGATCGTCCCCTGCGCGCCCTTGCGCACGGCTCCGGCCAGCTGGCGCTCGTCGCCCACGAGGATGGCGAGGTCGCCGTGGGTGGCGAGCAGACGTTCGGTGTTGGCGCCGTCGCCGGACGAATCCTTGACCCCGATCACCACGCCGGGATGGCTCTGGCGCAACCGTGCAATGAGGTTCGGGCTGATGTCGACCGCCGTCACCGACGGGATGTGATAGAGGATCATGTCGCGGGCCTTGTCTCCGAGCGCGTCGAAGAGCTTGGCGAACCAGGCGTGCAGGCCGTCGTCGGACACGCCCTTGAAATAGAAGGGCGGCGCCAGCAGCAGGCCGCGGCAGTTGGCATCGTAGGCAGCCCGGCACTGCTCGAGCGCCTCGTGCACGGAGGCAGCCGCGACCCCCGACAGGACCTGGCTGCGGAAATCCAGCCCGGCGCCCTTCAGGGCCCCGTAGACCTGCTGCCGGCCGGCGACGCCGACCGACGCGCCCTCGCCCGTCGTGCCGAAGACGGTGATGCTGTCGCAGCCATTGCCGAGACACCAGCGGGCGTGGGAGGCCATGCGGCCGAAATCGAGCGCACCGCTGGCGGTGAAGGGCGTGGCGAGCGCGACGGACAGGCCGAAGCGCGACGGGGTCTCAGGCATGGCGGGTACTCCGGTGTGATCGCAGGTCGGGCATGGTCGTCATCCGTCCTTGAGACCGCCGGCGGACAGGCCGGCGACGATCTCGCGCTGGGCGATGACGGTGAGGAGCAGGACGGGAAGCGTGACGAGGAGCGCCGCCGCCGCGAGCGGGCCCCACGAGATCTGCTCGAAGGTCAGCACGTTGTAGATGGCAGAGGGCAGCGTGCGCGTCTGCTTGCCGCCGAGCACCACCGAGAAGATGAAG
>CAZJCW010000219.1:0-7486 GCA_964544365.1 uncultured Alsobacter sp.
CTCGTCGGCAACCCCGGCCAGGCCAACTACTCGGCCGCCAAGATGGGCATCGTCGGGCTGTCGAAGTCGATCGCCATCGACATGTCGCGCTTCAACGTGCGCTCCAACTGCATCTCGCCCTTCGCGTGGAGCCGGATGGTCGGGTCGATCCCGAACACGCCGGACCAGGAGGAGCGGCTGAAGGGGCTGCGCATGCTGACTCCGGACAAGATAGCGCCGGTCGCCGTGTTCCTCGCCAGCGACTCGGCGGCGGCCGTCAACGGCCAGATCTTCGCCGTCCGCGGCAACGAGGTCTTCCTGATGAGCCAGCCGCGCCCGGTGCGGTCCGTCCATCGCAGCGAAGGCTGGACGCCGGAGACGCTGCGCGACCACATGCTTCCCGCCCTGAAGACGTCCTTCGTCCCGGTGGAGATGTCGCGCGACGTCTTCTCGTGGACGCCGGTGTGACCATGGCCGCCTATCGGCGATACGAGGACGTCGCCGTCGGCGACGTGTTCCCCGCCCGGCCCCTCGCATTCGAGGTGTCGCCCGAACGTGTCGGCGCGTTCCTCGACGCGACCGGCAACGCCGGGACCCTCTACCGGGCCGGCGACAGGCTCGCGAGCGCCCCGTCGATGATCGCCTGCGTGTACCTGATCGACCTGCTGGCCGCGCGCGGCAGCCCGCCCGGCGGGATCCACGCCAAGCAGGCACTGCGTTTCCACCGCGCGGTGCGCCTGGGCGAGACACTGTCGATCCAGGCCCGCGTGACCGAGACCTACATCCGCAAGGACCGCCCCTACGTGGTGGCGGAGTTCGAGGCGCGCGGCAGCGACGGGGGGCTGGTCTCGACCGGACGCGTCACGTCGATCTGGGGCCAGGCCTCATGAGCACCATCCGGTCAGTAGACGGGCGGAGCGGCCCTCCGGCGGCGGGCGACACCCTCCCGGGGCTGACGCGTCCCGTCAGCCAGGCCGTGATCGACGCCTACGCCCGCGCGTCCGGCGACTTCAACCCCATTCACGTCGATCCCGACTTCGCCGCGAAGGGGCCGTTCGGTCGAACCATCGCGCACGGATTGATGACGCTCGCCTTCGTCGCCGAGATGCTCAATGCCTGGAGCGAGGGCGCCTTCGATGCCGGCGGCGAACTGGACATCGCCTTCGTCGGTCCCGTCTTCGTCGGCGACATCGTCGAGGTCTCCGGCATCGTCGAGGACGCCGTGCAGGCGGACGGCCGGATCGTCGCGGTGGTGAAGGTCGGCTGCAGGGCCGGCGAGAGGGCCATCCTCGCCGGTACGGCCAGGGTGCCCGTGACGGGCAGCAGGGAGAAGGCATCGTGAAGCGGGAAGCCGTGATCGTAGGGGTTGGCGACGTCCCGCTGAAGGACGGCCGCGTGGTCGGCGGCGGGTCGGTCCTCCAGGTGCAGGCCCGCGCGGCCAAGGCCGCGCTGGACGATGCCCGGATCCCCATGCGCGACGTCGACGGCCTGCTGGTCGCCGGCCTGTGGGGCGTTCCCGGACCGGGCCAGCTCGCCTCCGTCACGCTCGGCGAATATCTCGGCATCTTCCCGCGCTTCGCCGATACGACCAATATCGGCGGATCGGCCTTCGAGGCCCACGTCGCTCATGCGGCGATGGCCATCGAGGCCGGGTACTGCGATGTCGCCCTGATCGTCTACGGCTCGATGCAGAAGAGCGAGCGCAGCCGCACGCTCGGCGGGCGACCGCCGATCCTGACCATGCAGTTCGAGAACGTGTGGGGGATCCCGCAACCCGTCGGCGGCTATGCGCTGGCCGCCCAGAGGCACATGCACGAGTTCGGCACGACGCAGGAGCAGCTTGCGGAAATCGCCGTGGCCACCCGCAAATGGGCCGCAATGAACCCCGCCGCGACGATGCGCGACCCGCTGTCGATCGACGACGTGATGGCGTCGACCCCGATCTGCGATCCCCTGAAGCTGCTCGACTGCTGCCTCGTCACCGACGGCGCCGGCGCGGTGGTGATGACCACGGCGGACAACGCGCGGGCGCATGGCAGCCGGATGATCCACGTCCGCGGCTACGGCGAGGCGCACACGCACTGGTCGATCGGCGCCATGCCCGACCTCGCGCGGTTGACCGCTGCCGAAATGTCGGGTCGTCGGGCCTTCGAGATGGCCGGCATCGGCCACGAGGCGATCGATGTCGTGGAGTGCTACGACAGCTTCACGATCACCGTGCTGATGACGCTCGAAGCGCTCGGCTTCTGCGGGCGCGGCGAAGGCGGTGCCTTCGTGTCGGGGCAGCGGACGGCACCCGGCGGCGACTTCCCGCTCAACACCAATGGCGGCGGCCTGTCCTACTGCCACCCGGGCATGTACGGCATTTTCCTGCTGGTCGAGGCCGTGCGGCAACTGAGGGGCGAGGCCGGCGACCGGCAGGTCGCCGGGGCGAAGACGGCGCTGGTCCACGGCACCGGGGGGACGCTGTCCTCCGGCGGCACCGTGATCCTCGCCAACCATTGAGGACGCCATGAGCGACGTCGCGAACCAGCCCGCACCCCAGGCGGCTCCCTACGAGAAGCCACAGCCCGTCGTCGACCCCGGCACCAAGCCGTTCTGGGATGCGGCGCGGCAGCACCGCCTGTCGATCCCGCGCTGCCGGGCTTGCGGACAGCACCACTTCTACCCGCGCGAGTTGTGCCCGCACTGCCATTCGGACGACCTCGAATGGGTCGATGCGAGCGGCAAGGGCGAGATCTACTCCTACACGATCGCCCGCAAGCCTGCCGGGCCGGTCTTCGCGGCCGACGTGCCCTACGTGATCGCCATGATCGCCCTCGACGAGGGGCCACGGATGCTGAGCATCGTCGTCACAAAGGACGTGGAGACAGTGCGAATCGGCGACCGGGTCAGCGTGCACTACGAGGACGTGACGCCGGACCTGACGCTGCCGAAGTTCACGCTCGACAAGGCGTGACATGAACACGACCCACGTTCCGGAAGACATCCTGCAGGTCGGCGAAAGCCTCATCCGCTTCATCGAGCAGGAAGTCGTGCCGCTGGAGGCCGCCAACAAGGCACTGCTGGCCAGCGACCGGACGATCTTCGACGAGGCGGGCCGCTTCACGCCGGCCGTGGAAGCACTGCGGCGCGAGGTGCGCGAGCGCTCGGCACGGCAGGGCTTCTACACCATGTTCGGACCGGAAGAACTTGGCGGTGGCGGCCTTGGTCCCGTGGCCGCCGTGTACCTGAACGGGCTGATGTCCGCGCATTGCGGACCGGGTCGCGTGCTGGTTCATCCCGTGGTGATCCCCTCCCCCTTCACCAACGGGCTTTCGCCGGTGCTCGCCCATCTGCGCGCGGATGTGCGCGACCGCTACCTGCCCGTGCTGGCGAGCGGCGAGAAGACCCTGTGCTTCGGCCTGAGCGAACCAGACGCGGGGTCCGACGTCTTCGCCATGAAAACCCGCGCCGTGCGGGACGGCGACCATTGGGTGCTCAACGGCACCAAGCAGTGGATCACGAACGGCCCCTACGCCGACTATGCGATGATCTTCGCCGTGACGGACCCCGATCGCGCTGCCAAGCGGGCCGGCGGCGTCACCGGTTTCTTCGTCGATGCGAAAAGCCCCGGCTTCTCGGTTGTGTCGACCATCCCGATCATGGGCCATCTCGGCGCGGAGATCGGCATCCTCGCCTTCTCCGACCTGCGCGTTCCCGACGACCACCGGCTGGGCGAGGTCCATGACGGCCTTCGCGTGGCGATGGGCGGAGTGAACACCGGCCGGCTGGGCCTGTCGGCCACCTGCATCGGCATGGCGCGCTGGGCGCTGGTGCAGGCGGTGGACTACGCGAAGGTGAGGCGAACGTTCGGCCAGCCGATCGGCGAGCATGGCGCGGTGCAGATCCTCATCGCCGACAGCGCAGCCGACATCTACGCCGCCGAGACGATGCTGATGGACTGCGCCGTCAAGCTGGAGCGCGGCGAACGGGCGCTGGCCGAGCTTTCCATGGTGAAGCTCCACTGCACGGAGGCCGCGAACCGGGTGTTCGACCGCTGCATGCAGGTCCATGGCGGCATGGGCCTGACCAACGACCTGCGGCTGGAGGAAGGCTATCGCTTCACCCGCTCCATGCGCATCCCCGACGGGACGAGCGAGATCCAGCGCCGCACCGTCGCGCGCGATCTGCTGTCCCGCGGCGTCACCTTCTGAGGAGCGTCATGCCCGTCCCTTCTCCCGCCAGCCTCGACAGCCTGTTCACGCCGCGCTCGGTCGCGATCCTCGGCGCGTCGGAGGACGCGACGCGCATTTCGGGCCGGCCGGTACGCTATCTGATCGAGGGAGGCTTCAAGGGGGACATCTACCCCGTCAACCCGAACCGCGAGACGGTGCAGGGCTTGAAGGCCTATCCGTCCCTCGCCGATTGCCCCGGCGTTCCGGACATCGCCATCGTGGCCCTGCCACTGGGGCTCACGGAAACGGCGATCCGCGACTGCGTGGCGCGGGGGGTCAAGGGAGCGGTGATCTTCTCCGCCGGCTACGCCGAGAGCGGCGACGAAGGGCTCGCGGTGCAGGACCGCATCACGGCTCTCGCACGCGAAGGCGGACTGCGGCTGCTCGGACCCAATTGCCTGGGCATTTTCAATCCGCGGATCGGCTTCTACGGCACCTTCACGCAATCCCTCGACCGGGAGATGCCGAAGCCGGGCGAACTCGGGATCGTCAGCCAGAGCGGCGCCTACGGCTCGCATATCGCCTACCTCGCGCGCCGGCGCGGCATCGGGATCGGCTACTGGATCACGACCGGCAACGAGGCCGACGTCGACGTCTCCGAGGCCATCGAGTGGATGGCCGGCCGTGACGACGTCAAGGTGATCATGGCCTATGTGGAGGGCGTCCGGAACGGCCCGCGCTTCCGCGCCGCGCTCGAAACCGCACGTCGCAACCGCAAGCCGGTCGTGATGATGAAGGTCGGCCGCTCCGACGCGGGCGCCAAGGCGGCCAGTTCGCACACGGCGTCGCTGGCAGGGTCCGACGCCATCTACGACGCGCTGTTCCGCCAGACGGGCGTTTACCGCGCGACGACGACCGAGGAGCAGATCGACGTCGCCTATGCCTGCATGCGCGGCATCCTGCCGAAGTCGAACCGGCTCGGCGTCGTGACGCTGTCTGGCGGGGCGGGCGTGCTGATCTGCGATGCTGCCGAACGCCACGGCCTCGACGTCGCGCCGATGCCGTTGGCCGCCCAGGCGAAGCTGCAGGCGCTGCTGCCCTTCGCCACGGTGGTGAACCCGGTGGACACCACGGCCCAGGCCCTCAACGACATGAGCCTGCTCGCCCGCAATCTCGAGGTGATCCTCGAGGACGGCGGGTACGATGCGCTGATCGGTTTCTTCACGACGGTTCCCAACACGCGCACCCTTTCCGGCCCGCTGAAGAAGGCCATCGCAGACGGCTGCGCGCGCTTCGGCGACCGGCTGATCGTCATGTCGATGATCGGCGATCCGGAGGTGGTGCGTGACTACGAGGCTTCCGGGTTCCTCGTCTTCGAGGATCCGGAGCGCGCAGTCGTCGCCGTCGCGGCGCTGGTGGGCTTCGCCCGCGCCTTCGACGCCGCTCAGCCGCAGGTCGCTACGGTTCCGCCGGGACAGCCCCTGCCGTCACGGCCATTGGCCGAGCACGAGGCCAAGGACATCCTGCGCCATGCCGGAATCCCATTCCTCGACGAGAGGCTGGCCACGTCGGCGGGCGAAGCCGGCGAAGCCGCGGCGGCGCTGGGCTTCCCCATCGTGCTGAAGATCGTCTCGGCCGCCATCGAGCACAAGACCGAGATCGGTGGCGTGCTGCTTGGCGTCGCCGACCGGGCCGCAGCGGAGGCCGGGTTCGACGAACTCCTGCGCCGGGCGCGCCATCATCGTCCGGACGCGGTCGTCGACGGCGTCCTGGTCGCGCCGATGGCCAGGGGTGGCGTCGAGGCGATCGCCGGCGTCACGCGGGATCCCGTCTTCGGCCCGGCGGTGATGTTCGGCCTGGGCGGAGTCCATGTGGAGGTGTTGCGCGACGTGCGCTTCCGCCTGGCGCCCTTCGATCGCGCAGAGGCTCTGGCGATGATCGGAGAGATCCGCGGGAGAGCCCTGCTCGACGGCGTGCGTGGGCAGGCTCCGAGCGACGTGGAGGCCCTTGCCGACCTGCTCGTCCGTCTGTCCACCTTCGCGGCCGCCCATCCGGACGATCTCGAGACCATCGACCTGAACCCGGTGCTCGTGAAGCCCGTGGGCGAGGGCGTGGTGGCGCTCGACGCGCTGCTGGTGCCACGGCGGGCTTGAGCCGACGCTGATTTCGAACTACCGTTAGAAAAAGGACGGCGAAAGCCGGCCGCACCCAGGGAGGATCCGATGGGCGTCGACTATTCGGGCTACAAGTACATCGCCTTCCAGCGGTCGGGCCGCATCATGACGGTGACGTTCAACCGGCCCGAGGCCCTCAACGCGATGACCGCGGCGATGCACGAGGAAACCTCGCGCCTCTTCTACGACCTCGGCATGGACCACGACATCGACGTGGTGGTGCTGACCGGCGCCGGCAAGGCCTTCAGCGCCGGCGGCGACATTGCCGGCATGCGCGAGATGTACGAGGACACGGAGAAGTTCGACCGTGGGATCATGGAAGCGAAGAAGGTCGTCTTCGGCATCCTCGACTGCGAGAAGATCGTCGTCTGCAAGATGAACGGCGATGCCGTCGGCCTCGGTGCCACCATCGCGCTGTTCTGCGACGTGATCTTCGCGGCCGACCACGCCCGCATCGGCGACCCGCACGTGCGCGTCGGCCTCGCGGCCGGCGACGGCGGCGCGGTGATCTGGCCACAGGCCATCGGCTATGCGCGGGCCAAGGAGTACCTCCTCACCGGCGACCTGATCAACGCCAGGGACGCCGCCGCGATGGGACTGATCAATTACGCCGTTCCGGCCGAGGAGCTCGACGCGCGCGTGGACGCCTTCGTCGCGAAGATCGCCGCCGGCGCGATGACGTCCATCAAGTACACCAAGACCGCCATCAACATCGGGCTGAAGCAGCTTGCCCATTCGATGATGGACACGTGCATGGCCTACGAGGCGCTGACCAACCGCACCAAGGACCACCTCGAGGCGATCAACGCATTCAGCGAGAAGCGCAAGCCTCGCTTCACCGGGCACTGACATCGGCGGTTCCCGCGACGGAAGGCGACGGCATGGATTTCGGCGAGCCCGACCACATCGGAATGTTGCGCACCAGCATCAGGCGCATGCTGGAGCGTCACGCGACACGCGAGCAGATGGCGAAGTGGGACGAGCAAGACGCGGTGCCCCGCGAGCTCATCGAGCCCATCGCCGAGCTCGGCGTCTGCGGCATGACGGTGCCGGAGGAATATGGCGGCCTGGGCCGCGACGTGCTCGCCACCATGGTGACCGTCGAGGAGCTGTCGCGCCGATCGATGGTGATCGGCACGCTGTACCTGATGAACGCCTGCTACGGCAGCATGAACA
>CAZJCW010000220.1:0-7464 GCA_964544365.1 uncultured Alsobacter sp.
CAGCTTGAGGTGCTCGACGAAGCCCGTCGCCTGGACGTTGTCGGAGTGCGACAGCACGAACTCCTCGTCCTGCGCCGGTGCGTCGATGTCCTCGCCGAATTCGCGCGTGCGCAGGGCCCTGTCGACCAGCGCCATGGACATCGCCTTGCGCTCGGACTGGCCGAAGACCAGGCCATACCCCCGCGTGAACTGCGGCGGCGTCACGGCCGTGCCCCTGAACTGCGTCACCATCTCGCATTCGGTGACCTCGATCCGCCCGAGCGGGACGGCGAAGCCGAGTTCCTCGGCGAAGAATTCGACTTCCACTTCGCCGAAGCGCACCTCGCCGACGAAGGGATGCGTGCGACCGAATCCGCGCTGCGTCGAATAGCCGAGAGCCAGCAGGAAGCCCTCGTCGCCGCGCGCGAGGTTCTGCAGCCTGAGATCGCGGTCAGCCGGAAAGGAGAGCGGCTCGCGGGTCAGGTCGCCGACGCCCGCATCGGCCGCGGCGGGCGGGTTGCGCTCGATGAGGCCTTCGCCGTCGAGCAGGGCGGTGACGTGCGGGGCGGGCTCGGGCTGCGAGGCCCCCTCGACGGGTGCTTCCGGCGCGTCCGCGTCCGTCTCCAGCGCGAAGTCGAGAAGCCGGTGCGTGTAGTCGAAGGTCGGTCCGAGAACCTGCCCGCCGGGCAGGTCCTTGTAGGTCGCGGAGATCCGCCGCGCGATCAGCATCGCGTCGGTGTCGAGCGGTTGCGAATAACCGAACCGCGGAAGCGTGGTGCGGTAGGCCCGCACGAGGAAGATCGCCTCGATCAGGTCGCCCCGCGCCTGCTTGATGGCGAGCGCGGCGATGCGCCGATCGTAGAGCGACCCCTCAGCCATCACCCGCGCGACGGCGATTCCGAGCTGTCCCTCGATCTGGTCGACGCCTATGGCGGGAACGGACGGATCGCCGCGACGGGCGCTGGCAAGCAGCCTGTGGGCATTGTCGATGGCCTTCTCGCCACCCTTGACCGCGACATACATGGGAGCCCCTACGCCTCGACGATCGTGGTGCGCGGCAACGCCGCGATCCGGTCTCCGGACACGAAGACGATGTCGATCCCGCGCGGAAACAGGAGCCGGTTGCCGGCCAGCGCGTCCACGAACCCCTCATGAAGCGGACCCGCGTGAAGCAGCGTCTCCATCGCGATGCCCGGGCCCCGCAGGCGCCAGCCGCGACCCTCGTCGAGATGGTCGACCGGGACGACGAGCGTCGCGGACCGGTCCGGGTACTCGAGCGTGCCGAGGGAAAAGCCCTCGAAGCTCGCGAGGTCCGCGCCGCCGGACACGAAGGCGAAGTGGGCCTTCTCCGGATCGGGCGAGATCGGCGCGCCGGTGTGGAAGCGCAGGTAGCGCACGATCGCCTCGTCCGCCGACAACGCATCGTCGAGCCAGATCGGCGTCTCGAAGTCGCACAGCGCCAGCGCGATGGCGGTGGCGGCCGGCGCCATGCGGCCGGGCGCTTGCACCGGCACGGGGACCTGGCGGACGGTGCCCGGGCGCGCGAGGGCCATCATCACCGAGCGGAAGACGGCCTGCGCTTCGCGTACGGCCTCCGGGAGGCCCGGCGACAGGACGCTCGTCGGGGTCATCAGGTCTGCCATCCGCGGCTCCCGCATGGTTCAGTCCTCGCCTCGGACCATCGTGAAGAAGTCGACCTTGGTGGCGGCGGCGCGGGCCGCCGCCCGGGCGTCCTCGGCCGCGATCCTGTCGCGGACGGCCGCCAGCGCTCCGTCGGCCACGGCATCCGGCCCGACCCGCTGGGCCATGGCGTCGAGCACGGCGGCGGCGCGGGTGCGCGCGGCGTCGCGACCGAGGAGGTAGGCGAAGCCCACTTCGCCGGAGTCGAGCTGGACGGTCGCGCGGGTCACGGTCGCTTCGCCGAGATTGAAGGGCGCTCCGTCACCGCCGGTGCGGCCGCGCAGCATCACGAGGCCGGTCTCGATCGGGCGCAGGTCGACGCCCTCAGGCGCATCGAGCGCGGCGAGGGCGCGGTGAAGTTCCTCGGTGGTGGCGCGGGCGGCGAGGGCCATCACGCGACGCCGCCCGACGGGCAGCGGGGACGGTTCGGGATGGGTCTGTGAGATCGGCATGGGCGAGTGCTACGCAGGCTGCATGACGCTGGGATGACGAATTCGGCGGTGGGCTCGATGCCCGCGGGAGGCGTGGATGGACAGTCGAAGAGGGCGCGCCCGGGGGGCGGTCCGACGACCGGCAGGCCGTGCCGGCGGGCGGCTTCGCGACGAATGTTCGATCAGATGACCGAGCGCTTCGTCCCGACGAGCGCCAGCCGCAGCCGCGATGAGATCAGGTCGATCAGTCCGACGGTGACGAGGATCATCAGGATGATGAAGGCGACACGGTCCCACTCGTAGGTCCGGATCATCTCCGCCAGGTAGAGGCCGATTCCCCCCGCGCCGACGATGCCGATGATGGTCGCCGAGCGTGTGTTCGACTCGAAGTAGTAGAGGGTCTGGCTGATCAGGACGGGCATCACCTGCGGGATGACGCCGAAACGGATCGTCTGGAGGCGGGAACCGCCCGAAGACTTCACGCCTTCCGAAGCCTTGCGGTCGGCGGCCTCGATGGCTTCCGAATAGAGCTTGGAAAACGACCCGATGTCGCTCGTCATGATCGCGAGCACGCCGGCACACGGACCGAGCCCCACGACGTTGATCCAGATGAGCGCCCAGATCAGCGTGTCGACGCCGCGGACCGTGTCGGAAAAGCGCCGCGTCACGAACTGGACGACGCCGTTGACCGTGGTGTTGCGCGCCGCCAGCAGTCCCAGCGGAAGGGAGATGATCGCCGCCAGCAGCGTGCCGAGGAAGGCGATCGCCACCGTCTCGCTCAGCGCCTTGAGCAGCGCGATCAGCTGCGGTCCCGGCGTGGGCGGCACCATGAGGCCGAGGAACGTCATGAGATGGACCAGCCCGCTGCCAAGCCGGGCGAAGGAGAACTCGAGCCGCACGAGCGCGATGAGGGCGACGAGCAGCACGAGGGCAGCCACGACGAACGGCAGGTACCGCTCGCGGAAGGAGCCGCGGATGAGCCCGGCGTGACGGTGCGCCGTGTCGTCCTGGTTCTGGAACAGCTTCGATGGGGTCATCGGCTCTGCTCCGAGGCAATGAGGTTGTGGCGGATGCGTTCGGTCACGAGGTCGATGACCATCACGGTCGCGATGATCAGCAGCAGGATCGCGGATACGTCGGAATAGTAGAACTTGCGGATCGCCTCGATCAGGTCCTGGCCGATCCCGCCGGCGCCCACGAAGCCCATCACCGATGCGCCGCGCACGTTGATCTCGAAGCGCAGCAGCCCGTAGCTGGCGAAGTTCGAGAGCACCTGCGGGACGACGGCGTAGCGGATCATCTCCCAGCGCGTCGCCCCCGACGCGATCGCGCCCTCGACCGGCTTCATGTCGATGTTCTCGACCACCTCGGCGAACAGCTTGCCGAGGGCGCCCACCGTATGGATCATGATCGCCAGCACGCCCGGCACCGGGCCGAGCCCGAAAGCCACGACGAAGATCAGCGCGAAGACGATTTCGGGAACCGTGCGGCAGAACTCGAGGAACCGGCGCGCGACGAAGCGGCGCGTCGGGCTCACGGCGAGATTGGCGGCTGCGGCAAAGCAGAGAAGAAACGCGATGATCGCGCCCAACAGGGTGCCGAGATAGGCAATCAGGACCGTGTCGAGCAGCTGGCGCAGCCACTTGTCGAGGCCCCAGAACCACTCGCCGATATCGGTGAAGACCAGCCGGCCGCTGTCGAGGAAGAAGATGCGGCCGATGTAGTCGGTGAACCGCCAGATGTTCGCCGCGAGCGTCGGGATGTTCACCTCGGCGACGCCGGCCGCGAGCACGATCAGCAGCAGCAGGATGCCGATCCCGAGCGCCGTCGTGCGACGGCGGGCGGCCTGCTCGGCGCGGTAGCCCCGCATCAGCGCATCGATCTGGGCTTCGGGAAGGTGCGGGATCACATGGGCCATGGATGCGCTCGATCGTTCAGGCACGGAACGGGCGCCATCCCGGCAGGAATGGCGCCCGTCCTCGCGTGGCAGAAAAGACTTAGGAGCCGCGCTTCTTGCGCAGGTCGTCGATGAACTTCTGCAATTCCTCGGTCACCTTGTAGTCGGTGTGCTTGGCCGGCGCGAAGCCCGGCGACTTGCCGTCGGACAGTTTCGCGAAGGCATCCTTGCCCTTGGTCGGGGCATTGAAGAAGGCGTCCGCGATGGCCTTCTTCATGTCGGCCGGCAGGGACGCGAGCACGGCGTAGGGCGAGCCGGGGATCTTCTCGGACCTGAAGACGATCTTGAAGTCGTCCTTCTTCACCATGCCCTTGTTGGCCATGCGCGTCAGGTTCGAGTCATCCTCGGAGTTCCACCAGTTGAAGGCCACGTCGCAGGTGCCCTGCTGGACGGCCATCACCGCGTTCTCGTGGCTGCCGGCGTTCGTCACCTTGGCGAAGAACTTGTCCGGCTCGATGCCCATCTTGTTCATCGAGAACAGCGGCACGTTGTTGCCCGACGTGGAGTTGGGGTCGACGAGGCACAGGTTCTTGCCCTTGAAATCCTCGAGCTTGCTGCCGGCAGCCGACGTCTTGGCGTAGGCAACGGCGAAGTAGCCGGTCGACCCGTCGGAAGCGCGCATCGTCGCGAAGGCCTCGACGCCGCCGTTGGAAACGGTGTGGGCCCGGACATACGAGGACGGGCCGTAGTCGCCGATGTGGATCGAGCCGGCGCGCTGGCCCTCGATCACGGCCGCATAGTCGGCCGCGATGCGCAGCGTGACCTTCACGCCGAGTTCCTTCGACAGATAGTCCATCCACGGTCCCATCCGCTCCGTGACGCCCGAGGCGTTCTCGGCGGGAACGGTCGCGTAGACGATTTCAGGGTACTTCGCCCTCCAGTCCTGCGCGAAGGCCGGCAGGGAGGAGAGGGAGG
Organism: uncultured Alsobacter sp.; assembly: GCA_964544365.1. Lineage (GTDB taxonomy): Bacteria > Pseudomonadota > Alphaproteobacteria > Rhizobiales > Beijerinckiaceae > Alsobacter. The sequence goes on from CAZJCW010000220.1 coordinate 4,963, forward strand.
CAACGGCCGCGCCGGTGGCGAGGCCGAGCATCAGGCGGCGGGTGGCGGTCATGGAAGCACTCCTTGTTGGAACAGGTTCGACAGCGCGGGCCGCGCACCGTCGCGGTGCGGGCGCCTCGTCGTCGGTCAGGCGGGAAGCGGCTGGAAGGCGCCGGCGGGCGCGTGGGTCGGCGGCAGGACGGTCATCGCCTCATGCGCCTCGAGGCCGTAGAGGTCGCGTGCGGCGTCTTCGGTCAGGGCCTCCGGCGCGCCGTCGAAGACGATCCTGCCTTCGGCCATGCCGATCAGCCGGCCGCAATAGTCCTTGGCGATGTCGAGATCGTGCAGGTTGCAGATCACCGTGATGCCGAAGTGCTTGTTCAGCCTGAGCAGGCTGTCCATCACGATCTTGCAGTTGCGGGGATCGAGCGAGGCGATCGGCTCGTCCGCCAGGATGATCTCCGGCTCCTGCACGAGGGCCCTGGCGATCGCCACGCGCTGCTGCTGTCCGCCCGAGAGCGACTCGGCGCGCTGGCCGGCCAGCGTCGTGATGTCGAACATCTCGAGCGCCGACACCGCGATGGTCCGGTCATCCTGCGACCACAGCTTGAGGAGCGAGCGCATCTGCGACGTGTGGTTCAGCCGGCCCATCAGCACGTTGGTCATCACGTCGAGCCGGCCGACGATGTTGAACTGCTGGAAGACCATCGCGCAGCGCATGCGCCAGTCCCGCAGGTCCTGCCCCTTGAGGCCGGTGACGTCCCGACCCTTCCACTGGATCGAGCCTTCGGACGGATCCTGCAGCCTGTTGATCATCCGCAGCAGCGTCGACTTTCCGGCGCCCGATCGGCCGATCACGCCGACGAAGGAGCCGGGCTCCACGGAGAGAGAGACGTCATCGACAGCGGCCTTCGAGCCGAACCTGCGCGTCAGACCATCGAGGACCAGCATGTCGTCTCCTGTCGTTCGTTGGCGACAACCATTAGCGGAGCGGGACAACGCTTTCGTGACGCGCGCCGAGGCGGTCCGATCCCTTGCACCGCCTCGCGGCTGGCTGTGGATGACCGCGTCACCGAAGCGTCATGGGCGCGTGTCACAGCGCTCGCGGGTCAACCGGAGCCTGACAGCATGAGCAAGACACTGGGCCTGGAACCGCTGGTCCACCCCACCGCCACGGTGCGCGGCAGCACCCTCGGCCGCTACACGGAGGTGGGCGCGCGCACGAGCGTCGTGGAGACGGAGTTCGGCGACTACTCCTACGTCGTGCACGATGCCGACATCATCTATGCGACGGTCGGGAAGTTCTGCTCGATCGCGGCGATGACGCGGATCAACCCCGGCAACCACCCGATGCACAGGGCCAGCCAGTCCCACTTCACCTATCGCGCATCCGCCTACTTCCCGGGGGAGCAGGACGAGGCGTCGTTCTTCGCGTGGCGGCGCGCGCAGCGCGTGACCATCGGCCACGACGTCTGGATCGGGCATGGGGCCGTGGTGCTGGCCGGCCGCTCGATCGGCACGGGCGCCGTCGTGGCCGCGGGCAGCATCGTCACGAAGGACGTGCCGGACTACACCATCGTCGGCGGCAACCCGGCGCGGCCGATCCGCCGCCGCTTCCCCGAGGACATCGCGCAGCGCCTCGCGGCCCTGGCGTGGTGGGACTGGGATCACGCGCGCCTGCACGCCGCGCTGGACGATTTCCGCGGCCTGCCCGTCGAGGCGTTCCTGGAGAAGCACGGTGCCTGACAGCGCTCCCGCCCCCCGCTATGCCCTCTACTATGTCCCGTCGCCCGACAGCCCGCTCTGGCGCTTCGGCAGCGCCACGATCGGCTACGACGCCGCCGCGGGTTGCGACGTTGCGCTGGCGACGCCCGACGGCTGGACCGTGAGAGACTGGCGCGAGGCGACGGCCGAACCGCGTCGCTACGGCTTCCACGCCACGCTGAAGGCTCCGTTCCGTCTCTCCGCCGGCCGTGGCGAGGAGGAGCTGCTGCAGGCCGTCCATGCCTTCTCGAAGGGCCGTCCGCCCGCCGCGCTCGGCAGCCTGCGCGTCTCGGCGATCGGGACATTCGTCGCCCTCGTCCCCGCGGTTCAGGACGACGCTCTGTCGGCGCTGGCGGCCGATGTCGTGACCGCATTCGACCCGTTCCGGGCGCCCCTGTCCGCCGAGGAGCGGGCCCGGCGCCGGCCCGACTCCCTGCCCCCGCGCGAGCGCTCCTACCTCGAGCGATACGGCTATCCCTACGTGCTCGATGCCTTCCGCTTCCACATGACGCTCAGCGGCCCGCTGCCCGCCGGCCGGATCGACGCGACGCGCGCCGCCATCGAGGCCGGCGTCGCGCGGGCGGGTCCGCTGCCGACGGCCGTGGGCGGCATCGCCCTGTGCCGGCAGGACGGCCCGGATCGACGCTTCCGCATCCTCGCCGACGTTCCGTTCGTGCCCTGACCCCGGCATCGGCGTCGGCCTCCCGCCCGGCAGACGGGCGCACCCTACCGCAGGGCCGATGCCTCCTCCTGCGCCGA
>CAZJCW010000221.1:0-1300 GCA_964544365.1 uncultured Alsobacter sp.
GGATCAGCGTGATCATGAAGTAGTTGAGCACCGCCGGCCAGTCCTGCGGCAGCGCGGCGGCCAGCGCGAGCCAGATCGGGATCGTCGGCAGCGCCAGCACGAATTCGATCGCGCGCTGCACCACGAAGTCGATCCGGCCGCCGAAATAGCCCGAGATGCCGCCCAGCACGACGCCCAGCGTCAGCGACAGGAACACGCCCATCAGTCCGACCGACAGCGAGATCTGCGCGCCCTGCATGATGCGGCTGTAGACGCAGCGGCCCAGCCGGTCGGCGCCGAACAGGAAGAGCGGGTAGTTCGGATCGGCCGACCCGATCAGGTGGGTCGTGGTCGGGATCAGGCCGAGCAGCCTGTACTCGTAGCCGGTGGCGAAGAACCGGATCGCGACCTTGCGGGCCGGGTCCTCGGTGTAGATCGCCGCCAGCGTCTGCGGGTCGCGCTTCAGCACATAGGGGCGGAAGAAGAGCCCGAGGCTCCAGCTGCCGTCCGGGGCCGTGTCGACGAGGTGGATCGACTGCGGCGGATAGTAGGCCGCCCGTGCGTTCTGCTTCGACGGGTCGTTGACGGCGAAGAAGCCGGGCACGAGGGCGATGATGTAGAGGAAGACCGTGATCACGAGGCCGATCATGGCCAGCCGGTGGCGGCGGAAGGCCCACCACATCAGCTGCCACTGCGAGGCGACGGCCAGTCGCTTCTGGTCGACGGAGGCGAGAGCTGCGTCGGTCATGGGGTTCGCTCCGGTCCGCGTCTATTCGAGCCGGATCCGGGGATCGGCGAGGGCGAGGAGGATGTCGCTGATCAGGGCGCCCACGAGCGTCAGGGCGCAGATCAGCAGCACGAAGGCGCCGGCGAGGTACATGTCCTGGCTCATCAGCGACTGCAGCAGCAGGGGCCCCGCCGTCGGCAGGCTCAGCACGATGGCCACGATGATCGAGCCGGACACGAGGTTGGGCAGCAGCCAGGCGATCGTCGAGATGAACGGGTTCAGCGCGATGCGGACCGGGTACTTCACCAGCAGGTGGAACTCCGACAGGCCCTTCGCCCGCGCCGTGGTGACATAGGGCTTGGCGAGTTCGTCGAGCATGTTGGCGCGCATCACCCGGATCAGGCTCGCGGTGCCGGACACGGCGAGGATGATCACCGGGATCCACAGGTGGTGCAGCAGGTCCACCACCTTGCCGACGCTCCAGGGCGCGTTGACGTAGGGCTCGGAGAACAGCCCGCCGACCTCCTGCCCGAACTGCACGGCGGCGATGTACATGAGCACCAGCGCCAGCAGGAAGCTCGGGATGGCGAGGCC
>CAZJCW010000221.1:1400-7450 GCA_964544365.1 uncultured Alsobacter sp.
CGGCGGCGATGTACATGAGCACCAGCGCCAGCAGGAAGCTCGGGATGGCGAGGCCCAGGAACGAGAAGAACGTGACGATGTAGTCGGCGATCGAATACTTCTTCACCGCCGAGAACACGCCGATCGGCAGCGCGATGCCCCAGGTGGCGATCAGCGTCGAGAAGGTGAGCAGCAGGGTGAGCGCCATGCGCTCCCAGATCAGGTCGGCGACGGGCTGCTGCCACTCGAAGCTCAGCCCGAAGTCGCCGCGCAGCAGGATGCCGGTGATCCACTTGAAGTATTGCACGATCAGCGGCTGGTCGAGGCCGAAGCGCGAGCGCAGGTCCGCCGCCGTGTTCTGGTCCACGACCTCGTTGGAGGCCGCCAGCGTGGCGATGTAGGTCGTCACGTAGTCGCCCGGCGGAAGCTGGATCAGCACGAACGACATGAACGAGACGACGATCAGCGCTGGCACCATCCACAGGAGGCGCGAGAGGATGAACCGGAGCATGGCGGAGCCTGTCTGGTGATGCGGGGCGGCGACGGCCGTCGCCCGTCAACCGGTCTAGCGAAGCCGGGCGGCGTTGTCGGCCGCCCGGGATCGTCTCGTGGAGCGCAGGGCGCCGCCGGGCGGCGCGCTGCGGGGGCCGGGGTTCGCCTCAGCTGAAGAAGAACTGCTGCGGCATGGCAGGGCCGGGGTTCGGCCAGGACCAGGCGTTCGGGTACTTCTGCGGCACGTTGTTGAGGTTGTTCCGCACGATGCCGAAGGCGTTGACCGCGAGGCACACGCCGACCGTCTCGAAGGCCTCGGCGGTGAGGTCCATGAGCTGCTTCATGATCTCGCCGCGCTTCTTGAGGTCGGACGTCGCGAGCGCCTCGTTGAACAGCTTCATGCGCTGCTTCTGGCTCTCCGGCGGCTCCTGCCCGTCCTTGCCGTTGGACACGTACCACTGCGTCCACGGGATCGCGTAGCGCGAGCCCTGCGGGTGCTGGGCGAAGTAGTCGCGCGGATCGAGCATCGGGTCGAGCCCGCCGGGGCCCGGCCACACCGCCGCATCGTGGTCGTTGTTGTCGCCGCGCGTGTAGTAGAGCGCGCGCTCGATCGTGTTGACCTTGATGTCGACGCCGATCTCGGCCCAGTGACGCTTCACCAGTTCCAGCGTGTCCACGGCGTCCGGATAGAGCGTCGGGATGACGTCGATGGCGAAGAAGACCTTCTGGCCGTCGGGCCGCAGGCGGAAGCCCTGGCTGTCCTTCTTGTTGTAGCCGAGCTTGTCCAGCATCTCGTTCGCCTTCTTCGGATCATGGTCCGTGAACTGCGTCGAGAGCTGCTTGTGCTCCCAGGGATGGCCCGGGCGCGGACCCGTCTGCCACGGCTGCGACTGGCCGAGATAGACGATGTCGATGATCTCCTTGCGGTTCATGCCCAGCGAGAGCGCCTGCCGGAACTCCTTGTTGCCGAGCATCTCCCGCATCTTCGGGTCCTTGTGCGTCATGTTCAGGTAGATCTGAACCTGCTGCGACGAGGACGCGATGAGCTCGACGAGGCGATAGCCGCCCTTCTGCATGTTCTGCGAGAGGGTGGGCTTGTTCTGCAGGGTGTCGATGTGGCGCTCCTGGATGTCCAGGCGGCCCGAGATCGCGTCGAGCATCAGCGACTCGACGTCCTGCGAGATGTTGAAGGTCAGCCGGTCGATGTAGGGCAGCTGGTTGCCGGCCTGGTCGACCTGCCAGAAGTAGGGATTGCGCTCCATCACCACGCGGGTCGCGCCGCCGGTGTAGGGCTCCTTGATCACCCACGGGTCGAGGGTCGGCTTCTCCGGGTTCGACCACCGCGACGGGATCTCGATGTCGCCGTTGCGGGCGCGGAACAGGTCGGGCCAGCCCGACAGGTTCGCGGCCTTGGCGAGGTCGCCGACATTCGGGTTGTACTTGGGATGGAACTGGCTCGCGTAGTGCTTGCAGAACAGCGTCGGGTGCTGCCCGAGCGGCGTCGCCATGATCTCCAGGAACAGGGCGTAGGGGCTGGCGAAGGTGAACTTCACCGTGTTGTCGTCTACTTTCGACGCCGTGCCGGGTCTGCCGCCGATGACGAGGGTCGAGGGCACGGACTTGTAGAGTTCTGAGTTCTTCGCGCAGTCCTCGATCGAGAAAACCACGTCGTCGGCGGTGAAGGGCTTGCCGTCCGACCACTTCATGCCCTTGCGCAGCGTGAAGGTGAATTCGGTCGAATTGGCGTTCACCTCCCACTTTTCCGCAACGTTCGGAAGCACTTCCGTGAAGGCGAGGTTCCAGCGCACGAGGCCCTGGTTGCCGACGAGGCGCAGGATGCCGTTGTGGTCCGCCGAGCCGCGCAGTCCGCGCCGCAGCGCGCCGCCATATTTCCCAACCTTTTCAACGTTGATCACCAGCGGATTGGCCGGAATCCGGTCCGCCAGCTTGGGCAGCTTGCCGTCCGCCGCCAGCTTGGCGAGGTCCGGCGCCTCGGCCTTGGCGGCCTGCGCCAGCGCCGGGCCGGCAAACACCGACAGGGCGGCTGCGCCGGCCATGCCCTTCAGCACGTCGCGGCGATCAAGCTTCTGCGAACGCTTGAGATTCTCGAAATCGTCCATGCTCGTCTCCTCCCAAAGACCGTCTTTGATGTCGCTCCGCGGAGCGTCGTGATCGTCATCGCCGCCCCCTCGCGGGAGCGGACGTCGTGTCGTCAAGCCAGGCCCATCCTCACCACGCCGGCGAGGGCCTCGCCCGGCTCCAGGACACGGAACCCCGTCCCCCCGACTCCGGCCGCGGCAAGATTGAAAGCGTCGGCAACATGGCTCACCGGCTCGACGCAAGCATAAGGCGCCCCCTCCGGAACATGCAGGACGAGGTGGTCGAAGGGCGCGCCCGTCTCCACCAGGACCCGCGAGCCGTCACGCCGCGCCAGCGCGGCGATTCCCTCGAACCCGGCCAGATAGCGCGTGTCGTCGGCCCCGACGGCCGCATGGTGCCGGCTGGCATCGGCGTCGAGCGTCCGCGCGGCGATGCCGCACAACGCCTCGTCGCGCTCCCACAGGACATGCGCCGTGAACTGCAGGCGATCCCCGGACTCGCAGGCGAAATAAGGGTGCACGCCCAGCCCGGCAGGCATCGCCTCCGGGCCGGCATTGGTCACCGAGATCTCCAGCGTCAGCCCGGCGGGATCGAGGCGGACACGCTGCGTCGCCTCGAAGCTCCACGGCCAGCCCGCCGCGGCATCGTGGCGCAAGGTCATGGTCAGCGCCTCGTCCGAAACGGCCGAGACATGCCAGGGAAGCCGCTGCGCGAAACCGTGCAGGCCGTGCGGCAGCGCGGCCGGATAGCCGAGGTCGACCGACCGGCCGCCAAACGAGAAGCGCCCTTCCCGGATCCGGTTCGACCACGGAACCAGCGGATAGCAGCCGCCCTTCGGCCAGTTCGTGGGGTCGTAGTCGCTCGTCGTGATGGGCTGGAGGAGGTGCGTGACCCGCCCCTTGGGTTCCTCGCGCCAGCATGCCGCGATGCGACCGCCGGCACCGGCCCTCACGATGGCCCGCATCGCCCCGGCCGACAGACGGTGCTCTCCGGCTGCCGACGCCCCGGCGTCGACCATCGACAAGGCAGCACTCACCGCGCCTCCCTTCCGCGCACGGCGCGGACATTTCCCCCGGTCGTCGCCCCGGTATCCCGCGGCGGTTGTCGCGAAGGCTAAGGGCTCGATCGCGCCTCTGTCAACGGGTCTTCTCACTATGTGCGACAGGATGCCTTATTTCGCACCTGCAGCATCGAATGTTCTCACAATGTGGGAAAATCCAATTGCCGACCCGTCGTTCGCTGCCTAGTGTTCCGGCAAACGCGAAGGCCGTCCTCATGTCGATGCGGAAGATGGAATCGGGGGAGATGGCCGAGCTTGCCGCGGCGCCGGGAACCGGGCTCGTGGTCAAGGCGCTGAACCTCATCGATCTCATCGCCGGAGCGCCCGGGCATCATCGCGCGCAGTCGCTCGCGGACGAACTCGGGCTCCCGCGCAGCACCGTCTACCGCATCCTCCAGACGCTCCAGCAGCGCGGCATGGTCCGCATCGACCCGGCGACGCAGGGCTATTTCCCGGGGTTCAAGTTCCTCGACTACGCGCAGGCGGTCTGGCCGGCGCAGGACCTGCCCCTTCTGGCCATGGCGGAGATCCGCCGGCTGCGCGAACTGACCGGCGAGACGGTGTATTTCGCCGTCCCGGCCGGCACCGAGATGATCATCATCCAGAAGGCCGAGAGCGCCTACCAGATGCGGACGGGCGCACCTGTGGGGGCGCGCCGGCCGCTCTACTGCACGGGCATGGGCAAGGCGCACCTCGCCCTGCTGCCCCATGCCGAGCGCGAGCAGATCCTGTCCCGCCTGACGCTCGAGCCGCTGACCGATCGGACGATCACCGAGCCGGCGCAACTGCGGTCCCAGCTCGACCTGTTTCGCCTGCGCGGCTACGCCATCGACGACGAGGAGTTCATGGAGGGCGCCCGCTGCGTCAGCGCAGCCGTCGCGCCGGAGGGCGAGGGGTCCGTCGGTGCCTTCACGGTATCGGGCCCCATCTATCGGATGACACCCGATCGCGCCCATCAACTGGGCCCGGAGGTGGCTGCCGCCGCTCGCCGCCTCGCCGAAGCGGTTCGCCAGCGCACCGCCGGCCGGGGCCGGGGATGGGCCGATCCGGGCGCTGTCCCCCTGCTGGCCGCTGAGAAGTCCTATTTCGGCAAGAGCCCTTGCTGGGACGAAGGACTGGGTCGCCTGATGTGGCTCGATGCTCTCGCCCCCGCCGTGCTGCGGGAGGATCCCGCCGCGCTCGCCGCTCAGGGATCGGCCGAGGTGCTGGCACGCTTCGAGCAGCCGGTGCGGGCCTTGGCGCCGCTCGGCAACGGGTGCTGGTTCGTGGCCTCGGCGGAGGGCATGATCGTCCTCGACCGCGAAGGCCGTCGGACGCCGCACCTGGCGCAGGCTCCCGAGTCGTTCCACGCCGCCGTCACCGCCGCCTGCTGCGCCGACGGAGACGCGGTGTGGCTGGCCGTCGGCGACGGTCCTGCCCAGGGATATCCGACCGGACTTTATCGCCTGACCGATCGTTTCCAGCACGCGGCCTCGCCCGAAGGCACCGTCGCCGACATCGTCGCGGACATCCCCGGGCGGCGCGTCTACGCCGCGCTGCCGGAGCGCGGGGAGATCCTCGTCTGGAACGTCGACGCCCACGGTGGGCTTGCCGACCAGCGCGTCCATGCCCGGATCGACGCGATTCACGGACGACCGACGGCCATTGCCCTGGCCGGGACGGGGCATCTCTGGATCGCGCTGTGGGATGGATGGGGCCTCGCCCGACTCGATCCGGACGGAGCGGACATGCGGTTTCTGCCGCTGCCGGTGCCGCGGCCGACGGGGTTGGCCTTCGGTGGGGCGGATGGCGACAGCCTTTTTGTCACGTCGAGCCGGATCGGCCTGTCGCCCCAGCAGCTCGCCGAGGCGCCCACCTCGGGGAGCGTGTTCGTCCTATCCGGCGCCCTGCGCCAGAAACTTCTTCGCTGACAAGGAGATATCCATGAAACTGCTGATGACCGGCGGCGCCGGCGGCGTGGGGCGAAAGCTGCGCAAGGAATTCCGCGGGCGCTTCGAGCTGATGCGGATTCTCGATCGAACAGCGCCCGAAGACCTGCTCCCGAACGAAGAAGTCATCGTCGGAGACGTCTCAGACATGGCAACGGTCGAGAAGGCCATGGAGGGCGTCGACGCCGTCATCCATCTCGCCGCGGTGGCGACCGAGGACACCTGGGAGGCCATTCTCCAGGGCAACATCGTCGGGACGTGGAACATCTACGAGGCGGCTTTCCGCAAGGGCGTGAAGCGGGTGATCTTCGGGTCCTCCAACCATGCCGTCGGCTTCTATCCCCGCACCCAGACGATCGGCGTCGACGTGCCGGGCCGGCCGGACAGCCGCTACGGGCTGAGCAAGTGCTGGGGTGAGGACGTCGGGTCCCTCTATGCCGACAAGTACGGCGTGAAGAGCCTTCACATCCGCATCGGCAACGCCTTCGACC
>CAZJCW010000222.1:0-7418 GCA_964544365.1 uncultured Alsobacter sp.
CGGTCTTGCCGACGCCGGGCTCGCCGATCAGCACGGGGTTGTTCTTGGTGCGGCGCGACAGGACCTGGATGGCCCGGCGAATCTCCTCGTCGCGGCCGATCACCGGGTCGAGCTTGCCGTCGCGGGCGGCCTGGGTGAGGTCGCGGGCGTACTTCTTCAACGCGTCATAGGCGTTCTCGGCCGACGCGTTGTCCGCCGTGCGACCCTTGCGCAGTTCGTTGATCGCGGTGTTGAGCGCCTGCGGGGTCACCCCGGCCTTGGCCAGGATCTTGCCGGCGTCCGTATCCTTCTCGGTCGCGATGGCGAGCAGAAGCCGCTCCACCGTGACATAGCTGTCGCCTGCCTTCTGCGCGATCTTCTGCGCCGTGTCGAAAAGGCGCACGAGGTCGCGGGTCGGCTGCGGCTGCGAGGCGCCGCCGGAAACCTTCGGCAGTTTCGACAATGCCAGTTCGGTCGCCCGCAGCGCCTCGCGGGCGTCACCGCCTGCGCGCTGGACAAGGCCCGTGCATAGACCTTCGGTATCTTCGAGCAACACCTTGAGGAGGTGCTCCGGCCCCAGCTGGGGATGACCCTCGCGCATCGCGGTGGTCTGGGCCGACTGGACGAAACCCTTGGCGCGATCCGTATATTTCTCGAAATCCATCTGCTACCTCCTTCGGCCGCGCGCTTCGCCGTCCCTGAGGCCCGGTCCCGCGCTCCGCGTTCGGCGACCCCTGTTTCGGCGGCCACCGGGACTTAGATAGGTGTGGCATTTCCACAACGGAAGGGGGCGCGCATGTCGTCGGGTCGGGAAGAGGTCGAAGTCGTCGCGCTCCACGTCTATCCGGTGAAGGGACTTTCGCCGCAGGCGCTCGACTCCGTCGCCCTGACGCCGGGCGATCCGCTCCCGCACGACCGGCGCTATGCCATCGAGAACGGTCCCTCGCCGTTCGACCCAGCGGCGCCGGCCCACCTGCCGAAGATGCACTTCCTGATGCTGATGCGGAACGCCATGCTGGCGCGGTTGCGCACGGTGTACGACCCGGCGACGACAACGCTTGTCATCCATGACGGCGTGCGGGAGGCGGCCCGCGGCGATCTTTCAACGTCCGAAGGGCGCGCGACCATCGAGTCCTTTCTGGCCGGCTACTGTGCCAGCGAGCTGCGCGGTCCGCCGCGCATCCTCGAGGCTCCCGGTTTCAGCTTCTCCGATACCCGCGGACGGGTGCTGTCGATCATCAACCTCGCCAGCGTGCGCGCCCTCGAGCAGCGTATCGGCCAGCCCGTCGACCCGCTTCGCTTCCGCGGAAACCTTCATGTGGAGGGGCTTCCGCCCTGGGGCGAGTTCGATCTCGTGGGCCGAACGCTGCGCTCCTCGACGGGCGTGGAGCTTGCCGTCGCCAAAAGGATCGATCGCTGCGCGGCGACGAATGTCGATCCTGTCTCCGGCATCCGGGACATGGACATCCCGCGAACCCTGATGCGTGCCTACGATCACGTCGATTGCGGAGTCTATGCCGAGGTCACAGTCGGCGGCGCGCTGCGCGTCGGCGAGCGCTTCCTCGTGGTCTGACCGGTTCAGCGGCGGGCGCCAGGGACCCGCAAAGGCCGGTCCTGAACGGAAACGGCCGGGCGAAAGCCCGGCCGTTCGGTAAATCTGCGTCGGGCCGCCTTCACTCGGCGGCGGGTTCTTCCGTCGGGGCCGGGGCGTCTCCTTCTCCCTCGGCGCGGGCGCGCGGGGCGCGACGGCGGCGCTGGCGGAGCGGGAAGCGACCGGCCTCGTCTTCCGCAGCCGCTGCCGGGGCGGGAGCCGCTTCGACCGGGGGTTCGTCGGCCAGCACCGGCACACGCACGGGGGCCGTGATGAAGGCGGGAAGCGCGTTGCCGGCCTCGTCCTCGGTCACGGGGGCGCGCTCGGGGCGGTCCTGCCGCTCGGGGCGATCGCCCCTCTCACGGAAGTCGGGACGATCCGGACGCGGACCGCGACGCCCGAACCGGTCGTCACGACGCGGTTGCTGGCCGTCCCGGGGCTGGAAGTCCCGCTGCTCGCGGGGTTCCCGCGGCTCGCGGGGCTCGCGGGGCTGGAACTCGCGAGGCTCCCGCGGCTGGAAGTCACGCTGTTCGCGCGGCTGCTGATCCCTGGGTTGCCACTCGCGCGGCTCCCTGGGCTCGCGCGGCTGCTGATCGCCGCGCGGCTGCCATTCGCGCGGTTCACGGGGCTCGCGCTGCTCGCGCGGCTCACGCTGTTCCCGGGGGTCCCGCTGCTGCCACTCGCGGGGCTCGCGGGGCTCACGGGCTTCGCGAGGCTGCCAATCACGCTGTTCGCGCGGTTGCTGCTGCCGGGGCTGCTGATAATCGTCGCCTTCCATCTGCGGAAAGCGGACATCCGGCTGAGGACCGCCGGAATAGGGGCCGGGATCGTCGCCCTCGTCGTCGCCATCCTCGCCGCCCACTTCGAACGGCCGGTACGACGGGTTCTGCTGGCGGAACTGTTCCTGGGCCGCAGCGATCAGGCGCAGGTAGTGCTCGGCGTGCTGGTGATAGCTTTCAGCCGTCACAGGGTCGCCGGAAGCCTGCGCGTCGCGGGCGAGCTGCAGGTATTTCTCCGCGATATGCTGCGCGGTTCCGCGGATCTTCACGTCCGGGCCGTTCGACTCGTAGCTGCGCGAGAGAGGGTTGGGTCCCTTGCCGCCGCCGCGATTGCGGCCGCGCATGCGCTTGTTGTTCTGATGATTGGGTCTCATCGAACGCCCTTCATGACACGTGGATGCTCTGGTCCGGCCGGAATGGTGCCGTCAGGGCCTCGAAAGGCCCTGGCAGACGACCGACGGGATGTGATCGAGGCTTGCAAGCCCTGTTTCCGCCTTCGCGACTCGGCGCGCGCTGTCGAGAGTATCGGCCCGCCTGGCGAATCGACCCGTGTTGCATGGACAACCGTCCATCAGGGTCGCATCCGCTTCACCGGAGCTGATGTCGTCGCTCGGTGAATCAGTCCCGAAGGACATGATCCTGATCCCGGAGACACGCTGGACCGCTCACGAAAACGGGAGAAGTCTCTTCGGTCTCAACGAGAATTGCCCCAACACTTACGCTTGGAGCACCCGACGATTTGGAGGGACACTAGTCGCTTCGCGCCGGGAAACCAAGCATTTTCCGTATGCCTGAACGGATTTCCCCGGCGAATGGTTTCCGATCATTTCGAGGGGCGAAGCACGAGGCAGCGTGGCCGGTTGCCGAAATCGGCGAACGGACCCTCCACGGCAAAGCCGGCGGCGCCGAAGATCGCCGAAACGGCCTGCGCCTGATCCGAGCCGATCTCGATGGCGGCGACGCCGTCTTCGGCCAGGATTTCGCCGAGGCCGGCGGCGATGGCCCGGTAGGCGGACAATCCGTCCGGTCCGCCGGCCAGGGCGGCTTGAGGATCGTGCCGGCTGACTTCGGGTTCGAGCCCCGGTATCACCGCGTCGGCGATATAGGGCGGGTTCGAGACGACGAGGTCGAACCGCCCGGAGAGGCCGAGGAACCAGTCCCCCACACGGAACTCGGCGCGGTCGCCGACCTTGTTCAGCGCGGCATTGTACCGGGCCGTCTCGACGGCTTCCGCCGAGATGTCGATGCCCACCCCCTGCGCTTCCGGCAATTCGCTGAGAAGCGCCACGAGCAGGCAACCCGTCCCCGTCCCGAGGTCGAGGATCCGCAGCCCGCGCGAGCGGTGGCGTCTCTCCCTGAGCCCGAGCAGCGCGGCGGCCACGACGGTCTCGCTGTCCGGCCGCGGCACCAGCGTCGCCGGCGACAGGGTGAAGGGAAGGCTCCAGAATTCCCATTCCCCGAGGATCCGCGCGACCGGAACCCGCTCCACCCGCTTCCGCGCATGCTCGACGAGGCGGGCCGCCGCCTCTGGACCGAGATCGACGCGCGGCGCGCGGACGAGGTCGGCGTGGGTGAGCCGGGCGGCATCGAGCGTGAGCAGCCTGGCGTCGCGCTGCGCCGTGCCGATCCCGGCCTCGCGGAAGAGATCGCCGAGGATCTTCAGCGCCGCGAGGCGCGTTGTGCCGGCGTCGATCCCGAAACCCCCTTCGGCGTTCACGCCCGGTCCTCCTGCGCCGCCAGCAGTTCCGCCTGGTGCTCCGTCGTCAGCGCATCGATGACCTCGTCGAGAGCGGCGCCCTCGATCACCTGCGGAAGCTTGTAGAGGGTCAGGTTGATCCGGTGGTCGGTCACGCGGCCCTGGGGAAAGTTGTAGGTCCGTATGCGTTCGGACCGGTCGCCGGATCCGACCTGGGAGCGCCGGTCCGCGGCGCGGGCGCTGTCCAGCTTCTGGCGCTCGAGGTCGTAGAGCCGGCTGCGCAGCACCTCCATCGCCTTGGCCTTGTTGCGATGCTGCGAACGCTCCTCCTGCATCATCACCACGATCCCCGAGGGGACATGGGTGATGCGGATGGCGCTTTCCGTCTTGTTGACGTGCTGCCCGCCGGCGCCGCCCGCCCGCATCGTCTCGATGGCGAGGTCCTTGTCGTCGATGGCGACGTCGACCTCCTCCGCGATCGGCAGCACCGCGACGGTGGCCGCGGAGGTGTGGATCCGCCCGCCGGCCTCGGTGTCGGGCACGCGCTGGACGCGGTGGACGCCGCTCTCGAATTTCAGCCGTGCATAGGCGCCGCGACCGTGGATCTCGGCGACGATTTCCTTGTAGCCGCCGACGGTGCCCTCGCTCGCCGTGAGGATCTCGACGCGCCAGCGCCTTGTCTCGGCATAACGCTGGTACATCCGGAACAGGTCTCCGGCGAACAGGGAGGCCTCGTCGCCGCCGGTCCCGGCCCGGACTTCCAGGATCACCCCGCGCTCGTCCGCGGCATCGCGCGGCAGCAGCAGCAGCCGGACCTGCTTGAGGTGCGCGTCGCGCCGTGCCTCCACGTCGTCGCGCTCGGCGGCGGCGAGGTCCCGCATCTCGGCATCCGTGCCGGGATCGGCGAGCAGCGCCTCGACATCGCGCAGCTCCGCCTCCGTGGCGCGCAGGGCCTTCAGTTCCGCCACCACGGGATCGAGCTCCGCCAGCTCCCGCGACAGCGCGACGAAGGTTTCCCCGTCGGCGCCCGCCGCCAGCCGGTCGGTGATGACGGCGTGCCGCGCGAGGATCGAATCGAGCTTGTGATGGGGTAGCGACATGAGCCGTCCGTTCGAAGGAAGCGCGGCCGGGACAGGCGGCTAGACGGGAATTCCGTGCTCGTCCGCGAAGGCGGAGAGCAGCGGCCGGATGGTCGGCACCACGTCGGGCGCCGAGACGAGAGGAAGCACGTAGTCCGACAGCGCCGCGAGGTCGAGCTTCAGCAGCATCGCCTTCACCGGCCCGATGGACGCGGGCGACATCGACAGCGACCGGAATCCGATCGCCAGCAGGGCCATCGCATCGACCGGGCGGCCGCCGAGCTCCCCGCACAGCGTCACCGGGATGCCCGCCTTGTCGGCCGCGAGGACCACGGCGCGCAGGGCCCTCAGGCACACCGGGTTCAGCGCGTCGAAGCGGTTGGCGACCTGCGGGTTCTCGCGGTCCACCGCGAACAGGAACTGCATCAGGTCGTTGGAGCCCACCGACAGGAAGTCGGCCTCGGCGCAGATCTCGTCCAGCTGGAACAGCAGGGAGGGCACCTCCACCATGACCCCCAGCCGCAGGTCGCTCGGCGGCTCGTAGCCGTGCCGGGCCAGGTGCGCCTGCTCGCGCGCGACGATCGCCTTGGCCCGGACGAACTCGTCGACCGTCGCGACCATCGGGAACATGATCTTGATGTCGCGCCCGCCCGCCGCCTTGAGCAGCGCCCGCACCTGGGCACGCAGCAATCCCGGCCTGTCGAGGCCGATGCGGATGGCCCGCCAGCCGAGGGCGGGGTTTTCCTCCTCCACCTGGCGCATGTACGGCAGCACCTTGTCACCGCCGATGTCGAGCGTGCGGAAGGTGACCGGCCTGTGGCCCGCCGATTCCAGCACGAGGCGGTAGAGGGCGAGCTGCTCGCTCGACGAGGGCATGCGCTCGGCGATCATGAACTGGAGTTCGGTGCGGAACAGCCCGATCCCGTGGGCGCCCGTCTCCTCGAGATGCGGCAGGTCGACGAGCAGCCCGGCATTGAGGTTCAGCGAAACCGTCACGCCGTCCCGCGTGCAGGCCGGCGTATCGCGCAGCTTGCGATACTGTTCCTGCCGGCGCGCGCGCAGGCGCGCCTTCTCGCGGAAGGCGGCCTCCACGTCGGGCTGCGGCCGCAGATGCACATGCGCCGTCCCGCCGTCGACGATGATCGCGTCCCCGCTCTCGGCAAGGCCCGTCACGTTCTCGACGTTTCCGACCGCCGGAATCCCGAGCGCCCGGGCGACGATGGCGACATGGCTCGTCGGCCCGCCCTCCTCCAGCACGAGGCCGCGCAGGCGCGAGCGGTCGTAGTCGAGGAGCGCGGCCGGGCCCATGGCGCGGGCGACGATGATGGCGTTGTCCGGCAGCACCGACTGCGATCCCACCATGTCGCGCCCGACGAGGCGGTGCAGCAAGCGGTTCGCCAGGTCGTCCAGATCGTGGAGGCGCTCGCGCAGGTAGGGGTCGGTCTGGCGCATCATGCGCGCCCGGGTGTCGGACTGCACGCGCTCCACCGCGGCCTCGGCGGTCAGGCCCGAAGTGATCGCCTCGCGCAGGCGGCGCAGCCATCCCTGGTCGTGCGCAAACATGCGGTAGGTCTCGAGCACCTCGCGGTGCTCGCCGCCGTGCGCGACGTCGCCCCGCTCGATCATGTCGTCGATCGAGGAGCGCAGTTCCGCGATGGCGGCATCCAGCCGGACGCCCTCGCGCACCGGGTCGTCGGCGATCAGGTTCGACACGACCACGCGCGGCTCGTGCAGGACGACGTAGCCGAGGCCCACGCCGTCGGCGAGCGCCTGGCCCGAGAGTGTGACAGGACGTCGCAGGGCGATGTCGGCGCCAGGGCGCGCCAGCGTCTGCAGCTCGCCCGAGGCCAGCATTTCCGCCAGGACCATGGCGGTGGTCTGCAGCGCCTCGACTTCCTCCTCGGAATAGAGACGGTGCGCCCGGTTCTGCACGACGAGAACGCCGAGCGTGTTGCCGCCGCGCAGCACCGGCACGCCCAGGAAGGACTGGTAGATCTCCTCGCCCGTCTCCGGCTTGTAGGAGAAGGCCGGGTGCGACTGGGCGTTGGGCAGGTTGAGCGGCTGGGCCTGCTGCGCGATGAGGCCGACGAGGCCTTCTCCCGCCCGCATCGTCGTCAGGTGGACCGCATCCCGGTTCAGGCCCTCGGTGGCGTAGAGCTCCAGGGTGCTGTCGGCCCGCAGCACATAGAACGAGCAGACCTCGGCCACCATGTTGTTGGCGATGAGGACGACGATCTTGTCGAGGCGTGCCTGTGCGCTGACCGGCTCCGCCATGACCTCGCGGAGGCGTCGCA
>CAZJCW010000223.1:0-7385 GCA_964544365.1 uncultured Alsobacter sp.
TGTGGTCTTCCTCGGGAGCCCGGTCTGCTCGTCCCTGCGGCCGAGGATCGGCGGGGCGAGGTGGAAGGTGAGCCTGAGATCGCCCTCGAACTGGGCCGAAAGCCCCTTCAGGAACTCGCCGTCCGTATAGAGCCGGGCGACCTCGTACTCGTCCTTGTAGGCCATCAGCTTCGCGAGGCTGCGCGCCGCCGCCTCGGCCAGGGCGGTCGAGTGCGGCGCGACCGCCGTCTCGGCAGCGCGGATCGCGGCGATGCGCTCCGCGAAGCGGCGGGCGTAGGCGGCATCCTGGTACTGCGTGAGCAGCTCGACGCGACGGGCGACGATGTCGTCGAGCGATGTCGAGATCCGCCGGTCGCCCGTCGGCTCGGGCGAGGAGGCCCCGATCATCGCATCGACGCCAGCCGGGTCGAGGGCGGCGCGCCGTCCCCAGGCGAAGGCGGCCGTGTTCATGGCCACGGCCTCGCCGTTCAGCTCGATCGCGCGCAGGAGGGCGGCCGACGACAGCGGGATCCGCCCGAGCTGGAACGCGTATCCCAGCATGAACATGTTCGCGGCGATGGCGTTGCCCGTCAGGGCGGTGGCAAGGCGGGTCGCCTCGACGAAGAAGGCGTTCTCGCGTCCCGTCGCCGTGCTGACCGCCCGCCGGATGCGCTCCGCGGGAAGCGAGAAGTCCGGGTTGCGCGTGAAGTCGCCGGGCAGCACCTCGGCGGTGTTGACGACCATCGTCGTCTGGCCCGGCTGCACCGCCGCGAGCACCTTGCGCGTGCCCGTGACGACGAGGTCGCAGCCAAGGACGAGGTTCGCCTCGCCGGCCGATACGCGGATGGAATGCACGTCCTCGGGCCGCGGCGCGAGCTTCACGTGGCTGTAGACCGCGCCGCCCTTCTGCGCCAGGCCGGCCATGTCGATCATGCCGCAGCCCTTGCCCTCGAGATGGGCCGCCATTCCAAGGATGGCGCCGATGGTGACGACGCCGGTGCCCCCGACCCCCGTCACGATGATCGCGTAGGTGCCCTCCAGCGCCGGAACGGCGGGCTCCGGCAGGTCGGGAAGGGCGTGGGCGCCGCTCGCCGGCCGGGCCTTGCGGATGGCGGCGCCTTCCACCGTCACGAAGGACGGGCAGAAGCCGTTGACGCAGGAAAAGTCCTTGTTGCAGTTCGACTGGTCGATCTGACGCTTGCGGCCGAACTCGGTCTCGACCGGCTGCACCGAGACGCAGTTCGACTTCACGCCGCAGTCGCCGCATCCCTCGCAGACGCGCGTGTTGATGAAGACCCGCTTGTCGGGGTCCGGGAACTCGCCCCGCTTGCGGCGGCGCCGTTTTTCGGCCGCGCAGGTCTGGTCGTAGATGATGGCGGTCACGCCTGGCATCTCGGCAAGCTCGCGCTGCACGGAGTCGAGGTCGTCGCGGTGGTGGCGCGTCATGCCGGCGGGCCACTCGGTGGACGAGGGGTACTTGTCCGGTTCGTCGGAGACGAGCGCGATGCGCTTCACGCCCTCCGCCGCCACCTGGCGCGCCAGCCGGTCGACCGTGAGCCCGCCTTCGTGGTGCTGGCCGCCGGTCATGGCCACGGCGTCGTTGAACAGCAGCTTGTAAGTGACGTTGACGTTGCTCGCGAGGGCGAAGCGGAGCGCCAGCACGCCGGAGTGGTTCCAGGTGCCGTCGCCGAGGTTCTGGAACACGTGGCCGCGCTTCGAGAAGCGGGCCTCGCCGACCCAGTTGGCGCCCTCGCCGCCCATCTGGGTGAAGCCCTCGGTCGAACGGTCCATCCACTGGACCATGTAGTGGCAGCCGATGCCGGCATAGGCGCGCATGCCCTCGGGCACCTTCGTGGAGGAGTTGTGCGGGCAGCCGGAGCAGAAGTACGGCGTGCGCGTCGCCACGTCGACGGTCTGCGCCAGCATGGCCTGCGCCTGCTTCAGCCTGGCGACGCGGGTCTGCAGTTCCTCGTTCGGCCGCACCGCGAGGAGGCGTTCGCCGATGGCGATGGCGATGTCATTGGGATCGAGCGCGCCCTTGACCGGGAAGAGCCAGCGGCCCTGCTCGTCCTTCTTGCCGATGCACAGCGGCTGGTTCGCCGCCCCGTAGAGCTCCTCCCGGACCTGCACCTCGATGAGCGAGCGCTTCTCCTCCACCACGATGACGAGATCGAGCCCGCGCACGAAGTCCTTGAGGCCGACCGGGTCGAGCGGCCACGGGCAGCCGATCTTGTACAGCCGGAGGCCGAGATCGTTGGCCTTCACCTCGTCGATGCCGAGGTCGTCCATCGCCTGGCGCACGTCGAGATACGACTTGCCGACGGTGATCACGCCGATCTTCGCGTTGGGGCCGCCGGAGGTGACGATGCGGTTGAGCCCGTTGGCCTGCACGAACGCGAGCATGGCGTCGCGCTTCCAGTCGTGCAGCCGTGCCTCCATGTCGAGGATGCCGTCGCGCGGACGGATGCCCAGGCCGCCGGGCGGCATCGCGAAGTCCGGCGTCACGATCCGCACGCGCTCCAGCCCGGCATCGACGACCGCGGTCGATTCGACCGTATCCTTCATGCACTTCAGCGCCACCCACGTGCCGCAGAAGCGGCTCATGGCGAAACCGTAGAGACCGTAGTCGAGAATCTCCTGCACCCCGGCGGGGTTGAGGATCGGGATCATCACGTCGACGAAGTGGAACTCCGACTGGTGGGCCGTCGTCGAGCTCTCGGCCGTGTGATCGTCGCCCATCAGCGCCAGGACGCCGCCGTGCGGCGAGGTGCCGGCCATGTTGGCATGGCGGAACACGTCGCCCGAGCGGTCGACGCCGGGGCCCTTGCCGTACCAGACGGAAAACACGCCGTCGTACTTGCCCTCGCCGCCCATCTCGGCCTGCTGAGTGCCCCAGCAGGCTGTCGCCGCGAGCTCCTCGTTGATGCCGGGCTGGAAGAGGATGTTGAGCGGCTCGAGCTGCCGGCGTGCCTTCACGAGCTGCTGGTCGAGGCCGCCGAGCGGCGAGCCGCGATAGCCCGACACGAACCCGGCCGTGTTGAACCCGGCCAGCCGGTCGCGTTCGTGCTGCATCAGCAGGAGCCGGGCGATGGCCTGGGTCCCGGTCAGGAAGATGCGGTCCTTCGACAGGTCGTACTTGTCGTCCAGCGATACGTCCCGAAGGCCGGGTCCGGGCGCGCCCGTCTCACGATTGCCCATCTCTTCCCTCCGCCAGGATCAACGCCGCAGGTGCCGATCAGGGTCCGTTGCCCGGACTCGTCTTGTACTTCAGTATAGGACAGAAATACTGACCTATCAAGGCCCGCCACCGCTCCCCTCGATCCACCGCGCATAGCCGTGCACGCGGTGCACGTATTCGTGCCGGCGACCGATCTCGCCGAACGGCGCCACGGTCCAGTCCCAGCTCTCGTCCGGGGCGGGCAGCGAGACGCCGCGCATCAGGTCCAGCGTGTCGGTGACGGCGCCGTCCCGGTCACGCTCCATCATGATCGTGTCGGTCAGGAGGCAGACCCGGCAGCGGAAACCGGCGAGATCGTCCAGGTGGCCCTGAACGCTGCGCGCCAGCAGGTCGCCCGGCAGGGCCTTCGCCCGCGCCTCGTGGTCGTCGAGGAACGTCGCCACGCCGATCGGGATCTGCGACAGAAGATTCGCAGAGATCACGAGATCGACCGCCGGATCCGCCGCCAGCGCCCCGAGCGGCGCCAGGCGGCCGCCGGTCGTCCCGGCAAGCCAGCCCGCCATGCCGGACAGGTCGAGCGTCACGAAGTCGACGCGCTTGTCGAAGGCATAGCGCAGTCGCACCGTCGGCAGGTGGACCGCATCCACCAGCACGACCCGCTCGAACGCGTCCAGAAGATCGGCCATCGGCACGTCCTTCGCCAATCCCGACCCCAGAACCACGGCCGTCCGGCGCGAGGGAAGGCCCTCCAGCGCACGCCGGACGACCGCGTGGCATCGTGCATAGTGCGGCTGCCACTGCCGCGACTGCCGCAGGCCGCGCGACCACAGGCCGATGCTCGCCGTGACGAGCCCCATGCGCCGCAACTCGCGAGGGGCCGGGGTGATGGCGTTCAGCAGCAGTTCCGGCAGCATGGCCTCTCGCGCGCGACGGGAGGCGCCAGTGTGGCGGTTGCCCGATTCGTGACAAGGCCGGACTTTCCGTCGCCCTTCCCGTCCGCTAAGCGTGCCGCACGACATCCGTCCCGGAGCAGACACCATGGCCACGGCCCGCGCCGCCATCGTTCCCGTCACGCCGTTCCAGCAGAACTGCACGCTGGTCTGGTCCGACGCCACCAAGATCGGCGCCGTCGTCGATCCCGGCGGCGACGTCGACCGCATCAGGGCCGCGATCGAGCAGGTCGGCATCACCATCGAGAAGATCCTCATCACGCACGGCCACATCGACCATGCCGGCGGCGCGGCCGAGCTCGCGGAGGCGCTGGGGGTGCCGGTGGAGGGTCCGCACAAGGCCGATGCCTCGCTTCTGGCATCGCTTCCGACGTCGGGCCTCGCCTTCGGCATCACCGGCGCCCGGGCGGTGACACCCGATCGCTGGCTCGAGGAGGGTGACACGGTCGCCGTGTCCGACCTCACCTTCTCCGTGCTGCACTGCCCCGGCCACTCGCCGGGCAGCGTCGTTCTGTTCAACGACGCCAACCGCTTCGCGCTGATGGGCGACGTGCTGTTTCAAGGCTCGGTCGGGCGCACGGACCTGCCCGGAGGCAGCCACGCGCAGCTCATCGCCAGCATCAGGGACAAGGTCCTGCCGCTGGGAGACGATGTCGCCTTCATCTGCGGCCACGGCCCGACGAGCACCATCGGCGAGGAGCGGGCGACGAACCCGTTCATCGCCGAGGCCTGAAGGGGTTGACGCCACGGGCGGCGGTTGCTTCTTACCGGCGCCCTCTAGATCAAGCATCGCCGCCTGTCATGCGACAGCGGGCCACGACCGACCGGAGACCCGCCCATGAGCCACCCCGTCCACGCGCGCATCGACGGCCCCATCGTCATGATCGGCTTCGGATCGATCGGCCGCGGCACGCTGCCCCTGATCGAGCGTCACTTTGCCTACGACAAGGCGAAGTTCACGGTGATCGACCCGGACGAAAGCCACCGCGCGCTTCTTGAAAAGCACGGCGTGTCGTTCATCCACCAGCCGGTCACGCGCGACAACTTCAAGCACCTGCTCGGTCCGCTTCTCACGGCCGGTCCGGGCCAGGGCTTCTGCGTCAATCTCTCGGTGGACACGTCGTCGCTCGACATCATGGAGTACTGCCGCGAGATCGGCGCACTCTACATCGACACCGTGGTCGAGCCGTGGGTCGGCTTCTATTTCGACAAGTCGAAGGGGCCGGAGTCCCGCTCCAACTACGCCCTGCGCGAAACGGTCCTCGAGGCCCGTCGCCGCAACCCGGGCGGCACGACGGCCGTGTCCTGCTGCGGCGCCAATCCGGGCATGGTGTCGTGGTTCGTGAAGCAGGCGCTGATGAACCTCAAGGCCGACCTCGGGCTTCCCGGCGACGAGCCGATGACCCGCGACGGCTGGGCGGCGCTGGCGCAGGAACTCGGCGTGAAGGGGATCCACATCGCCGAGCGCGACACGCAGCGGGCGAGGAATCCCAAGCCGCGGCAGGTCTTCGTCAACACGTGGTCGGTCGAGGGCTTCGTGTCGGAGGGATTGCAGCCGGCCGAACTCGGCTGGGGCACGCACGAGACGTGGATGCCGGACAACGCCCGCACCCACGCCACCGGCTGCGGCGCGGCGATCTACCTCCTGCAACCGGGCGCCAACACGCGTGTCCGCTCGTGGACGCCCACGGCCCAGGCCCAGTACGGCTTCCTCGTGACGCACAACGAGTCGATCTCGATCGCCGACTACCTCACCGTCCGCGACGCCGAAGGCAAGGCCGTCTACCGGCCGACCTGCCATTACGCGTACCATCCGTGCAACGACGCCGTGCTGTCGCTGCACGAGATGTTCGGTCAGGAAGGCGTGCGCCAGCCGGAGTGGACGATCCTGGACGAGAACGAGATCGTCGACGGCATCGACGAACTCGGCGTGCTCCTCTTCGGACACGGCAAGAACGCATACTGGTACGGCTCGCAACTCTCCATCGAGGAGACGCGCATGATCGCGCCCTACCAGAACGCGACGGGAATGCAGGTGTCCTCGGCCGTGCTGGCCGGAATGGTCTGGGCACTCGAGAACCCGAAGGCCGGCATCGTCGAGGCCGACGACATGGACTACCGCCGCTGCCTGGAAGTCCAGATGCCCTATCTGGGCCCCGTCGTCGGCGTCTACACGGACTGGACGCCGCTGG
The DNA here is from genome assembly GCA_964544365.1 of uncultured Alsobacter sp. Classification (GTDB taxonomy): domain Bacteria; phylum Pseudomonadota; class Alphaproteobacteria; order Rhizobiales; family Beijerinckiaceae; genus Alsobacter. The sequence goes on from CAZJCW010000223.1 coordinate 6,300, forward strand.
CCAACCGGCCGGGGCTCTTCCCCGAGGACATCGACACGTCGGATCCCTGGCAGTTCCGCAACATCCTGGTGCGCTGAGCGCACCGGGCACCGCCGCTTCCGGAAAAGATCGCCGGCCAGGCCCTGCATGGGTCCCGGCCGGCGCGTAGCGGTCGAGCGGCTCGCCGGCTCAGGCGGCCGAACGGGCCTGCGCCGAGCCGCCCTGTGCCGCCGCAACGAGCGTCGCAAGGTCAGCGGTCGGCCGAAGCTCGCCGGTAGGGCTGACGAAGCCCCATGCGCCGGCCAGCGCGCCCTCGCGCAGTTCGAGCCCGAGGAAGCGCTCTCGCTCAACCGGCCCGGGCATCCACAGCGCCTGAGTCAGGGCGGCCGTGAAGCCGAAGCGCTCGTAATAGGGCGCATCGCCGACCAGCAGCACGGCTCCGTGGCCGCCGAGGGCGGCGCGGTTGAGGGCAGCGCGCATCAGCGTCGCTCCGACGCCCTGCGAGCGGGCCGAGACGTCGACCGCAAGCGGACCGAGCATCAGCGCCTTCCGGCCGGGACCGGCCGCGACGTGCCACAGGCGCACGGTGCCCACGACCCGGCCGTCCGCATCGACCGCGACGAGGGCGAACGCCGGCAGGCGACCTTCGCGAAGGCGTTCGCAGGTCTTCAGGAAACGGGCCGGGCCGAAGGCGGCATCGAGCAGCGCGTCGCGGCGCGCGACGTCGGCGGCAACCTCGTCGCGAACCGTGATCGTGGTCCGCATCGTTCCGGGCATGAGGACAATGGACATGGCCGTGCTCCTTCCCCGCCGCGCGACCGCGCGGTCGGTTCGAAATCCAGAGGGTTTCGTGGAAGCCGGACCCGGTCGAGCCGGGTCCGAAGCAGGGGCGCGGGAACGTTCGCGCCGGGCCTTGCGCTCGGGGGAGCCTGGAGCCTGTGGACGGCCGAGGGCCGTCAGATCACGTAGGACCGCAGCGGCGGAAAGCCGTTGAAGGCCACCGCCGAATAGGTCGTCGTGTAGGCGCCGGTGCCTTCGATCAGCAGCTTGTCGCCGATCTCGAGGCTCACGGGCAGCCAGTACGGGGTCTTCTCGTACATGACGTCC
>CAZJCW010000224.1:0-7333 GCA_964544365.1 uncultured Alsobacter sp.
CGCCCTTTATTCACGTTCCGGACGGGCGCGGAAGCCGCGGCCGGAATCCCGGATGGTCCGGGAGGTTCTACAAATTTTCGGCAGGCCTGCAAACGTCAAATCCGCCGGCCTGCAGCGAATCCGGACTCAGCGTGGCCATGAGGACACTTAGCACATGGTTAAAGTGAGACGAGGTGGAGAACGTCATTGAACGTCGTAAACAGCATCAACATGACGACCAAAGCGAGTCCGATTTTGAAGCCAAACTCTTGAGTTCTCTCGCTTAATGGTTTCCCCCGGATGGCTTCGACGGCGTAGAAAGCCAGGTGTCCACCGTCCAGCAGCGGAACGGGAACAAGGTTAATCAATCCGATAGAAACTGACAGGATCGCGACCAGGTTGAGCAGCGCGACGAACCCGGCGTTGGCGACGTGGCCCGATACCTGGGCGATGCGGATTGGTCCGGACAACTGGTCGGTGCTTTCCGTCCCGGCAAACAGCCCGCCGACATAGGCGCCCGTGCGCTCGACGATGAACCACGTCTCCTGGAAGGCAAAGCGAACCGCCTCGCCCGGGCCGACCGGAAGCGTCTTCATGTCGCCGGGGTCACGCGACCCCTGCACGCCCAGCATTCCGAGCCGCTGCTTGCCGAACGGCGTCGGGATGACCTTCAGCTCGGGCACGACGGTGACGTCCACCTCGCGACCGGCCCGCTCGACGACGACCTGGAGGGTCTGCCCCGGGGACGTCGACACGACGCGCTGCATGTCCGCGAAGCTGTCGATCGCCTTCCCGTTGATCGACACGATGAGGTCGCCCGCCTTGAAGCCGGCCTTTTCGGCCGCGCCGCCCGCCACCACGGCCTCGACACGCGGCACGATGACCTGCCGGCCGAAGCTGAAGCCGATGACGGCGAAGACCACGATGGCCAGCAGGAAGTTCGCAGCCGGTCCGGCCACCACGGTGAGGGCGCGCTTCCAGACGACCTGGTGATGGAAGCTCACGGCCTTGTCCGCCTCGGACATCGTCTCCATGCCGTTGCTGTCCGGCATGCTGGCGCCATTGCTGTCGCCGAAGAACTTGACGTAGCCCCCGAGGGGGATCGCCGCGAGACGCCAGCGCGTCCCCTGCCGGTCGGTGAAGCCGACGATTTCCGGGCCGAAGCCGATGGAGAAGGTCGTCACCTTGATCCCGCACCAGCGCCCGACAAGGAAGTGGCCGAGTTCGTGGACGAAGATGACGATGACGAGAACGAACAGGAAGGGCAGAAGATAGCCACCCGCGATGTTGGCCAGGCCCCCGACAGCGGCAAAGATGTCCATCTCAGCTCCTTGGGCGGCATCCGAGGACGCCGGCTTGATCAGTCAATGTCGGAACCATGATAGCGGGATCCAGACAAGTCGACAGGACACGGTGAATAGTGAGTTAATGGAGCGAATTCACGGCGGTCCGCAGATCCTCGTGCGCCAGGGCTCGCGCCTCGGCGTCGAGCGACAGCGCCTCCTCGATGCTGGCGGGCGGCGAAGGATCGTTGCGCCCGTACATCCGGTCGATGACCCGCTCGACGAGACCCGGTATTCCGAACAACCCGATCTGCCCTTGGAGAAAGGCCTCCACGGCGATCTCGTTGGCCGCGTTGAGAACGGTCGGCGCCCCCCCTCCGGCAGCCAGGGCATCCTGGGCGAGGCGCAGCGCGGGGAAACGCTCCAGGTCCGGGGCCTCGAAATCCAGCCTCCCGATGGCCGCCAGGTCGAGCCGCTTCACCGGGGTGGCGATCCGGTCGGGAAAACCCAGGCAGTGGGCGAGCGGAACGCGCATGTCCGGACTGGCCATGCCTGCGACGACCGAGCCATCGCGGAAGGACACGAGCCCGTGGACGATGGATTGCGCGTGCACGACCACGCCGAGCACCTCGGGCGCCACGCCGAAGAGGTGATGCGCCTCGATCAGTTCCAGGCCCTTGTTCATGAGGGTGGCGGAGTCGATCGTCACCTTGGAGCCCATGCTCCAGTTCGGATGGGCCAGCGCCTCCTGACGGGTGGCGGCGGCAATCCTGTCGCGGCTCCAAGTCCGGAAGGGCCCGCCGGACGCGGTGAGGATCATCCGCTCGACATCGGCTGCCTCATGGCGGCCGAGCGCCTGCAGGATGGCATTGTGCTCGCTGTCGACCGGAAGCACCGTCGCCCCGGCCGCCGCGGCGTCGCGCATGAACGCATGGCCGGCACAGACGAGGCATTCCTTGTTGGCCAGCGCCACGATGCGGCCGAGTTGCGCCGCCGCATGGGTCGGCCTGACCCCGGCCGTCCCGGCGATCCCGGCAACGACGATGTCGGCGGGGCGGGCAACCGCCTCCATGACGGCGGACACGCCCGAGCCGCTGGCGATACCGGTTCCCGCCAGCGCGTCGCGCAATCCGGCATGAGCTGCCGGATCGGCAACGGCCGCGAAGCGGGCGCCCAGGGCCTTCGCCGTCGCCGCAAGGCCCACGAAATCGCGCCCGCCGACGACGGCCTCGATCCGGAACCGGTCGGGATGGCCCGCCAGGACATCAGCGGCGGACCGGCCGATCGAGCCCGTGGCACCGAGAAGGGTCACGACAGCCGTCATGTCAGCCTGGCCCCCCGGTCGCGTACAGGATGACGGCCAGCACGAGGCAGACCGCCCAGAAGCTGTCCAACCGGTCCATCACTCCCCCGTGGCCGGGGATGAGGTGGCTGGAATCCTTGACATGGAAAAGGCGCTTCATGGCCGACTCGGCGAGGTCGCCGGCCATGGAGACGATCGACGCGAAGACCGTGAGCGCCACGAGGCCAGCGCCGTCGAACCAGCCGATGCCGAAAACCCGGCGGGCAACGAGGACGACGGCGACCGCCGCGCCCGTGCCGACGATGAGGCCGCCGATGGACCCGGACCAGGTCTTCTTGGGGCTGACCCGCGGCCACAGCTTGGGGCCGCCGATGGCGCGGCCGGCGAAATAGGCGCCGATATCGGTCAGCCAGACCACGGCGAAGAGCCAGAGCACGGCCACGAGGCTGTGCGCCGGATGGCCGCGCAGATCGACGGGAACGACCACGACCACCGCCGCCACGACGACGCCCGCCCCGGCCCATGCCCGGGCAGCCGACGGGGCCAAGGCGGCAACGAGAGCCGCCGCCGCGAGGACGACCATCCATGCCGCGGGCGCGGTGGCGGGGCCGGCCTCCGCCAGCAGGCCCGCAGCGGCGAGACCCACCGATCCGGCCAGCCAGGCGAGAGACAGGCGGGTCGATTCGAGGCCGACCAGCACCAGCCATTCCCGCAGCAGGAGGATCGAGGCCACCGTCCAGACAAGTCCGAACGGCCATCCGCCCAGCCATGCGGTGCCGAGCGCCAAGCCGGCCAGAACGAGGCCCGAGGCGACGCGCAGGGCGAGCTCGGAACCGGGCCGCGCGACGGGCTGCGGCGTATCGGCGCTCAAGAAGCGGCCCCGGCGCGCGACGACAGGCCGCCATAGCGACGGTCGCGGCAGCGATACTCCTCGATGGCCGCCTCCAGGGTGCTGCGGTCGAAGTCCGGCCACAGCGTCGGCGTGAAAACGTACTCCGCGTAGGCGGCCTGCCAGAGCAGGAAGTTCGACAGGCGCTTCTCGCCCGACGTCCGGATCACGAGGTCGGGGTCGGGGATGTCCCGCGTACCCATCCGCGTCGACAGGAGCGCCTCGTCGACATCGGCGGGCGACAGCCGGCCCGCGGCCACGTCGGCGGCGATGGAGGCGGCGGCGGTGGCGATCTCCTGCCGCGATCCGTAGTTGAACGCGACGACAAGCGTCAGGCCCGTGTTGTCGCGAGTCAGGTTCTCGGCCTCGGCAAGCAGGCTGGAGATGTCTTCAGACAACCGCTCGCGCGATCCCAGCACCCGGACCCGGACGCCGTTGGAGTGCAGGTTGGCCAGATCGTTGCGGATGAAGCGCTTCAGCAGGCCCATGAGATCCGAGACCTCCTCGGGCGGCCGCTTCCAATTCTCCGACGAGAAGCTGAAGACGGTGAGGTAGCGGATGCCGAGCTCGATGGACGCCCGGATCGCGCGACGCAAGGCTTCCACGCCGCGCCGGTGTCCCTCGAGCCGCGGCAATCCCCGCGCGGCGGCCCAGCGACCGTTGCCATCCATGATGATGGCGACGTGAACGGGAACCGAGCCCGCCGTTTCACGGGGCAAGGTCCTGTCCTGCTCGCCGGCGGGCGACATGGTCCACTCCCTCCGCGGCGATCAGACGTGCATGATTTCCTTTTCCTTCGCGGCGAGCGCCGCGTCGATGTCGGCGATCGTCTGGTCGGTTGCCTTCTGGACCTGTTCGGAGAACCGGTCGAGGTCGTCCTTGCCCACGTGGCCGTCCTTCTCGAGCTTCTTGAGGAGATCGAGCCCGTCGCGGCGCACGTGCCGGGCGGCGACCCGCGCTTCCTCGGCGTATTTGTGGGCGACCTTCACGAGCTCCTTGCGGCGCTGTTCGTTGAGCTCGGGGATGCGGATGCGCATCACCTGCCCTTCCGTGGCCGGGTTGAAGCCGAGGTTGGAATCACGGATCGCCTTCTCGACCGCCTGGACCATCGAACGGTCCCACACCTGCACGGTGATCATGCGGGGCTCGGGCACGTTCACCGTGGCCACCTGGTTGAGCGGCATCATCGCGCCATAGGCATCGACCACGATGGGGTCGAGGAGATTGGCCGAAGCGCGGCCGGTGCGAAGGCTCGCGAGATCCTTGCCGAAGGCCTGGACCGCGCCCTGCATGCGGCGCTTGATGTCGGCGAGATCGAACTGGGCGGTCATCGTCACATCCGGAAGCTGAAGACTGTCGAGAAGATGGGCTTACGCTCCCGGGCGGGTCCGTTCAAGAGGAATGCCGCCGTTAGCATGGTCATGGCAGCACGCGCGTGGCGTTTGCGCGGCCCGTCAGGATGGCGGTGATCGCCCCCTCGCCGTGTGCCGAGCCGACGATGATCTGCAACCTGTTCTCACGCGCCAGGGCGAAGGCGGCGGTGTCCATCACCTTGAGGTCGCGGGCAATGGCCTCGTCGTGGGTCAGGGTGTCGTAGCGGGTGGCGGTGGGGTCCTTCTTCGGGTCGGCGGTGTAGACGCCGTCGACCTGGGTGGCCTTGAGCACGGCGTCGCACTGCAACTCGATGGCGCGCAGGACCGCCGCGGTGTCCGTGGTGAAGAAGGGATTGCCGGTGCCGCCGCCGAGCACCACGACGCGGCCCTTGCGCATGTGGTGGAGGGCGGGCTGGCGGGCGTAGGTTTCGCAGATCGAGGGCATCGCGACCGCCGACAGGGTGCGCGCCGGGGCCCCGGCCGCTTCGAGCGCGCTTTCGAGGGCGATCGAGTTCATCACGGTCGCCAGCATGCCCATGGCATCCGCGGTGGCCCGGTCGATCCAGCCGGCGGCGCCGACCTTGGCCCCGCGAATGACGTTGCCGCCACCAATGACCACTGCGATTTCAAAGCCTTGCGATACCGCTCCGGCAAGGTCGGCGGCGAGGCCGGACAGGGTCTGCGGGTTGAGCCAGTAGCCGTCGGGGGCGATCAGGGCCTCGCCTGACAGCTTCACCAGAATCCGCTGTGGTCCCGCCATCGCATCCTCCCCGTTCGATGCCATGCCCTTAGCCGTGTTCGGGGCTTTGCGGAAGACGACTTCCGCACAGGATCGCGCACGGGGCGCCCGCCCCGGTTGGGGTGGTACCGGAAAAGACCGCAGAAAGACTGCCGGAAGCCCGTTCCCGACATGAAGACGGCGGCCCGAAGGCCGCCGTCGTCGTCGTCAAGTCGTGATGGAGACGTCGCGTCTGCCGGAGCAGTCTTGCGTCGCTCAGCCCTGGCCCGCAGCCGCAGCGACTTCGGCCGCGAAGTCGCTTTCCTGCTTCTCGATGCCCTCGCCCAGCGCGTAGCGGAAGAAGCCCTTCACGGCGATCGGCGCGCCGACGCGGCCCTCGGCTTCCTTGACCGCCTGCGCGACGCTCTTGGCGCCGTCGTGGACGAACACCTGGTCGAGGAGGCAGACCTCCTTGTAGTAGCTCTTCAGGCCGCTCTCGATGATCTTCTCGAGAACGTGGGCGGGCTTTCCGGCGTTCTTCTCGGCGAGCACGGCCTTCTCGCGGGCGACGACCGCCTGGTCGAGGCCCGACCCGTCCAGCGCCAGCGGGCTGGCGGCGGCGACGTGCATGGCGACCTGGCGTCCGAGCGACGCGAGTTCGTCGGCGCTGCCGGTCGATTCGAGGGCGACGATCACGCCGATCTTGCCGAGGCCCGGCGCCACGGAGTTGTGGATGTAGTGGCCGACCACGCCGTGGACGACGTGGAGTTCGGCCGCCCGGCGCAGGGTCATGTTCTCGCCGATGGTGGCGATGGCGTTGCTGATCGCCTCCTGCACGGTGCCGCCGCCCGGATAGTGCGTGCCCAGGAGCGCCTCGACATCGGCCTTCTTCTCGAGCGCGACGTCGGCGATGGTTCGGGCAAGCGCCTGGAACTCCTCGTTGCGCGCGACGAAGTCGGTCTCGGAGTTCACCTCGACGACGACGCCGCGGTTGCCCTTGACCGCCACGGCGACGAGGCCCTCGGCGGCGACACGGCCGGACTTCTTGGCGGCCTTGGCAAGGCCCTTGGTGCGCAGCCAGTCGATGGCCGCCTCGACATTGCCGTCATTGGCTTCGAGCGCGGCCTTGCAGTCCATCATGCCCGCGCCGGTTTTTTCGCGCAGGTCCTTCACCAGAGCAGCGGTGATCGTGGCCATGGGTTGGTCCTCTTCGGATGCGAAAGGGCGGCGGGGTGAGCCGCCGCCGCTGTCGATACGGAAAAACGGTGGGCGGCCGGTCGCCGCCCGGAAGGAAAGGTCAGGCGTTCTCGATCAGGGCACGGGCCTGGTCGACCCAGCCTTCGCGCTCGATGCGACCGCCGAGCTTGCCGGCGGCGTCGATCTTCGCGACGTCGGCCGGAGTGGCCGCGGCGAGCTGCCAGTAGTGGAAGATGCCGGCGTCGGCCAGCTTCTTCTCCAGCTGCGGGCTCATCGAGGACAGCTTGCCGAGATCGTCCGGCGCGCCGCGCGGCGCGGTGAGGAACTCGAAGGTCTCGCCGGTCGGCGAGCCCACGACCACCTCGGCCGGGATCTCTTCCGGCATCGGGGCGGCGGAGGCCCCGACGTCGACGCCCAGCGAGCCCTGGCCGCGCGAGATGCCGTCGATGGCGGCACGGGACACGAGGTCGCAGTACAGAGCGATCGCACGGCCGGCGTCGTCATTGGCGGGAACCGGGAAGGTGATGCCGTCCGGGTCGCAGTTGGAGTCGACGATGGCGGCGACCGGGATCCCGAGGCGCTGCGCCTCCT
>CAZJCW010000225.1:0-7331 GCA_964544365.1 uncultured Alsobacter sp.
TCCTCGCTGAACTTCCGCTACCGCGATTCCCTGCTGGACGAGAGCCTCGATGTCGTCGTGACGCCCGATTCCGAGGAATGGGAGGGTCTCGAGGTTCATCGCCTTGCGACGGAGCCGCTCATTCTCGCCTTGCCGAAGGACCATGTCCCTTACGACGAGATCGACCTGGACGCGCTTGCGGCCACCCTGCCGCAGGCCCGCCTCCTGACGCGCCGGCGCATCGGCCGCATGGTCGAGCAGTATCTTGCGCGCGAGGCCATCGTCGTCCCGCGCGCCTTCGACTTCGACCAGACCACGATGGTGCTCGATGCCGTGCGTCACGGGCAGGCCTGGGCGCTGGTCACGCCGTTCGTTCTCGTTCACGCCGACATCCATGGCCATGAGTTCGACGTCTTCCCGCTGCGCGGCAACGTGCCGACGCGCACCATCGCGGTCGCCTCGAAGAGCGGGCGGTTCGGCGACCTGCCGCGCGGCCTGGCCTCCGCCTGTCGCGACACCATCGACCTGACCGTGCGCGACCACCTCACCCGGATCGGTCCCCGCGTCGCCAACACCGTCGTCGTGCATCACGACTGAGCGGCTGCGCGAGGCCATCGCGCCGCGGCTTCATAAGCGGGCGTTATGGGCAGTTTGCCCACAAGGTTGCTGACTTTGCCGTAGTCCTGCGTACAGTCAGGCCCTCGGGATTCGAAAATCTCTTTTTCCGATCGAGGGGGCGAGCGTGACGCGACGCAGCGTGGGCGTCACCGTACTGCCGGAGTTCTTTCAGGTCGAAGGCGTCGAGGCGGTGCTCGACAACCTCACCCGGCGCGCTGGCATAACCGCGATTGCGACGTCTCCATACGTGATGCGGCCCGTGCCGAATGGAGAGGGCAGCAGGGAGCCGCCCATCGACGCAGGCGCCGGCTCGGTCCGGCTGCTCGACCGCTCGCTCTGGGGCCGACGGGAACTGTGGGTGCGTACGGCGCCGAGCTTCGAGCCGCGCCGGGATCTCTATGACGGGTTGCGTTACCAGCCGGCGGAGCCCGACGACCTGACCCTGAAGGAAGGGGGCGTCGTCGCGAAGGCGATTCGCTCCGCGAAGGCGCGAGGCCTCGAGGTTCACCTTCAGGTCCAGGCCGCGATCCCGCCGGGCTACCGTGTCCAGTTCGGCGGTCCGGTCGAGGAGGATCGGCCCACTCTTCCTGACTTCTCCTCGCCCGGAGTTCGGGTCGACAACAACGGGTCCCTCGCGAGCCCGCACATCCTCGCCTACACGCAGGCCCTCATCCGCGACGTGATCGAAGCCTATCCCGACATCGACGTCCTGCGGATCGACTGGCCCGAGTACCCGCCATACTCCCTGGATGCGCTGTTCTTCGACTTCTCTCCCCATGCCATGCGCCTGATGGAGGACCTCGGATTCGATGCCGAGCACATCCGCCGCGATGCAGGCGGCCTCTATGAAGACCTCGCCGGCCTTGCCGCGGGCGACGTGGGCCGGGCCTTTTCTGCGGGCCCGTATGCCCTCGGTCGCCTGTTGCTGGCGCGGCCAGGTCTTCTCCCGTGGCTTCAAGCCAAGAAGGCTATCGTCACCCGCTTCGTTGCAGCCTGCGCGGCGACCGCCCGGGAGGCGTCCGGCGGTCGGGTGCGCGTGATGCCACAGGCATTCCCCCCACCATGGACCCTGCTTTCGGGCTTCGACTATGCGTCTGTCGCGGCATCGGGCGTTTCGGCGATCGGGGTCAAGCTCTACACGATGCATTGGCCGATGATCGTTCGCAGCTATGCCGATGCTCTCGTGGCTCGCGCGCCGAGCCTGGCGGGCGATGACGGTCTCGCGGACGACGTCGCGGGACTGCTCGGGATGCTCGACGCGGGCCAGCGCCTCGGCCCCCGCACGGCCGTGCACTATCCCGAGCCGGACGAGCCTCACCCTGCCGGCGTTGCGGCGCAGGCCGACAAGATCCGCATGGCGCAAAGGGAGGCCGGCAGTGTGCCGATCCACGCCTTCGCCCACGGCTACGGTCCTGTGGCGGACGTCACGGACCGGGTGCGCTTGGCTTTCGAGGCTTCCGGGGGGCGGCTGTGGGTCAACCGCTATGGCTATCTGGCCGATGCCAAGCTCGACGCGATCGGAGACGTCACCGGAGCGCGCCGATAGCGTCGCCGGCGAATACCGGCATCTTCATGGGTTCGCGAGAGATGCCTGCCTCTTCCGTGACAGAGCCACGCGCGTCCGGGCCACGCTTCACCCGCCGGAGGGCACCGTCTTGCCGCTGGCGCGTCGGCTGCGCAGATTGTGGACATGAACATGTGAGCCGGTGGGGATCGACTCCGTCGCACCTCCGATGACCTCGCCGTATTTCACGATGGGTGCGCCCGCCACGATGTCGGCAAGCGCGAACTTGTGCCCCATGGGAATTGGCTCAATCACCGTTGCGACGAACACGTCGTCCCCCCGCCGAACCCGCGTCGGTCCGGGAGCGAGCGCTGCAAGGGCCACTGCGACGGTGTCGGCGGGATGGATGACGACGGCGCTCCAGTCGTTCTCCGTCGACGCGTCTCGTGCCATGGCGGGCCTCTAGAACGATGCGCCGAGGCGAACGGGAACCTCGTCGCCCTCGTCGAGGATCTCTCCCCACGTCGGCGAGCCGGACGCCACCTCGGCAACCAGATGAAGGAGGCGACTGGCGGCGTCTTGCAGGGTCTCGCGACCCGAGAGCACCGCCGACGCATCGAAGTCGATCTGTTCGGGCATTCTTCTTGCGGTATCGGGATGGGCGCTGATCTTGATCGTCGGCGCAAGGCGATTGCAGAAGCTGTTGCCGGGGCCCGTCGTGAACAGCATCAGCTGTGCGCCGGCTGCCGCGAAGCCGGTGAGCGACTCGGGGGAGAAGCCGGGAGCGTCCATCACGTGAAGGCCCGGTTTCTTCGGCGCTTCTCCCAGCGCAAGCAGCGACTGGATCGGACGGGTTCCCGCCTTTGCGATGGCGCCCAGCGACTTCTCTTCGATGGAACTCAGCCCGCCGCGGATGTTTTCCGGACCGGGATTATTGCCGGTCAGGTCCATGCCGGTCGCCGCCGCCGCCTGCTCGCGCCGATTGACGGCGGCCACGATGGCCTCGGCCACCGAAGGCGAAACGGCGCGCCGGGCCAGCACGTGTTCGGCGCCCAGCCATTCCAGCGTCTCTCCCACCACCGTCGATGCGCCGAGATCGACGAGCAGATCCGATGCGGCCCCGGCAAGCGGGTTCGCAACGAGGCCCGACGTGGCGTCGGAGTGACCGCACTCGATGCCGACGAACAGGTCGGACAAAGGGAGCGGGATGCGGCGCTCGCGCCCGATGGCGTGCGAAAGCCTTGCCCCGGCCCGGAGGCCCCTGTCCGTGAGGGCGAGGGCGTCCTCGTGCACGTCGTCGAGCGTCACGACTTCACACGGCTTGCCGATGGCCGCCAGGGCGTCCGCGACGGCGTCTGCGCTGACGCGGTCGGCCCCGATGAGGAGAACCGCCCCATTGTTCGGATGGCAGGCCAGACCGATCAGCTGGCGGCGATAGGCCAGCTTGTCCTCGCCGAGCTGTCCTCGCCCGTTCGCCGCGGTCACCAGAACGCTGCCGGGCAGCGCTCCCTGGATACGTCGCGCGGATGGGGTCGTAAGCCCCACCACCGACAGGACGAGCAATCGGTTGCGCACGCCGGGGCGCCCGTCCGGCCGGGGAAAGCCGAGAAACGTCTCCGGAGCGCCGACACTCACAGGTGGTGACCCCCGTCGATCTGCAGGTCGGCGCCCGTGATGAAGCGGCCCGCCTCCGAGCACAGGAGCAGAGCGCCGCCGGCGATCTCGTCGGGCGTCCCGGCTCGCCCCATGGGGTTCGCACGGCGCTGGATCTCGGCCCATGAATCCAGATCCTGCCGCCTCCAGCGGTTGCGTTCGGTCGCGATCAGGCCGGGCGAGAGGTTGTTCACGGTGACGCCGTGGGCGGCATTCTGCCTTGCCAGGTTGATCGCGAGGTTGTGCTGCGCGCTCTTGAGGGCTGCATAGACGGCGAGTTCGATCTCTGGCCGGGTTTCGTTGATGCTGCCGATGGTCAGAACGCGGCCCCAGCCGCGCTCGCGCATGGCCGGCATCGCGGCCTGCATGAGTTCGACCGTGGCCGCGAAATTGATCCGCCACTGCCTCTCCATCTGCTCGGCCGTGATCGCCTCGAAGGCCGTGCGGTACTGGATCGAAGCGCACACCACGAGGACGTCGATCCCGCCCAGCGCGGCTGACGCCTCTTGAACCGCCCGCGTGGCCTCTCCCCGGGTCTCGAAGTCCGCTTCCACGAGCGCGGTGCGCCGGCCGAGGGCGGCAACGGCGGCGGCGGTCTCCGCCGCCGCGTCGGGCCGCTCGAAGGCGTCGTCTGCGGTGCGGGCGTAATGGATGGCCACGTCCGCGCCCGCTTCGGCGAAGGCGATCGAGATCGCCCGGCCGATGCTCAGGCTGCCGCCCGTGACGAGCGCGCGCCGACCCTTCATCGAGAACCGGCTGGCGACACGGCTGTCCGGCGTGTGTGTCGGATCGCTCATGGTCAGACGCCCCATCTGTCGATGACGCCAGGCGCGATCGCTATGCCAAGCCCCGGCCCGGGTGGAAGCATCAGGAAGCCCTTCTCCACGACGGGGGTGACGTCGAGGACGCTGTCGAGGAGCGGATTGGGGTTGGCGTCCATCTCCAGCCAGTGCGCGCCGGGGATAGCGGCGGTCAGGTGGGCGCTCGCGTACAGGCCGACGGCGCCGCCGAACATGTGGAAACAGAGCTTCCGCCCTGCCGCGACAGCGCGTCTGCCGATCTCGAGCCCCTCGGTGAAGCCGCCGGTCTTTGTGATGTCCGGTTGCACCGTATCGGCGCCGAGGGCAATGACCTCGTCGAGTTGCTGCAGGCCCTGCGCATTCTCGCCGAACGCGAGCGGTACCCCGATGTCGCGCGGCCATGTGCGGTATGCCTGCGTATCGTCGACCGGGAAAGGTTCCTCGAGAAATTCCAGCCGTGCCGCCTGGATGGCGGGCAGCATGTCGCGCAGCGTTTCTGCCGTCATCGTCTGGTTCGCGTCGGCCATGACCGGCTCTTCTCCTGCCAGTTCCCGCGCCGTCGCAAGCGTCTTCTTGTCCGCTTCCGCGCCGAAGGCCAGGCGCACCTTGTAGCGGCAATGGCCATTGCGGCGGGCCGTCTCTATGGTCGACGCCACATGGGGCGGGGCAATTCCGCTGGCGTAGACCGCGACACGATCCGGCGAAGTGCCGTCGTCCCGGAGGAGTTGTGCCAGAGGCCGCCCCAGCCGCCGCGCATGGGCATCCCAGAGCGCGATGTCGACCCCGGCTACGGCTTGATGGACGGGTCCCGGTGCGCCCCACTGGTTGGCGAGGAGACGCAATCTGCGGTGCATCAGGGCGTAGAGCCGCCTGGGATCATCGAGGCTCTCGCCGACCAGCAAGGGCGCCAGCACGTTCCGGACAATCTCGATGCGCTCCTGGCACCCCCAGGGCGGGAAGTTGGCCCAGATTTCGCCAAGACCCCCTCCGCCTGTGTCAGTCTCGACCCGGACGAGCAGGTTGGGTCGCGCGTCGAGACGTCCGAAGGGCCCCACGATGGGGCGCTCCAAGGGAAGCCGCAGCATCACCGTCTCGAGGCGCGTGATCCGCGGCAACGTCCTTGCACCTGCGCTCATGATGGCTCCCGCGACGGCGCTTCAGCATGGCGACGCTCAGCCATCTCAGGCGCTCGCTCGCATGACAGTCTCGAAACCGACGTCCACCACGGGCTCGTCGATCTTCTCCCCGCGCAAACGGCGCACGATCAGTTCGCCGGTGATGCGGCCTATTGCGTCGCTGCGGACGTGCACGGTGGTCAACGGCACAGGCAGGTTGGGCGAAATCTCGAGATCCCCGTAGCCCGCTAGCGCGATGTCGCCAGGGATCGACAATCCCAGGCGCAGACACTCAAGCAGCCCTCCCACGGCGGGGATCTCGGAGTGGAAGCAGACGAGGTCGGGGCGCGGCGAAAGCGCGATCAGCCGGCGAATCGCATCGCGTCCACTCTCCATCGTGGTGGGCTGAGGGATGCTGATGACGAACTCAGGCGGGACCGCGACCCCGGCGTCCTTCATGGCCATGAAAAACCCCCGCTGCCGGTCGAAGGCCTGATCATTGTTCGTGAAGTCGCCGCCCACCAGCGCGATTCGGCGATAGCCCCGAGCGAGCAGTTGCAGCGTCAGGGTCCGGGCGGCTTCGACATTGTCGTAGCCCACGACGAGGTCGATCGGATCCGGTCGAAGATTGAATGTCTCGACCACGGGTCCGCGATACCGACGCAGGCGCTCGCGGGTCGGCGCGGCATGCGTGAAACCCGTCAGCACCAGCGCGTCCGCCTGCCGGCCGACGAAGGCATTCATCAGTTCCGACTCAATGCTGCTGGAGCGCTCGCTCGCTCCTACAAGAAGCTGGATGCCGCTCGACTGAAGAACTTTCGCCAGGCTCTGCACTGCGCTGGAGAACAGCGTCGACCTCAGGATCGGGACGATCGCTCCGACCGTGTTGCTGCGCCGGGAGACAAGCGAGCGCGCGGTCAGGTTCGGCACATAGCCGATCTGTTCGATCGTCTTCTGGATCCGGTCGCGTGTTTCTGCCTTGACCGATTCGGGCCGGCGAAGAGCCCGTGACACCGTGATGAGCGATAGCCCAGCGGCTTGTGACACATCCTTCAGGGTCGCCGGGCGTCTCATCCGCGGTCTCGATCTGCCTTGCCTGCACAATCGCGAAATTGCGCATGTTCGTCGAGAGTCCAAAAATGATGTTCGTGTGTCAAGCGTGAGCCCCGGTCATTCGGGTGCAATCGATGTCGAATTTACATCATTGGATCTGAGAATGGTCGACTTCACCGATCGCGATCGTGCATCCGAAACCGTGTTGACACCTCTCGTGAAGTAGATTGACATACGCATGTCATCAATGCGCCCGTGGCTTCTGAACGGTGCAGCAGCCTGCGAACGGGTCGGGAAAACGGGACGCGCGAGGGGATGAGCGGCGGGAGCGACCATAGTGGGCCGGCACGGGAGCGCCCGGGCGGTTCGTTCCCGGTGGTGGACTCGCATTTCCACCTCTGGAACCGCGAAATCCTGCCCTACCCATGGCTTGCGCCTGACGCGCCGCCTCGGCCTTTCGGCGACCATGGGCCGATCAAGTCGACCTATGATCCCGCTCGCTATCGTACTGACTGGCATGATGTCGATGTGGTCGCCTGTGTTCACGTCCAGGCCAATTGCGCCGACCCTCGCGGCGAGACTCGATGGCTGTCGGACTGCGCCGTGAGA
>CAZJCW010000226.1:0-7240 GCA_964544365.1 uncultured Alsobacter sp.
GCCGATGCCCTCAGCGCCTTCCGAGTCAGCTCCCTTGTTGAGGGCCGAGGGACAGGGCAAGGTGTTCGGCGGGAAGGGGGCCTCCCTGTTGGGCCGTGCCGCCAACGGCGTACGGGCCGTGGACGGGGTGAGCTTCACGGTCACGGCCGGCGAGACGCTTGCCGTCGTCGGCGAATCCGGCTGCGGGAAGTCGACGCTGGGACGTCTTCTCCTGCGGCTCATCGAGCCCTCGGAGGGCAAGGTCTGGTTCGACGGGCGGGACCTCGGCGCGCTTTCCGTCGCCGAGATGCGCAAGATGCGCCGTCATGCCCAGATGGTGTTCCAGGATCCCTATGGCTCGCTCAGCCCGCGTCGGACCATCGCCGAGATCGTCGCGGAGCCGCTTCAGGCCTTCGGGCTCGCCGGGAGCGGATCCGCGCTTCGGCAGCAGGTTGCGGATGTCTTGACGCGAGTCGGGTTGTCCCCCGCCTACATGGACCGCTATCCCCGCCAGTTTTCCGGAGGCCAGCGGCAGCGCGTCGGCATCGCCCGCGCCATCGCGGCCGGCCCGCGCTTCATCGTGGCCGACGAACCGGTGTCGGCGCTGGACGTGTCGATCCAGGCTCAGATCATCAACCTCCTGCAGGACCTCCAGGAACGCGAGCGGTTCTCCTGCCTGTTCATCGCGCACGACCTGGCCGTCGTGCGCCACATCGCCGATCGGGTGATGGTCATGTATCTCGGCCGCGTGGTGGAAATCGGCCCCAAGCGTGAGATCTATGCGGCGCCGCAGCATCCCTATACCCAGGCGCTGCTGTCGGCCGTACCGCAGCCCGATCCCGATGCACGGGCGAAGCGCATCATCCTGAGCGGCGACGTGCCGAGCCCCAGCAGGGTGCCGCCCGGCTGCAGCTTTCACACGCGCTGCCCTCTCGTCCAGGATGTCTGCAGGCGCGAGCGGCCGCCTCTTCGAACCGTTGCGCCGGGCCAGCAGGCGGCCTGCCACTTCGCGTCCCCCAATCCGATCGGCAACAGCGGCGAAGTCACGCGATCCTGAGCCGTGGACGGTCACTCGCCGGCGACGGGTCGAGGGGGCAGAGGCCCGCGACCGCCAAGTCCGATCGGCACCCGCTCAGACAAACGGTCGATGCGAGCGTCGAATGTCGCGAGGGCTTCGACCCCGTGAACGCCGCATGGCGTGCGACAATGTCTCCGCGTGGCCATAGCCGACTGCGGTCGCGATCGTGCTGATCGACAAGTCCGTCGTCGCGAGAAGCCGCTCGGCCCGTTCGAGACGAAGCGCGATCAGGTGCGCCCCTGCCGGTGTTCCGTGCCTGGCGCGATGGGCCGCCCGAAAGGCACTCTCGGAGAGACCTGCCTGTGCCGCCGCGTCGGTCAGTCCGCGGATCCGGTCGAGCCGCTCCGCAACCAACCGCCAGGCCCGATCGATGCGGTGGTCCGCCGGGCGGTTCGACGGCATGGTTTCGAATCCGTCCAGGATGGCGGCCAGGAGCCGCTGGCGTCGAAGGAGTTCGGCGTCTTCCTTGGCCAGCCGCAGCGACAGCACGATCATCGCCTGCATCGGGAGGGCATCCTCCGGATGCGGGCGCAACGGCGTTCGTTGCGGCGTCAACGGCTCACACCGGAAGTGACAGATCGAGGCCTCCGCGTGGGGTGTCAGCGTGCGGCCGGAAAAGCGCGTCCCGGCGAACAGGAGGACCCCGTCGGGGGCAGCCAGCGCCACCGGTTCCGGAACCCCTTCGACTGAGAGTTCGATCCGGCCTTCGTGGAGCCAGAACAGGTCGTGATGGGGCCATAGCGCCGGGCCGATCTGGAACCGCCGGTCGAACCGGCCGGTATCCTGACGCAGGATGTCGATATCCTCAGGATTCATGCGCATTCGATCGTCGTTCCAATCGGAATTCTCATGTTCTCACCGGACGTCTCCCTCCGCAATCGCGGCCAGTCGCACTACTCTCGAGACACCGATGACAAGCAGTCCAGGGAGGCACGGCGCGGATGGATGGCGAGTTCAGGCACCTGAAGCCGGCGTTCGACCGGGACGGTTTCGTGGCAATCGATCCGCTGTTCGACGGCCGGCGGATGGAGGAGATCAACGCGGAGGTCGACCGCGTCCTCAAGGACGTCGTCCCGCGCATGCCGGTTGAGCAGGTCTACTACGAGAACAAGAACGACCGCTCGACGATCAAGCAGCTCCAGAAACTGTTCGAGTACAGTGACGTCTTTCGACAGCTGATGTTCGAGGGGCCGATCCGGCAGATCGCAGAAGCCGTTCTCGACGACGACGTCGTTCCGATGAACATGCAGTTCTTCAACAAGCCGCCGGGCATCGGACAGCCGACGCCGCCGCATCAGGACGGGTACTATTTCCACCTCGCGCCGCCGGAGGCGGTCACGGGGTGGCTCGCTCTTGAACCCGTCGATCACGAGAACGGCTGCATCCACTACGTCCGCGGGTCGAACAAGCCGGAGGGGTTCCGCCCGCACGGCTTCACGGGTGTCCTGGGCTTCTCGCAGGGCATGACCGACTTCGGGACGGACGCGGACAAGGCCGGGACGATCGCCTGCCCGGGCGGCGCGGGCACGTTCCTCGTCCACCACGCGAAGACGATCCACTGGGCCGGCGCGAACACGTCGCCGACCCGTTCGCGAAGAGCGCTCGGGTTCATCTACTACGGTGCCCGCGCGAAGCTCGACGTGGCTGCGAAGGAAGCCTACCAGCAGCGGCTCAACGAGCGGCTGAAGGCCGACGGCAAGATCTGAAGCCAGGCTCTCTGGCATCGAACGGAAGCAGACCGATGGGAGATCCGGGTGACGACGCTACGCGGGAACTGGGCGACCCTCCTGCTGCCGATCCAGGCTGACGACTCGATCGATTTCGAGGCGCTCGCGGACGAGATCGACATTCTGATCGAGGCCGGTGTCGATGGCATCTACTCCAACGGCACGGCAGGCGAGTTCCACAACCAGACCGAGCTGGAGTGGCGTCGCATCCAGGAAACGCTGGCATCCCGGTGTTCGGCGAAGGGGATGCGGTTCGTCATCGGCGCGTGCAGCCCGGACCCGTCGGTGACGGTTGCCAGGGTTCGCGAAGCCGTGGCGTTCGCTCCGACGGGGATCCAGGTTGTCCTGCCCGACTGGTGGCCGGTCACCGACGTCGAGGCTGCGGACTATCTGGCGATGGTCGAGGAGCATGGGCGCGGCGTTCCGCTGGTCCTCTACAATCCGCCGCATGCAAAGAGGGTGCTGGCACCGGCGGAGATCGCCCGCATCACGGCCGCCGCCCCGACCGTCGTCGCGGTCAAGCTCGCCGATGGCGATGCGGCCTGGTACGCGCAGGCCCGGGAACACCTGGCGCATCTCGCCCTGTTCGTTCCGGGCCATCATCTTGCAACAGGGATGAGCGAGGGGGTCGCGGCAGGAGCCTTCTCGAACGTCGCCTGCCTCAGTCCCTCGGGGGCCCAGCGCTGGACCGATCGCATGCGCGACGACCTCGCCGGCGCCCTCGAGGTGGAGACACGGTTGCGGGCGTTCATGGACGAGCACATCGTGCCGTTCCGTCGGGACCATGGCTACGGCAACCCGGCGCTCGACAAGCTGCTTGCGGCGATCGGCGCCTGGGGGCCGGTGGCGACCCGCCTGCGCCGCCCCTATCGATGGATCCCCCGGGAGGAGGCCGAGCGACTGCAACCCGTCGCCCGCCGGATGCTCCCCGAACTCTTGTCCTGATCACAGGCGCAGGCAGGCGGCCGTGTGGGACGGACCTACGGTGCGTGCGGGCGGGATGGATGCCGCACACTCCGCCGTGGCGATCGGGCAGCGCGTGCGGAACACGCACCCGGAAGGCGGCGCCAGCGGGCTCGGGATGTCGCCCCGAAGGATCACACGGTCACGTCGCTTGCCGGGCACGACTGAGGGCACCGCCGACAGGAGGGCTTTCGTGTAGGGGTGCCGGGGGTTGGCATAGACAGCCTCGCTCGGCCCGGACTCCATCACCCGGCCGAGATAGAGGACGACGATCGTGTCGGCGAGGAACTCGACGACCGACAGGTCGTGCGAGATCAGCAGCATCGTCATTCCATTGCGCAGTTGCAGGTCGCGCAGCAGGTTGACGATCTGCGCCTGGATCGAGACATCCAGTGCGGAGACGGGTTCGTCCGCGACGATGAACTCCGGCCGCATCGCCAGCGCCCGTGCGATGCCGATGCGCTGGCGTTGCCCGCCCGAGAACTCGTGCGGATAGCGCGCCAGTGAATCGAGGGGCAACTCGACCGCTTCCAGAGCCGCGGCCGCCCGCTGGAGGCGCTCCTCGTGCGTCCCCTCGCGCTGAATGACGAGACCCTCCGTCAGGATCTCGGCCACGGTCATGCGCTGCGACAGGCTCGCATAGGGGTCCTGGAAGATGTACTGCATCCGCCGTCGCCACGACCGCAGGGCGGATCCGGGCAGGGCGGCGATGTCGGTACCCTCGTACAGGACCGTCCCGGCACTGGGTTCGATGAGCCGCAGCAGCGTGCGGCCGACAGTTGTCTTGCCTGACCCGGACTCGCCGACAAGCCCGACGACCCGCCCGCGGCCGATCGTGAAGCTGACGTCATCGACCGCGCGCACCACGCTCGAACGACGCAGCCATCCGCCGCCGCCGAACAGGCGCGTGAGACCCTTCACCTCGATCAGCGGGTCATCTTCGCTCATGCCGCGTCCCATCGATGGCACCGCACGGCCCGTTCCGGTTCGGGAATCGTGACTGCAGGCTGTTCGGAGCGACAGCGATCCACGGCAAGCGGGCAGCGGCTCGCAAAGGCGCATCCCGGGGGAAGATTGCGCAGCGAGGGCACCTGGCCGGGGATCGATGCCAGCTTCTCGCCGCGTCGGCGAAGCGACAGGGCTTCGCCCGGCGTCGGAACTGATCCCAACAGGCCGCGGGTGTAGGGATGGCGCGGTGACGCGAAGACCGCGGCGACCGGGCCCTGTTCCACGATCCGGCCGGCATACATGACGGCGACCCGGTGGGCGGTCTCGGCCACCACGCCCAGATTATGGGTCACGAACAGGATGCCCATGCCCATGTCGCGCTGGAGATCGGCGAGCAGGTCGACGATCTGGGCTTGGACCGTGACGTCGAGGGCCGTCGTAGGTTCGTCTGCGATCAGCATCTGCGGGCCGCAGATCAGCGCCATGGCGATCATCGCGCGCTGGCGCATCCCCCCGGAAAGCTCGTGGGGATAGGCAGCGAGGCGCGTCGCCGGCGAGGGAATGCCGACGGCCTCGAGCATCGCGACGGCCCTTTCGCGAGCTTCCGCCCGGCCGCAGCGCCCATGCACGAGCAGCGGCTCCGTGATCTGGTCGCCGATCGTCAGCACCGGGTTGAGGCTCGTCATCGGCTCCTGGAAGATCATGCCGATCCGCGTTCCACGGACGGCGCGGATCGCCTCCGGCGACAAGGACGTGAGATCGGTCACGGCACCGGACCCGTCCGCGAGCGCGATGCGGCCCGCGTCGATCCGCGCGGCCTGCGGCAGCAGGCGCATGATCGAGAGCGCCGTCACCGACTTGCCGGAGCCGGATTCGCCCACGAGGGCCACGGTCTCTCCGGCATCGACCGCGAGGTCGATGCCGTCGACGGGCGCGATGTCCCCTCCCCGCACCGAGAAGACGGTGCGCAGGCCTTCGACGGTCAGGAGGGGCTGACGGGTTTGCACGCGCGGCCGCTCAGATCAGGCCGACCCGCTTCAGCACGGCTTCGACGGCCCGTGCCTCGTCCTCGTTGAGCGTGCGCTGCGGCCGCGCCATGACGTTGGTGGAGATGATGCCGAGCCGCTTCATCGCCGTCTTGAAGCCGCCGACCCCGGACGAACCGGCGCTGGTGCGCGCGGCTCCGCAGCGAATGATCTCGAAGAGCTGGCAGAGACGGTCCTGCTCGGCGCGGGCCGCCGCCCAGTCACCCCGGCGCGCGGCGTCGTAGAGGCGGACATAGCCGTGCGGATCGACATTGCCGAGACCCGGGACGATGCCGTGTGCGCCTGCAAGCAGAATGCCGTCGCAGGTGAGTTCGGCGCCGGTCATCAGGAAGATCTCGGGATGGTCCGAAAGGTCCGAGACGAGGTAGCGGAAATTGCCTTCGTCGCCGCTCGAGTCCTTGACGCCGGCGATGGCGCCCTCGCGCGCAAGCGTGCCGATGGTGGCGCGATCGAGCTTGATGTGGACGCAGACCGGGATGTCGTAGGCGATGATCGGAAGGTCGACGCCTTCGCGCACATAGCGGAAGTGATCGAGCGTCTCAGCCTGGTTGGTGCGCGTGTAGAACGGGGCCGTGACGACGGCCGCGTCCGCTCCTGCGGCCTTGGCGGCCTTCGCATGCCCGATGACACGGTCGGTCGTGGGGTCGATCACTCCGGCGAGGATCGGCAGGCGACCGTTGTTGACCTTGACGGCGTGATCCAGGATCGCGCGACGCGTCGCCTCGTCGTGGAAGATCACTTCGCTCGTCGAGCCCAGGACGAAGAGGCCATGGCAACCGGCCTCGATGAGGTTCTCCAGCACCCTCGTGAAGGACGGGTAGTCCACCGTGTAGTCCGCATTGAGCGGCGTGACGACGGGGGGAACGATGCCGTGGAAGCGGGAGGGGAGGGGCATGGGCGGAGTCCTTGCGTCTGTCATCCGATGTCGGAACGGGGGTCGAAGGCGTCCCGCAGGCCGTCTCCGACGAGGTTGGTGGAGAGGACGGTGAGCACCAGCGCGGCGCCGGCGGTCATCCATTGCCAGGGGAACTGCTCGAGCACGAGCACGCTGCGGGCGGAGTTGAGCATGTTGCCCCAGCTCGCATCGGGCGGAGGCACGCCCAGCCCGAGGAAGGAGAGGCCCGCCTCGAGCAGGACGGCGTTGGCAATCTGGAGGGTGGCGTAGACGACGAGCACGTCCAGCGTGTTCGGAAGACCGTGGCGCAGGACGAGATGCCACGTCCCGGCGCCCATGTTGCGGGCCGCGAGAACGAAGTCCCGCTCCCGCAGTTCCAGCAGCCTCGAGCGAACGAGGCGCGCCAGGATCGGCCAGGACAGAAGCGCGATGACGAGGATCGTGGGGCCGATGCCCGGTCCCGTGATCGAGGCCAGCACGAGCAGCAGGACGATCGGGGGCAGCGTCATGGCGAGGTCCACGACACGCATGATGACGGCGTCGGCGAGACGCCCGCCGAAGGCTGCGAGGGCCCCAAGGAGAAAGCCCGCGACCAGCGAGATCG
>CAZJCW010000227.1:0-7224 GCA_964544365.1 uncultured Alsobacter sp.
GGACCCCCGGCATGGTGAGATCGAGCAGGACGAGATCGATCTCCACGCCCTTGCCGAGTTGATCGCTCACCTCGTCGAACGTCCCCGCCTCGACGATCGAGATGCCTTCGACGATGCCGATGACGGCCTCCCGCAAGGCCCCCCGCACCAGCGGATGATCGTCGGCGATCATGATCTTGGTCTGCGCCATCTCCGCCAATGCCCTGTCCCCCATCGCAGATCTTGTTCGTTCTGAAGCGTCTTTGCACGTATTCTGACGCCTTGACCATGGCGTACGCAAGCCTCCGGGACCAGTTGCGTGCTTTACGGAGGCTGCCGCGGCCTATCGCGAGGCTTGCGCCCCGTCGCCGTGCTTCGCATGGTGCGCCGGCGGCGCCACGATCGTCGCGGGATTCGGAGCGGGCGGGGCTTCGCGCGATGCGGGACGGGCAGCATGGCTGAGGCGCAGGCGAGCGATATCCGCGACCTGCTGCGGGCCGGGCTCTCAACGGCCGCCGCCCTCGCGGTGGCCGGCCTCGCAGGCGTCGTCTTCGAGCGGCTTGGCGCGCCGGGGACGGTGATTGCCGGTCTGGCGACCCTGCTTGTCCTGGTGGTCGTCGCCGTCGCCGGTCTGACGGGTGGCACGATGCGTCTTCCTGTCTTCCTGACAGCCGGCCGGAGCATGTCCGTCGCCGCCCTGGGCCTCGCCATCGGTGCCTCCGCCACGACTGCGTTCGGCGGCGGGCCGTTCGTCACGGCTGCAGGCATTGCCGTGGGCGGGTTGCTGCTCGCACCGTCCCTGCGCGGGGCGGGCGTGCCGGGTCTCGCCGGCTGGCTGGGCCACCGTTTCGGCGATCCCATGGTCCGGATGCTGGCCGCCCTCTGCGTCGCTGCCGTTGCTCTCCTGTTCGCGGCGGGTCGGCTGGGAGACATCGGCACGGCGCTCGGAGCCGGATTGGGCCTGTCGCGTCCGGTCGCGGTCGCACTCGCCGCCGGCGCCTGCGCGCTCGTGCTGTTGCCGGGCGGGCTGCGTGGCTCCCTCCGAGCAGCGTTGTGCGCTGCGCTGGTCGCGCTGGCCGCCCTGCCGGTGGCATCCTCAGCAGGTGCGATTGCCGCGGCCGCATCCCAGGGGCTCCCGGGGCCTCTCGACGCCGCATGGGTCGCTGCCGCCGCTGCCGTCATGGTGTCGCCACAGGTGGCGCAATCCATTTCCGCGTGCCGGACGCCGCAGGACGCCAGGCTCGCCTTGCTCCTCGGGGCCTGCGTCACGGCGTTCTTCGGAATCGGCCTGGCCGCGGGCCAGTCCCCCGGCGGCGTGTTTCCGGCAGTCGGGGCCGTTGCCCTGCGGCTGTCGCTCGACATGGCTGCGGCGATCGCCTTGCTCTGCGCCGCCGGTGCAGCGCTCGGCTTCGAACTGCGTGGTCCCCTCGACCGACGGCGCCACCCCATGTCCAAGCGATTCGCGGCCCTTCGTGCCACCATGGCACTCTGCATCATCGGTGCCGCCTGGCTCGCCACGCAGGACGCAGGCCGTCTCGCGGCCATCCGGGAGGTTGCCACGGCCGTCCTCGTCGCCGGCGCGGGTCCGGCGCTGCTGATCGGCGTCATGATCCCTCGCGCGGGGCGTTGGGGCGGATTGCTGGCCTGCGTCGGTGGGCTTGCCACCGTCGGCCTGCTGCTCGAGGGGCGGCTCGCGCCGGGCATGGACCCGGCAGGGGCGACGCTGGCCGGACTGGCTGCCGGCCTCGTGGCAGGCCTCGTGCCGACGCTCTTGATGCGCGGCAGCCCCCGTCTCCCGCCCGTCGACGACGCGTCTCTCTGAGCCCCTGTTGCCTCGCGGGTCCTTTGTTCCCCGGGGCGTCTCCTGAAGCCGGGGGCGTGGACGGCAGATCCCGAAAACGGAGCGTTCGGTCTGGCCCTGGCCTCACCCGGCCGCGCGGGCGCGCAGCGCTGACCAGCCGCGCCACGCCAGCCAGAGCAGCGTCACGACATTGCCGAGCACCATGAGCGCGAGAAAGAGGGCCAGCGCGACAGCGCGTTTCTCCACCAGGAAGAACAGTGCCGTCGCGGCGACGAAACCGGCATAGAGGTCGCCGAGCATGACGAGGCCCCAAGGATCGGCCACGACCTTTGCGACGCTGTCCCAGAAGGGGGCTTGCCCGAACGCCCACAGGATCAGTCCCGCGAGGGCGACGGCGACGGCGGTGAAGGCGATGCGGACGGCCATCTCTGGATCTCCCGTCATGTCTACGTGCCGGACGTTGCCTCGGACCTGCCGCGCCCTCCGGCGACGATCAGCCGTTCGAGCACGTCGATCCGGTCGGCCTCGCCCGGCGGCTTGTCCCAGCGGATCCGTGAGATGCGGGGAAAGCGCATGGCGACACCCGACTTGTGTCGCGTGGAGCGGTTGATGCCCTCGAAGGCGACTTCGAGCACCAGCCCTCGGTCCGGCTCGTGCGTGACCTCGCGCACGGGACCGAAGCGGTTGATGGTATTGCGACGCACGAAACGATCGAGATCCTGGAGTTCCTTGTCGGTGAACCCGAAATAGGCCTTTCCGACGGGCACCAGCTCGTCGCCTTCCCCGGTGCCTCGCCAGACGCCGAACGTGAAGTCCGAGTAGAAGGATGAGCGCTTGCCGTGCCCGCGCTGCGCGTACATCAGGACGGCGTCGATCACGAACGGATCGTGTTTCCATTTGTACCAGAGGCCCTTGGGCCTGCCGGGCACATACGGGCTGTCCGCCCGCTTGATCATGCAGCCCTCGACCGCGCCCGCATCCTCGCCCGCACCGGCGTCGGCCGGCGCGGCACGCGCGGCGGCGAGGTCGTCCCACGTCGCGAAAGCGATCATGGGCGAAATGTCTATCCGCGGCTCGGCGAGGCCGGCTACGAAGGTCTCGAGCCGCGCGCGGCGGGCGGAAAAGGGCAGGGGCCGCAGGTCTTCGCCGTCCAGCGTCAGCAGGTCGTAGGCCCGGATATGGGCGGGGAACTCGACCAGCATCTTCGGCGAGACGCTCGCCCGGTTCAGCCGCTGCTGCAGCACGTTGAAAGACTGCACGCGACCGTCGCGCAGAACAAGAAGTTCGCCGTCGATGGCGCCGTCGAAGGACAAGGCGTCCAGTACGTCGGGAAAGCTCCGCGAGATGTCCTCCCCGGTGCGCGAATAGAGCCGCGCGACCCTTCGGCCGTCGGCCCGACGACCCGCCACCGCCTGCACGCGGATGCCGTCCCACTTCCATTCGGCGGTCATGCCGGCGGGGTCGAGGCTGTCGAAGTCGGCGTCCTCGATGGGGTGCGCCAGCATCGGAGGCCGGAAGGGCGCGGGATCGCTCGCCTCCGGCCGCGGCCCGTGTCCCTCCGCCCATGCAAAAAGCGCGGCGTAGGGCGGTTCGAGCCCGTGCCATACCTCCTCGATGTCATCCGGGACGAGGGTGCCGAGACCGGCGACCGCGCTCTTGGCGAGGCGAGCCGAGACGCCGATTCGCAACGCGCCGGTGATCAGCTTCAACAGGGCCCACCGCCCGGTCTCGTCCAGTCCGTCCAGCCAGCGCGAGAGGATGCCCGGCAGCTCCGACTTCCCGACACCCTGGAGCCTCTCCACCACCTCCCCCAGCGACGGGGGCGGCCTGTTGTGTCCTGGCCCTTCACCGGGATCGCCTGCCGGCGCGGGCCACAGCAGCGCGACGGTTTCGGACAGGTCGCCGACATAGTCGTAGGACAGGCCGAAGAGGACCGGGTCGGTCCGCTCGGCGATCAGAGCGCGGATCAGGCCCGGCTTGGCGTTGGCGAACGAGAGGCCGCCCGCCATGGCGGCCAGCGCGAAGCCGCGCTCGGGGTCCGGCGTTGTCCGGAAATAGTCGACCAGCATCCGCAGCTTTGCGTTGCGGCCGGGCTCGTAGGCGAGGCGATCGAGCAGGGCGGCGAATCGGTTCATGCCGGCGTGTTCCCCGCTGTCGACGGCTCGTCGGGCTCGGCCTCGCCCTCGTCGCCGTAGCCGACAAGGCGCAGCGGGCGGGCGCGGATGCCCTGCGTCACGCACCAATGGACGAGCGCGTCCTCCTGCCCGTGCGTCACCCACACCTCGCCCGCACCGGTCTCGCCGATGGTGCGGCAGAGGTCGTCCCAGTCGGCGTGGTCCGACACGACCAGCGGCAGTTCGACGCCGCGCTGGCGGGCCCGGGCGCGCACCCGCATCCAGCCCGACGCGAACGCCGTGACCGGATCGGGGAAGCGCCGGGACCAGAGGTCCTGGATCTGCCCCGGCGGGCAGATGACGATGGCCCCGGCGAGTTCCGAGCGCTGCTGCGCGACGACCTTGCGCACCTCGCCCAGCGCGGCGCCTTCCGTCTCGTAGAGCGCGGTCAGCTTCTCCAGCGCGCCATGGATGTGGATCGGCCGGTCCCACCCCGCCGCGCGGATGAGGCTCATCAGCCTCTGGGCCTTGCCGAGCGCGTAGGCGCCGACGATGTGCGCCCGCTCGGGAAAGAGACGCACCGATTCCATCAGCTTCGCCACCTCGCCACGGGTGT
Source organism: uncultured Alsobacter sp. (assembly GCA_964544365.1). Lineage (GTDB taxonomy): Bacteria > Pseudomonadota > Alphaproteobacteria > Rhizobiales > Beijerinckiaceae > Alsobacter. The sequence continues at coordinate 4,511 of CAZJCW010000227.1, forward strand.
CGGGATGGCGGAACACCGGCAACCCGAAAGTCGCCTCGGTGATGAACACGTCGCAAGGCACGACCTCGAAGGCGCGGCAGGTCGGGTCCGGCGCGCGCTTGTAGTCGCCCGACACGACGATCCGCGTTCCGCCGGCCTCGATGGCGATCTGCGCCGACCCCAGCACGTGGCCGGCCGGATGGAAGGTCGCCGTCACGCCGCCCAGCGCGATCGATCGTCCCAGCTCGGCGGCCTGCGTCGTGCCGGCGAAACCTTCGCCGTAGCGCACGGCCATGATGGCGAGGGTCTCGCGGGTCGCCAGCACCGCGCCGTGGCCGGAGCGGGCGTGGTCGGAATGGCCGTGCGTGATCAGCGCCCGCTTCACCGGGCGGACCGGGTCGATGTGCACGTCGGCCGGCGGGCAATAGAGCCCGGAGGGCGTCGGGGTGAGGAGGTCGCTCGGCCGCATTGGCTGACAGATAGGCCGGGACATGGCCGGCGGCAAAGGGGCGTTTCCGACATCCGGAAAGAGAAAGGCCCCGCGAGTGGCGGGGCCAGTGGGGCGCTGCGAGGGGAGGAAGCAACGCCCGGGGAAGGGACGCCCGCCGGAGGGTGGCTGGCGTGGGAAGACCATCGCCCGGCGCGCCTCATGCCGCAGTGCGGCTTCGCACATGGCGGATCGCCTTGACCGCGATCGACCGTCCGGCTTCAACACGCGCCATGACCGAAGACCTGCGGACCTCCGGCGACCTTGCCGCCGACCGTCGCTATGCCTGGGCGATGGCGGCTCTGGGGGACGGCGATGCCGTCGCGGCGGCGGACCTGCTGCGGCAGGCGCTCGAGATCGTGCCGGCCTGGACGCCGGCCTGGCTGGCGCTGGGCGACGCCTGCCGGCAGGGCGGCGACCTGTCCGCGGCCGAGACGGCATGGCTGCGCTGCCTCGTCCTCGATCCTGCCGACCGGCTGGGTGCCGGAGCGCGTCTCGCCGAGGCCGGTTCCGTTCCAGCCGAGGGCGCCATCAGTGCCGCCTATGTCGCGAAGCTCTTCGACGACTACGCCCCGCGCTTCGAACGGCACCTGACCGAGTCGCTGGGCTATCGCGGTCCGGCCCTCGTGGCGGACGCCCTCGCCCGGGCGGCGCCGGCCCGCCGCTTCGCCCGCGCGCTGGATCTCGGGTGCGGAACCGGGCTCGTCGGCGCGGTCCTGCGTCCGCTCGTGGACTGGCTCGGCGGCTGCGACCTGTCGCCGGCGATGCTGGCCCGCGCCCGGGCGGGCGGCCTTTACGACCGCCTCGAGACGTCCGATCTCCTGTCTGCCCTGCGGGCCGAGCCTCCCTCGACCCTCGATCTCGTCGTCGCCGCCGATGTCCTGATCTACGTGCCCGATCTTGCCCCGGTCTTCCGCGCGGCGGCCCGGGCTCTCGCGACCGGCGGGCTGTTCGTCTTCACCACGCAGGCCACGCAGGGAGAGGGCGAGGCCGCCGTCTCGGTCGGCCCGGACCTGCGCGTGCGGCATGCGACGCCGTTCGTCCTCTCCCTCGCGGAAGAGGCCGGCTTCGCCGTCGAGCTGCAGGCTCCCGAATGGGCGCGGAAGGAGCGGGGGGAACCGGTCCCGGGCCTCCTGGCGGTCCTGCGCCGTGCTTGAGGGTCGCGACGAAGGTGACGCGGGCCCGTCGGCGCGCTAGCTCTGGTGGGTGCAAGCCCCCTCCGATCTCCTCGTCGAAGCACCATCCGCCCTGCCGCCGGCTTTCGCCGACTGGTTCGCCGCGCGCGGCTGGGAACCGCGGCCGCACCAGCTCGAGCTGCTGTCGCTGGCCCGCGCCGGCCGGTCCGTGCTGCTGGATGCCCCGACCGGCGCCGGCAAGACGCTTGCCGGCTTCCTGCCGACGCTGGTCGATCTCGCGGAGGCTCCGGCGGCGAGGCGCAAGGGGCTTCACACGCTGTACATCTCCCCGCTGAAGGCGCTCGCGGTGGATATCGCGCGCAATCTCGAGGCGCCGGTGGCGGAGATGGCCCTGCCGGTCGCGATCGAGACGCGCACCGGCGACACCCCCGCCCACAAGCGCGCCCGCCAGATCGAGCGGCCGCCGGACATCCTGCTGACGACGCCGGAGCAGCTGGCGCTGCTGCTGGCCCATCGCGAGGCTGCCGACTTCTTCGGTCGCCTCAGGCGGGTCGTGCTGGACGAACTGCACGCCCTCGTGACCTCGAAGCGTGGGGACCTCCTGGCGCTCGGCCTCGCCCGCCTGCACCGCCTCTCGCCGGGGCTGACGGCGATCGGCCTGTCGGCGACGGTGCGCGAGCCGGACGACCTGCGGCGCTATCTGGTGCCGCAAGCCGTCGACGGCGCATCCGGCTCCATGGCCGCCCATGTCGTCGTCCGCGGCGGCGCGCGCGCCGACATCCGCATCCTCGACACCGCCCGTCGCCCGCCGCTTGCCGGCCATACGGCGCTCCATGCGATGCGCGAGATCTACGCCGCGGTCTGCGCGCACCGCACCACGCTCGTCTTCGTCAACACCCGCATGCAGGCGGAATTCGTCTTCCAGGAACTCTGGCGGATCAACGAGGAAGGACTGCCGATCGCGCTGCATCACGGCTCGCTCGACGCCGGGCAGCGGCGAAAGGTCGAGGCCGCGATGACGGCCGGCCAGCTTCGCGCCGTCGTCTGCACCTCGACGCTCGACCTCGGGATCGACTGGGGCGAGGTCGACCTCGTCGTCAATGTCGGCGCGC
>CAZJCW010000228.1:0-7188 GCA_964544365.1 uncultured Alsobacter sp.
TGTTCGGCAACGACCTGCGCATCACCGACCAGTTCTTCATGGGTCCGAGCCTCGTCCGCGGCTTCGCTCCGTCGGGCCTCGGCCCGCGCGACGCGTCGGATCCCACGAACAACGCGCTCGGCGGCACGACCTACTTCGGCGGCACGGCCGAGGTGCAGTTCCCGATCTTCGGCCTGCCGCGCGAACTGGGCATGCGCGGCGCGGTGTTCGCCGACGCCGGCACGCTGTTCGGCTACCAGGGCAAGAAGAACTTCGCCGGCATCTCGCCGACGCCGGTTGCCACCGGATACCCGACGTCGATCACCGTGATCGACAGCAGCGAGATCCGCACGGCGGTGGGCGCCAGCCTGCTCTGGCAGTCTCCGCTCGGACCGATCCGCTTCGACTACGCGTATCCGCTCACCAAGAACCGTTACGACCGGACGCAGTATTTCCGCTTCTCGGGCGGCACCTCCTTCTGACCGGCGTGCCGGAGCGGTCCTCCGGCACCCCGCGGGTGACTTGATGACCGATCCTGTCTTCTTTCGGCTGGCGTCTGCCCTGACGCTGGCCGATATCGTCTCCGCCACCGGCGCCAAGGCGCCAGAGGGATCGGACCTCGGACGCAGTGTCACGGGCCTGGCGCCCCTCGACCGGGCCGGCGCTTCCGATCTCGTCTTCCTCGACAACCCGCGCTACGTCTCCGACCTGGAGTCGACGGCGGCGGCGGCGTGCCTCGTTGCACCGAAATTCGCGGCGAAGGTGCCTTCGGGCACGGTGGCGCTCGTCTCCCCGCAACCGTACCGCGCCTTTGCGACCATCGCCGGCAGGCTCTTTCCGGACGCGATGCGGCCCGGATCCATGTTCGGCTCCACCGGTCAGGCGCCGGGGTCCTTCGTGCACCCCTCGGCCCGGCTCGAACCGGGCGTGATCGTCGACCCGGGCGCCGTGATCGGACCGGGTGCGGAGGTCGGCAGCGGCACGGTGATCGGCGCGAACGCGGTGATCGGCCCCCAGGTCCGCATCGGTCGCAACGGGTCGATCGGACCGAACGTCACGGTGATCCACGCGCTGCTCGGCGACCGCGTCATCCTGCATCCGGGCGTTCGCATCGGTCAGGACGGGTTCGGCTTCGCGCTCGGTCCGCAGGGGCACCTGAAGGTGCCGCAGGTCGGCCGCGTCATCATCCAGAACGACGTCGAGATCGGCGCCAACACCACGATCGACCGCGGGGCCAACCGCGACACGGTGATCGGGGAGGGGACCAAGATCGACAACCTCGTGCAGATCGGACACAACGTCATCGTCGGCCGGCACTGCATCATCGTCTCGCAGGTCGGGGTCGCCGGGTCCGTGACGATCGAGGACTTCGTGGCGCTGGGCGGGCAGGTCGGGGTCGTCGGCCATGTCCGCATCGGCATGGGGGCCCAGATCGCGGGGTCGTCCAACGTCAACGACGACGTGCCGCCGGGCGCGCGCTGGGGCGGCACGCCGGCGAAGCCCCTGAAGGAATGGTTCAGGGAGTTGACGCTCGTCGCCAATCTTGCGAAGCGGAAGCCGGCGGGCGGTTCGGCCCCCGATGAGACAGGCGACAGGACTTGACCGCGCCCGAGACGTCCGTGCCAAGAGGCCAACGATGACCGACACCGCGCCGGAAACGCTGGACTCCGCCGACATCAGGCGGATTCTCGAACTCCTTCCGCACCGCTACCCGTTCCTGCTCGTCGACAAGATCATCGAGATGCGCGGCGACGAGAGCTGCATCGGCATCAAGAACGTCACGTTCAACGAGCCGCAGTTCAACGGCCATTTCCCCGGCCATCCCGTGATGCCGGGCGTCATGCTGATCGAGGGCATGGCTCAGACCGCCGGCGCCCTGTGCGTTGCCTCCAAGCTCAGCAAGGGCAAACCGAAGATCGTGTACTTCATGACCATCGACAATGCGAAGTTCCGTCGTCCTGTCGGCCCCGGCGACGTCGTCGAGTACCACATGCGCAAGCTCAAGCAGCGCGCCAACATGTGGTGGTTCCGCGGCGAGGCCAAGGTCGACGGCAAGATCGCCTGCGAGGCCGAAGTCTCGGCGATGCTGGTGACGGAATGACCGGGACCGTGATCCATCCGTCGTCCGTCGTCGAGCCCGGGGCGACGCTGGGCGCCGGCGTGCGCATCGGGCCCTTCTGCGTGGTCGGCCCGGACGTCACGCTGGGCGACGGGTGCGAGCTCGTCAGCCACGCGGTCGTGGCCGGACGCACGACCATCGGCCCCCGCGCCCGGATCTTTCCCTTCGCCTCCATCGGCCACCAGCCGCAGGACCTGAAGTTCAAGGGCGAGCCCTCGACCCTGACCATCGGCGCCGACTGCATGATCCGCGAAGGCGTGACCATGAACCCGGGCACCGAGGGCGGCGGCATGGTGACGACGGTCGGCGACCGCTGCACCTTCCTCGCCGGCTCGCACGTCGCGCATGACTGCCGCATCGGCAGCAGCGTGATCTTCTCCAACAACGTGATGCTGGCCGGCCACTGCTCGGTCGGCGACTTCGCGATCATCGGCGGCGGGGCCGCCGTCCACCAGTTCTGCCGCATCGGCGCGCACGCCTTCATCGGCGGGCTGTCGGGCGTCGAGAACGACGTGATCCCCTACGGCATCGCCATCGGCAACCGCGCGCATCTCGCCGGCCTCAACATCGTCGGCCTGAAGCGCCGCGGCTTCAGCCGCGAGGTGATCCACGACATCCGCCGCGCCTACCGCCTGCTCTTTGCCGACGAGGGCACCCTTCAGGAGCGCGTCGAGGACGTCGCAGGCGAGTTTTCGACCCACCCCATCGTGCACGAGATCCTCGACTTCATCCGCGAAGGCGGCAATCGCTCGATCTGCACGCCGCGCGACGCCCACGAGGGTTGAGCGTGGCGCCCGCGCCGCCCGGCCCGGTCGCGATCGTCGCCGGGGGCGGCGCGTTCCCCCTCGAGCTGGCCGATGCCGCCGCCGCGGCCGGCCGGGCCGTCCGCATCGTCGCCCTGCGCGGCTTCGCCGATCGCGCCCTGAAGCGCCATGGCGCCGTCTGGGCCGACATGCTGGATCCCAGCCGCGTCCTCGCCTTGCTGAAGGACCAGCATCCGGCCTGCGTCGTCCTGGCCGGCGCCGTGACGCGGCCCGGTCCGTTCGCGATCTCCTCCGTCTTTGCCGCCTACCGCAACCGCGACGAACTCGGCCGCATCCTGTCGGCTGGCGACGATCGTCTCCTGCGGGGCGTGGTCGGGCTCATCGAGGAGGCCGGGTTCACGGTGGTGGGACCGCACGAGATCGCGCCGTCGCTGCTGGCCGGGCCGGGCGTGATCGGCCGGCGCGCCCTGTCCGACGACAACCGCGCCGATGCGGCCACCGGCTTCGCGCTGCTCGCCGCCACCGGCCGCTTCGACGTGGGGCAGGCGGTCGTCGTCTCCGGCGGCCGCGTCCTCGCCGTGGAAGGGCCGGAAGGGACCGACGCGATGCTGGACCGCGTCGCCTCGATGCAGCGCTGGCGTCGCGTGCGCCTCGACGGCAGCGGCGGCGTGCTCGTCAAGGCGCCCAAGCCGGGCCAGGACTGGCGGATCGACCTGCCCGCCGTCGGCCCCCGCACGATCCGCAAGATGGCCTCGGCGGGGCTCACGGGCCTCGCCCTGCGCGCCGAAGGCGTCTTCACCATCGCCCGGGCCGAGATGACGGCGGCGGCCGACAAGGCCGGCATCGCCATCGAGGCGCTGGCCGAAACGGGCCACGCGCCATGAGCGCGCCGCCGCCCTTTCACGTCGCCATCGTCGTCGGCGAGCATTCGGGCGACCAGCTGGGCTTCAAGCTGATGCAGGCGCTCAAGCGCCGGCTCGGCGACGGCAATGTCCGCTTCACCGGCGTGGCCGGGGAGGCGATGGAGCACGAGGGGCTGGCCAGCCTGTTTCCGCTGGCCGACATCGCGGTCATGGGCATCCTGCCGGTGATCCGCCGGCTCCCGACGGTCCTGGCGCGCATCCGCCAGACGGCCGCCGCCATCCTCGCCGATCCGCCCGACGTCCTCGTCATCATCGACAGCCCGGATTTCACCCACCGCGTCGCCCGCCGGGTCCGCAAGGTCCGCCCCGACCTGCCGGTCGTGGACTATGTCAGTCCCAGCGTGTGGGCCTGGCGGCCGGGTCGCGCCAGGGCGATGCGCGCCTATGTCGACCACGTGCTGGCGCTGCTGCCCTTCGAGCCGAAGGCCCACCGCGATCTCGGCGGCCCCGCCTGCACCTATGTCGGCCATCCGCTGATCGAGCGGCTGGATGAGCTGCGTCCCGGTCCGGCCGAGGCGGCGCGGCGGTCCGCCGAGCCACCCCTCCTGCTGGTCCTGCCCGGCTCGCGCCGGTCGGAGATCGGCCGCCTCCTGCAACCGTTTGGCGAAACGCTGGCGAGGCTGCGGGCGCAGGGGCACGCCTTCGAGCCCGTCCTGCCGGCCGTGCCGCATCTGCTGGAGGCGATCCGCGCCGGGACGGCGAACTGGACCGTGCCGCCCCGCATCGTCGAGGGCCCGGAGGCGAAGTATGCCGCGTTCCGGCAGGCGAGGGCGGCGCTTGCCGCCTCGGGCACCGTGACGCTGGAGCTGGCGCTGTCCGGCGTGCCGATGGTCGTCGCCTACCGGGTGTCGAAGCTCGAGGAGCAGCTGAAATACATCGTCAAGGTGCCCTCGATCGTGCTGCCCAACCTCATCCTGGGCGAGAACGTCATCCCGGAACTGATTCAGGAGGCTGCGAATCCCGTGGCGCTGGCGGAGGCGCTGGCGCCGCTTCTCGCCGAAACGCCCGCTCGCGCCCGCCAGGATGCGGCGCTGGCCCGCCTGGATGATCTGATGACCCTGCCCGAGGGCGATACGCCCAGCGACCGGGCGGCGCGCATCGTGCTGCAGGCGGCCGGGCGTCCGGTTCCGCCTGCCGCCGCCGTCGAGGGCTGATCCGGTCGCCGCCGAGCCCCCCGCAAGAAGCGGGATGCGGCCGCCGCTGCCCCGTGCGACAAGCGCGGCCGAGACCGGAGCCTGCCATGTCCCCCACCGCCGCATCCGCCGTGAACCGCCCGATGGGCGCGAAGGACTGGTCCCAGCTCGTGCTGCTGTCCATCCTGTGGGGCGGCTCGTTCCTGTTCATCGGGGTGGCCGTGAAGGAAATCCCGCCCCTCGTCATCGTGACGGTGCGCGTGATGCTGGCCGCGGCGGCGCTGTGGGTCGTGCTGTGGTTGATGCGGGTCGCGCCGCCGCGCGGCATCCGGCAGTGGCGGGCGCTCCTGGGAATGGCCCTCCTCAACAACGCCGTTCCCTTCACGCTCTTTGCCTGGGCGCAGGCGTATATCCCCAGTTCGGTCGCATCGATCCTCAACGCCACGACGCCGCTGTTTCTCGTGCTCGTCGCCCATGTCTTCACGAGCGACGAGAAGATGACCGGCAACCGCGTGTTCGGCGTGGTCGCCGGGTTCATCGGGGTCGCCGTCATGCTCGGCGCGGCGCCGACACTGGGCAGCGGGAAGGAGATCCTTGCCGAACTCGCCTGTCTCGTGGCGGCGCTCTGCTATGCGTTCTCGAATGTCTACGCGCGCCGGTTCAAGCCGATGGGTGTTCCGCCGCTCGCCATTTCGGCCGGCCAGCTCAGCATGTCCGTCGTCGTGCTCCTGCCGGTCATGCTCGTCGTGTCGCAGCCCTGGACGCTGCCGCCGGCCTCGCCTCTCGCATGGCTCTGCGTCGCCGCGCTCGCATTGCCGTCGACGGCCTTCGCCTACGTCCTTTTCTTCCGCATCCTGGCCTCGGCCGGGGCGACCAATCTCGGGCTTGTCACCTTCCTGATCCCGGTGACGGCCGTGCTGCTCGGCGTGATCCTGCTGGGCGAGGACCTCGCCCTGCGTCACGTCGCCGGCATGGCGTTGATCGCCCTGGGTCTCGCCGCCATCGACGGGCGGCCCTGGCGGCGGGTGCGCGACGCCCTGGCTCCCGGCGCGTCCCGGGCCTGATCGGATGCCGGGCCGGCTTCCGGCGGGTCCGGGGGCCGCACCGGGCGATGGCCCAAATGAGAAAGGGACCCCGCGAGGGGTCCCTTCGATGACAGGCGCGGCGTTCGCCGGGCGCAGGCTCAGCGCGCGTTGATCGACACGTATTCCCGCTGCGGCGCGCCGGTGTAGAGCTGGCGCGGGCGGCCGATCTTCTGCGACGGGTCCTCGATCATTTCCTTCCACTGGGCGATCCAGCCGACCGTGCGGGCCAGCGCGAACAGCACCGTGAACATCGTGGTGGGGAAGCCCATCGCCTTCAGGGTGATGCCCGAATAGAAGTCGATGTTCGGGTAGAGCTTCTTCTCGATGAAGTACTCGTCGTGCAGCGCGATCCGCTCCAGCTCGATGGCCACGTCGAGCAGCGGGTCATCCTTCACGCCGAGCTCGTTCAGCACCTCGTGCGTGGTCTTCTGCATGATCTTGGCGCGCGGGTCGTAGTTCTTGTAGACCCGGTGGCCGAAGCCCATCAGGCGGAACGGGTCGTTCTTGTCCTTGGCGCGGGCCACGAACTGCGGAATCCGCTCCGGCGTCCCGATTTCCTGGAGCATGCGAAGGGCCGCCTCGTTGGCGCCGCCATGCGCGGGACCCCACAGGCAGGCGACACCCGCCGCGATGCAGGCGAACGGATTGGCGCCCGACGACCCCGCGAGACGCACCGTCGATGTCGAGGCGTTCTGCTCGTGGTCGGCATGAAGGTTGTAGATGCGATCGAGCGCCCGGGAAAGAACCGGGTTGACCTTGTAATCCTCGCACGGCACCGCGAAGCACATGCGCAGGAAGTTGGACGTGTAGTCCAGGCTGTTCTGCGGATACACGAAGGGCTGGCCGACGGAGTACTTGAAGGCCATCGCTGCAAGCGTCGGAATCTTGGCGATCATCCGCATCGAAGCGACCATGCGCTGATGCGGGTCGGAAATGTCCGTCGAGTCGTGATAGAAGGCCGAGAGCGCGCCGACGGATGCCACCAGCACGGCCATCGGGTGAGCGTCGCGGCGGAAGCCCTGGAAGAACCGCATCATCTGCTCGTGCACCATGGTGTGGCGCGTGACGCGGTAGTCGAAATCGGCCTTCTGCGCGGCCGTGGGCAACTCGCCGTAGAGGAGGAGGTAGCACGTCTCGAGGAAGTCGCCATGTTCGGCGAGCTGCTCGATCGGATACCCGCGGTAA
>CAZJCW010000229.1:0-7185 GCA_964544365.1 uncultured Alsobacter sp.
ATGCGACGAGACCCCCCTTCTCCTCGCGGCCGATGGCCGCGACCCCGTGCCCGTGGCCGTGGTCGAGCACGCCGAGGAGCACCGCGGTGCCCACCGTGGGATGTCCCGCGAACGGGAGCTCCCGGCCGGGGGTGAAGATGCGCAGGCTGGCCCGCTGGTGCGGGTCCGCCGGCGGCAGCACGAACACCGTCTCCGACAGGTTGAACTCGGCCGCGATCGCCTGCATGGCCGCGTCGGTCAGGCCCTGCGCATCGAGGACCACCGCAAGGGGGTTGCCCGCCAGCGGGCGGCGCGTGAAGACGTCGAGGGTGAAGAAACGTCGGCGCATGGCAGTCTCCTCAGGACATCCCGCCGCGCTTGGGGAGGGTGAACTCCACGACGAGGGGGCAGTGATCGCTCGCCTTCGGCCGGTCCCAGCCGACGCGGGGATACCGATCCCCGGTCGTCGACAGGCGCGCGACGGAGCGGTCGGGGTGCGTCGGATCGACGGGGACACGGTAGGGCAGGCCGCGGCGGATGATGTCGACCCCGACGTCCCCCGCCGCCGCCAGCGCGGGCGACAGGAGCACATAGTCGAGCTGGACATGCTCGGCGACGTAGCCGCCCTTCGTTTCCGACCAGGCGCGGTGGAAGTGCGTCCAGCGCTCCCGGCATGGGAGGGTGTCGACCGGATTCACGGCGAAACGGTCCAGCAGCGGGTCGATGCCCGACGCGCCGGCGTCCTCGATGGCATCGCCCACGACACGGCAGGTGTAGTCGTTCAGGTCGCCGACGACGACCCACGGCGCGTTCCGCCAGTCCGGCCCGAACCGGCGCTCCACGAGCGCCCGCACCGCCCGCGCCTCGGCGCGGCGCAACGGCAGGGTGGCGGCGCGACCATCGTCGCGGCCGTTGTTCATGGACTTGAGGTGGACGACGAACAGCGTCAGGGCACGCTTGCCCATGTCGACGTCCACCATCAGGCAATCGCGGTTGAACACGCGGTCTTCGCGCCGGATGCCGAACGCGCCGATGTCGCGGTCCCAGACGTCGAAATCGTCGAAGGTGGCCTCGGCGTGGCTGGCGATCCGGACATCCTCCGTCGGCAGGTCGCGACGACAGGCAAAGGCCACGTCGATGCCGCGACGGTCATTGCCCTCGACCAGCCGGAAGTGGCCGTAGCGCGTATCGGCGACGCGATGCACGTAGTTCGCGAAAAACGCATCCAGCACGCGCAGGCTGTCGACCTCCTGCAGGCAGAGAATGTCGGCGCGCGTCTCGGCGATGGCCAGGGCGGTCATCTGGCGCTTGTCGTCCTCCAGCGCCAGCGCCAGCGTCCGCTCGGCGGCCTGCCGGTCCTTCGGGTGGGAAAAGTCCGCGAGCGACAGGGCGGCCGCACTCTCGCCGCGCTGGGCCTCGGCGAAGCGCCAGCGGGCGGACAGGTTCTCGACGTTGAAGGTGGCGACGCGCAGCCTCATGCCCCAGTCATCCCACCCCCCCGGCCCCGCATGCAAGCCCGGAGACCGGCCTGGATCGCTCGACTTGTCGCGAAGGGGGACACCGGGCCGAAAGACGCGCCGGCCTATGCTCCGGTTCATCGTGTGGCCCCAGGCCCGGAGCAGAGGCAATGCAGATCGGCGGAATCGGCGGCTCGACGGCCGCCTTCTCGGCGCAGGAACAGCGCCGCGTGACCGAGCAATCCAGCGGCGCGAGCCTGCGCGACGCAGCGGCGCGGGAGGTCGAACGCCAGCGCCAGCAGCAGGTGCAGGAGGACCGGCAGGTGGAGCAGCCGAAGGCGGCGGCCAAGCCTCCGGGCATCGGCACGCAGGTGGATCGCTTCGCCTGACCCTGCCGGGCCGTCACGCGGCCTCGACGGCGAACCTGCGCGACGGCGCCACGAATTCGTCCTGCGCCTCCACGGTGAGGATCTCCCGCGACCCGGCCACCGCCGTGCGGTGCATCAGGCCGTAGATGGAGGCCGCCGCTTCTCCCAGCGCGGTTCCCGCGGCGCGCGTCCGGAGCCAATGCACGAAGAACAAGGCCGCGACCGCATCGCCCGCCCCGTTGACCCCGAGGTCGAGGCGCGGGGTGCGGACCCGCCAGAGCGACGTTCCGTCGGAGGCGAGCATGTCGATGGCGTCCGCCGGCGTGTCGTCGATGATCAGCGACGTCACCAGGATCACCTTGGGCCCCATGGCGTGGACACGCCCGACGGCGTCGCGGATCTCCGCAAGCGACGTGGCTGCGCTGCCGGCCAGGAACTCGAGCTCGAACTGGTTCGGCGTGATGATGTCGGCCGCCGGGACGGCCTGGTCGCGCATGAACTCGGGAATGCCGGGACGCACGAAAATTCCGCGACCGACGTCGCCGATCACCGGGTCGCAGCACCACACCGCCGCCGGATTGGCCTCGCGGACGCGCCTCACCGTCGACAGGATGGCATTGCCGATGTCCGCGGACCCCATGTAGCCGGACAGGACGCCGTCGCAGCGCGGCAGCACGCCCCGGGCGGCGACCCCGTCGACCAGTTCCTCGATCATCGGCCCGTCGAAGACCCGGCCCGTCCACTGACCGTATCCGGTGTGATTGGAGAACTGGACCGTGTGGATGGGCCACACCTCGCACCCGAGGCGCTGCATGGGAAACACGGCAGAGGCATTGCCGACATGGCCGTAGGCGACGTGGGACTGGATGGAAAGGATGTTCATGCGCACCGCCCGGCGGACGGCCGACCGCCCGATCAGGGAAGCTTGGACCACGCCAGTGGGCCCTCACAAGACACAAGAGCGGATGGAATCCATCACGGCCGGTGATGCCTGCAAACGTATCTGCATTTTTATCGGACAGTCGGCGCCTGTTCGACGTGTCGTTAACGCCGGTCGTGCATGATTGCTCGCTGTTTCACCGAGCCCGAAGCCTTTCTCGTCGTCCCATGCAGATCACCGGTCCAGTCCTCGTCGTCGACGCCAATGCGGTGATGGCACGCATCGTCGCAGAACGCCTCGGCCAGATCGGGCTCAAGGACGTGCAGACGTCCACGACCCTGCGGAACACGCTGACGCATCTCGAATCGACGAAGTTCTCCCTCGTCATCAGCGAGTACGACACGCACCCGCTGACCGGCTTCGACCTCTGGCGCATCATCACGGGCCGGGAGGAGTGGAATGCGATCCCGTTCATCCTGATGGCGGACGAGGAGCGCAAGCGCGCCAACATCTCCCGTTTCGAGGAGGCGGGGCTTCCGGTGGTGCTGGCCAAGCCGTTCTCCGCCGACCAGCTGGCCTCCTCGATCGAGCTGGTGACAAGCGGCAACCCGTTCTCGGCCTTCGTATAGCCTCCGCTCCACGCGCCGGCCTCCCCCGGCTGCCCCGAAGCAGCCGGGAAAGTCCGCAGGCTTGCGCAGCCGCGGGTCAGTTCGTCGCGGCCGCCTTCTTCGCGAAGCGGTCGTCGAACGTCTTGGACAGATCGACCGACGTCCCCTTCAGCTCGCTGTCGAACTTCACCAGCATGTCGTTGGTGCTCTTCATGCCGTCCGCCGAGACGAGACCGGTGATGGAATAGGTCGGCTTGGAGTTCTTGACGGCCAGCGTGTAGAGCGCCTTGTCGCCCAGCGTGAACTCCTCCGGCACGGCGGCGGCGATCTCCTCGGGCGAGGACTTCTCGATCCACTTCAGGGCCTTGTAGAGCGCGTTCACGAGGGCCTGGGTGGTGTTGGGATTGCGGTCGATGAAGTCCTTCTTGAGGTAGAGCACCGCGGCCGGGTTGGATCCGCCGAAGAGCGCGCGGGTGCCTTCCTCCGTGCGGGTGTCGACGACGACCTTGATGTCGCCCTCCTTCTCGAGCATCGAGAGCACCGGCTCCAGATGGGAGATGGCGTCGAGTTCACCGCGCTTGATGGCCGCGACCGCCGACGCGGCGCTGCCCACGCCGATGAAGGACGCCGCGTCCGGCGCCAGTCCGGCCTGCGCCAGCAGGAAGTTGACGAGCATGTTGGTGGACGAACCCGGCGCGGTGACGCCGATCTTCATGCCCTTGAGATCGGCGGGGGACTTGTAGGACGCCGCCCTGTCCTTGCGGATGCCGACGGCGATGCCCGGGAACCGGCCGAGCTCGATCACCGCGCGAATGTCCTGGCCCTTGGCCTGCATGCGGATGGTGTGCTCGTAGGCGCCCGTCACGACGTCCGCCGAGCCGCCGATGAGGGCCTGCAACGACTTGGCGCCGCCGGCAAAGTCGTTGATCTCGACGTCGAGCCCCTGCTCCTTGAAGTAGCCCTTCCGCTCGGCGATCGTCAGCGGCAGGTAATAGAGCAGCGCCTTGCCGCCCACGCCGAGCTTGACCTCCTTCTTTTCGAGCGCCTGCGCGAAGGCTGAGGCCCCGGTGAAGACCAGAGCGGCCAGGGCCGCGGCAGCAAGCTTGAATCCCTTCATGCGTTTCACTCCCGGTTGAGGCCGGCGCTCTGTGGCGCCGGTCCAAGGCGTTCAGGCGATCGCCGGCTGCGGCCGCCAGACAAGAAGTCGTCGTTCGACGATCGTGACCACCCAGTCGATGACGAGCACGAAGGCGGCAAGGACGACCATGCCGGCGAACACGCCGGTCACGTCGAAGACGCCTTCCGCCTGGTGGATCAGATAGCCGAGGCCGGCCGCCGAGCCGAGATACTCGCCGACCACCGCCCCGACGAGGGCGAAGCCCACGGAGGTATGGAGGGACGAGAACATCCAGGACAGGGCCGACGGCCAGTAGACGTAGCGGAACAGCTGGCGCTCGCTCATGCCGAGCATGCGCGCATTGGCGAGCACGGTGGGGCTTACCTCCCGCACGCCCTGGTAGACGTTGAAGAAGACGATGAAGAAGACGAGCGTCACCCCCAGCGCGACCTTCGACCAGATGCCGAGGCCGAGCCAGAGCATGAAGATCGGCGCCAGAACGACGCGCGGCAGGGCGTTCGCCATCTTCAGGTAGGGCTCGCACACCGCCGCCACGAGCGGCTTCCGCGCGAACCAGAAGCCGAAGACGATGCCGGCGACGGACCCGATGACGAAAGCGAGGATCGTCTCGGTCAGCGTGATGCCGAGGTGCTTCCAGATCATCCCGGTCGCAAACATCTTCCAGACGCGGGCCAGGACATCGAGCGGGGTCGAGAAAAAGAACTTCGGCAGCAGGTAGGTGCCGCCGAACGGGACGGTCGCGCCGACGTGCCACACCAGCAGCGCCGCCACGGCAACGAGCGCCTGCAGGGCCAGGAGCCGGGTGCGGGACATGCGGGTCATGGCCGGAGCCCGAGGGCGGCCACGCCGCCGGTTCGGTCGACAGCGATCATCCGAGCGCTCCGTAGGCTTTCATGACCTCGTCCCGCAGTTCGTTCCAGATGAGGCGGTGGAGGGCGTGGAACCGGGGTTCCAACCGGATCTCGGCGACGTCGCGGGGACGCGGAAGGTCGATGCGGTGATCGCCGATGATGCGGGCGCGCGGTCCGGCGGACATGATCACGACCCGGTCGGCGAGCGCGATCGCCTCTTCCAGGTCGTGCGTCACGAACATCACGGCCTTGCGATCCTGGACCCAGAGGTCGAGCAGCAGCGAGCCCATGATGTGGCGCGTCTGCGCATCGAGCGGGCCGAAAGGCTCGTCCATCAGCAGGATCTTGGGATTGCGGATCAGAACCTGGGCGAGGCCGACGCGCTTCCGCTGGCCGCCGGACAACTGGTGGGGATAGCGGTCGCCGAAGCTCGCCAGCCCGACCCGGGCCAGCAGCGCGTTCGCCTTCTCCAGGGCCTCCGCACGGGGGCGGTTGGCGACCTCCAGCGCGACGGCGACGTTGTCGCGCGCCGTCTTCCACGGCATCAGCGCGTCCTGCTGGAAGAGATACCCGGCCTTCCCGTTGATGCCCGACAGCGTCTGCCCGAAGACGCTGACCGTGCCGGCCGACGGCCGAATCAACCCGGCGGCGGCGTTGAGCAGCGTGGACTTGCCGCACCCCGTCGGGCCCACGATGGCGACGAACTCGCTCTCGCCGACATCCAGCCGGGTCGGGGCAACTGCCTCGTAGACCGGCCCGCCCTCCCCGCCATAGGTGATGGCCACCCCGTCCAGCGAAACCGCCGGAGCCTTGGCGAGGTCGCGCTTCGTGTCGATGACGCGCAGGGACACCATGGACGTTTCCCGGTCGGGCTTCGTGGAACCCTGACGCACACGTTAGTGGGGTGGAGATTGACGGGCAAGCGCAGGCGGCACCCACGGTGCCCGGTGGCGCTCGACGGGCGCCGCCGGGCCGCCTAGACTCCGCCCGGAGCGCAGCATTTCGCGCTCCTGCCTCCATTTCATCACGAAACAGATCGGAAAGGCGCCATGGCGAAACTCTCGCAATACATCCCAGCGGCGATGACGACAGGAACCTCCTGGGACATCTATGCCAAGAAATTGCTGACCTACTGGAAGATCGGAAACGGGACGGTGACGTCGGAGGACGACTTCACGCTGACCTATTCCGGGTCCATCAACGTCCTGTGGTTCACCGGCTCGGTCCAGATCGAGATCGGGCTCATCGACCGCGACATCACGTCGGCAGCAGGTCCCGCGAAGGTGGTGCTGAACGGCGGGCCGGCGAAGACCGCCACCTACACGGCGACACCCACGGTCGTCACCATCAGCGCGACGCTGATGGACGACACGCAGCAGATCATCCAGGTGAGCCGCGGCAACGGTGACCGGGAGGCGTTCATCGCCCTTTCGGGGCACCAGGACGCCGACCTCCACCTCGCTCCGGCCTGAGATCCATGAAAAAGGGCGGCCCCGCAGGGACCGCCCTTCGTTCTTCAGCGGGAACCGGCGAAGCCGGTCGCGATGCTCAGTTCTTCGACTTGTCGACCAGCGCCTTGGCCTTGATCCACGGCATCATGGCGCGCAGCTTCTCGCCGACGTCCTCGATGGGATGGGCGGCGTTGCGGGCGCGGATGGCCTTGAACGAGGTCTGGTTGACCTTGTTCTCGAGCATCCAGTCGCGGGTGAACTTGCCGGTCTGGATGTCGTTCAGGACGCGCTTCATCTCGGCCTTGGTCTCGCTCGTGATGATGCGCGGGCCGGTGACGTACTCGCCGTACTCGGCGGTGTTGGAGATCGAGTAGTTCATCGTGGCGATGCCGCCCTCATAGATGAGGTCGACGATCAGCTTCACCTCGTGCAGGCACTCGAAATAGGCCATCT
>CAZJCW010000230.1:0-7143 GCA_964544365.1 uncultured Alsobacter sp.
GTGCCTGACCGCGGCGTGGCCTGGCTGCTGGACACCCTCGGAGCCGACTGTCCGGCATCGACCGAAGCCATGCCGGTGCACTGACGATGGGACCGGGCGACCTGCACCTGCTCATCGCAACATACGGCTACGCGGCCGTCTTCGTCGTCGTCGCGCTGGAGAGCGCGGGCCTGCCGCTGCCCGGCGAGACGACGCTGATCGCCGCCGCGCTCATCGCGGCCACGGGCCACGATCTCGACATCGGCGGCGTCGTGCTGGCGGCCGCCGCGGGCGCCATGGCCGGTGACAACATGGGCTATCTGGTCGGGCGACGGTTCGGCCTCCCGCTGCTGGAGCGGCACGGCGGCCGGATCGGGCTGACGCCCACCCGCCTGAAGATCGGCCGCTACCTGTTTCGCGAACATGGCGGCACGATCGTCATCGTCGGCAGGTTCATCGCGCTGCTGCGCGCCGTGACCGCGGTGCTGGCCGGGGCGAACGCGATGCCGTGGGGGCGCTTCGTCCTGTTCAACGGCATCGGCGCGGCGCTGTGGGCGAGCGCCGTCGGCCTGGCCGCCTACGGCTTCGGCGATGCAGCGCTGCACGCGCCACTGCCGTTGCGCGTTGCATCGGTCGCGCTGGCTGGTGCCCTTGTCGTCGGCGGCGGCCTCTGGATCCGCCAGCAGGAAGGCCGGCTGGCCGCCGTCGCCGAGGCAGCGATGCCGGACGAGGACAAGGCGATCACGCCGCCTTCGGCTTCCTGAGGAGCATCAGCGAGCCCGAGATGATGAGCGCGGCGCCCGCGAGCGCGGCCACGCTGGGCCATTCGCCGAAGGCGAAGATGCCGATCGGCAACGCCCAGATGAAGCCGGTGTACTCGACGGCGCCGATGCGGGCAGCCGGCGCGCGCTTGAACGCCTGCGCAAAGAGCAGGTGCCCCACCGTGCCCAGGGCCCCGATGGCCACGGCGGACGGCCATTCGGCCAACATCAGGGACAGCGGGGACCCGAACGCAAGCGCCAGCGGCAAGGCCATGAGCGAGGCGAACAGGTTCTGCACGCTGACGATGGCGGTGATGTGGTCGCTGGCGGTGCGCTGGCGCAGCAGGACCATCGCCAGCGCGTAGGTGAGCGCGGCGGCGAGCGCGGCCGCGATGCCGACGAAATCCGCGCCGAGTCCGGTCGTGCCGAGGCCCTTGCCGACGGCGATCACGACAACGCCCGCGAAACCGAGCAGAATCGCGACGCCGGTGGCCGGATTGACGCGTTCGCCGAGCATGAAGCGGCCGAGCACCGCCATGAAGACCGGCGCCAGATAGCCGAAGACCATGGCCTCGACCAGCGGCAGCCTGGCCAGGGCATAGAAGAAGAGCACCGCGGTCGCCAGAACGACGACCGAGCGCATCGCGTTGGCCCGGAGCATCTCGCGAGAGGGCCGCGGCGGGCGCTGGATGAGCACCAGCGGGATGCAGCACAGCGCGCCGACGGTGTAGCGGGCGGCGACGATGTCGAGCGTGTTCCACTCGACGGCCAGCCGCTTGATGAGCGCATCCATCACGGTGAGGACGAGGATCGCCAGCACGGCGAGCAGGATCGGCAGGGCGGAGGTGTCGTTTCGCGCGGTGTTCACGACGCGGCCGCGCCCGACGGTGCATCCAGGTCGCGCGCGAAGCCGAACTCCAGCGTGGTGGCGGCATCGTGCAGCGCCCGCGTCCCGGGGAAGCGGTGGAAGCCGTGCCGGACATAGAAGCGGTGGCCATCGACGAAGCGCGTGTCCGACCAGAGGACGAGCCGTGTCGCGCCGCCGGCGCGCGCATAGTCCGTGCCGAGGCCGAGGAGGCGCGTCGCGAGGCCACGACCGCGCACCGGAGCCGCAAGGTAGACCTTGAACAGCTCGAAGACGCCGGCCCGGTGCGTCGCCGCGACGGCGAGCGACCCCGCGACGCGGCCGGCCGGATCCTCCGCGACCCAGATTCCGCCGCGACGGCTGGCGTAATGCGTGGCCGGCCGCTCGAGCTCGGGGAACTCAGCATCGACGAACGGGCAACCCTCGTACTCGGCGAAGACGCCGGCGATCAGGCTGCGAAGGGCCGGGCCGTCGCCGTCGGTTGCGGGGCGGATGGCGATCGGAATCGGAGGCATGGCGGGCCGTTGCTTCGATGCTGGGACCATGCTTCTCGCACGGCGGGCGGGGCCGGTGAAGGGCCGTGGCGCGCGAGGGCGGCGGCGTCAGCCCTCGTTCTCGTATCCGGCCAGGACCCGGTCGACCTCGGCCTGCGTCAGGTGGCCGTCATCGGACTGCAGGCGCGGACCGTTCTCGAGCTCGCTGGCGTTGGCGCGGCGCGGCCGCGACTCGGCCGGGTCGCCGGCAGGCGCGTCGAGCACCGTGCGGATGGTGCCGAGGCGCGCCTCCAGGTCGGCGAGCAGGCCGACCACGTTGCCGATGCGCTGGCCCGTCAGGTCCTGGAAGTCGCAGGCCTGGAAGATGGCGAGGGCACGCTCGGAAATGTCGTCGAGGGCGTCGGCTCCGGGCCCGCGGCCATGAATGACCCGCAGGCGCTCGGTGGCGCCGTCGATCTCCTCGCTGGCCGCCAGGATCGCGTGGGCGGCGCGGGCCGTGTCCGAGACGACCGCCTCCAGCTCGCTGACGGCGCGCCGCAGACCCGTTCCGGCCACCAGGGCAGCGCGCACCGCGCCGATCGAGCGATCGGTCAACGCCTGCTCCCGGGCGGCGTCGCCCAGGCCCGCGCTGCGCTCGATCCGGAAGATCTTGGTGGTCGCCGCCATCGGGTCCGTTCCGTCGTCGCGAGAACCGCTGACGTCTCCAGGGGCCGGACGATAAGGCCGGTGGCCGAATACCGGGTTAACGCGAGGGCGCCAGCGGGATGGATGGAAGCAATTCGGCAACCATAAATTGAAACCTTAGCGAATTCGGAACGGGAATATTTTGTTCACCACGAGAATTGACGTTGCGTTGACCGTGTCGACCGAAGCTCGCGCCGAACCCGGACAGGACGTCCGGGCCCGAACTTCGAGGACAGTCATGAAGACGACCATCATCCTCAGCGCGGTTGCCGCGGCTTGTCTTGCCGCAGCGACCCCCGGTCACGCGCAGACGCAGCGTCCCAACCTCGGCGGCGGATTCATCGAGCTGCTGCTCACGGGGCGCGATCCCGGACCGCGGGCGATGCCGCAGCGCGGCTACGGCGCGGGTGCGGCGCCGGCGAGCGTCGCCCCGGCGGACCCGGCGACCGTGCGGACCGCCGCCTATCAGCCTCAGGCCGCACAGCCCTACGCGGGCTCGGGGCAGATCGAGCGCGCGTTCGACCCGCGCTACGAGCGGCAGGTGGTGGAGTTCGAAGGCACCTACGCGCCCGGCACGATCCTGATCGACACCGAGGAGAAGTTCCTGTTCCTGGTCCAGCCGGGCGGACGCGCCATCCGGTACGGCATCGGCGTCGGCCGGCCGGGCTTCCTGTGGACGGGCACGAAAGCGGTGACCCGCAAGGCGGAATGGCCGGACTGGACGCCGCCCGCGGAGATGCTCAAGCGCAGGCCGGACCTGCCGCGCTTCATGGAAGGCGGCCCCGAGAACCCGATGGGCGCGCGGGCCCTTTATCTGGGATCGTCCCTCTATCGCATCCACGGCACCAACGAGCCGCACACCATCGGGCACAATGTGTCGTCCGGTTGCATCCGCATGCTGAACGAGGACGTGACCGACCTTTACAACCGCGTCCGCGTCGGCACCCGGGTGGTCGTCATCTAGGGACGGTCCTTCAGGCGTCTCATGCGCCTTCTGCCCGCTGGCCGACGGCGAGCCCTTGGGCCAGGAGGCTGCGCCAGGCGTCCTCGGCATCGTCGGCCAGCGTGAAGAGGCCGAGGTCGTCCCGCTCGATCACGCCGGCCTCCACCATGGCGGGGAAGTTGACGGCGGTGGACCAATAAGCCCGGTCCACCAGAACAACCGGAACGCGTGGCGCCTTCCCGGTCTGGCGCAGGGTCAGCAGTTCGAACAGTTCGTCCATCGTCCCGAACCCGCCGGGAAACACGACGAGGCCGTTCGCCCGCATGGCGAGATGCATCTTGCGCATCGCGAAATAGTGGAACTGGAACGTCAGGTCCGGCGTCGAGTACGCGTTCGGCTCCTGCTCGTGCGGGAGCGTGATGTTGAAGCCGATCGAGGGCGCGCCGGCGTCCGAAGCGCCGCGATTGGCGGCTTCCATGACGCCCGGACCGCCTCCGGTGGCGACGACGTTGTCGCGGATGCCGCCATTCGTCGTCAGGGCCCCGCCGCGCTGCGAGGCGATCATGCCGAAGCGGCGCGCCTCGCGGTACCAGCGCGCGCCGTTCGCCCCGGTCGGCCCCAGACCGTCCTCCCGGGCCCGGGCGGAGCCGAAGATGACGAGGGTCGAGCGCACGCCCCAGTTGCGGAGATGCTCCTCGGCCTTGGCATATTCCAGCATGAAGCGGACGCCGCGCATGCTGTCGCCGAGGAGAAAATCGCTGTCGAGCGCCGGCGGCACATAGGCCGCCGACGCCTTCTGTCTGGCGTTTCCGGGTCCGAAGTCGTCAGACACGGCCCCAGTCAAGCCCAGTCGCCGTCACCGCCGAAGTCGTCCGCGCCGGGATCGTCGTATGCCGCCTCCTCGTCGCCCGCCGACGGGTCTTCCGCCGCCGCGCTCGCGGGTTGGACGGCCGCGCCGCCGAGGGCAGCCTGCGCCTGATCGCCGACGGCGGACACGGGGTCGGTCACGCCGCCCGCCATCAGCGACTGGATGCCGGAGAACAGCAGGGCGCCGCCGGCAACGCCGGCCGCGGTAGCCATCGCCCCGCGCAGGAAGCTGCCACCACCGGCCCCCGGGGCACCGCCGAACGGGCCGGGACGACCGCCGAAGGCGCCGCCCTGCCCGCCCCACGGCCCGGTGGGCTGCGCGGGCTGCTGGAACGGCGCGCGCGGGCCGCCGAAGGACGGAACGCCGCTGCCGCTGCGGGCCTGCGGCGCCGGAGCGGCAGGCTGGCCGCCGCCAAACAGGCTGCCGAGGAAGCCGCCGGCAGCCGGGCGCTGGGCCTGCGCGCGGGCCTGTTCGAGTTCTGCCTCGAGCTCCTGGATGCGGGCGGAGGCGGCCTTGAGGCCTTCCTCCTGCACGATCACGGCCTGGGCCAGCAGATAGGGGGCATGGGGCTGGGCCTGCACGGCCTGCTGGATGAACTCTTCCGCCTCCCGGTCTCTCGGCGCGGCGGAGGACTGCTTCACGCGGTCGAAGAGACCTTCGAGCAACTGGCGTTCTTCGGGGGTCATGATCGGTCCTCGTCGGGTCTGGTGTCCGGGTCGGCGCGACCGCCGCCCGCCCGTCATGTGGGAAGCCAACCGTGGTTCCCCAAGGGGCCGACGCGACACCAAGACCCCGCGGCGCCTTGGCGCAGGCGAAAACTATATTTTCCTGGCCGTCGCCCGATCTGCAGCCCAGGGGTGCGCGACTTGTCGTCCGGCAACCTGAAGGCGTGGATGGCCGGGCCGGGCCCGGCCATGACGGGGGTGGGTCCGGGGGGCGGCCTTGACGTGGTGGGAGGCGGGTCCGGCCTTAGCGTGGGGGGAGGCGGGCACCGCATGCCTTGGGAGGGAGGCGGGCCCGGCCGTGACGTGGGAGGCGCGGGTCGGGCGGGGACGCGCGTGAGGGTCAGGGCCCGGCCAGCCTGCGATGGACGCGGGGGCATATGGCGGCGAGATCGGCGCGGGGACGCCATGCTGCCGCGGCGACCTCCTCGACCTGAACGGACAGCGGGGCGGCGCGGGGCGCCACGAAAACGAAACGCATGTCGAAATGCCAGTGGTCCGGCTCGTCCTTCGCGGGGCGGGCCGGGATGGCATGGATGTCGATGTCGATGGGCAGGCCGCCGTTCATGGCGTGCCAGCCATGCAGGACGAGGCCTGCCGCGCCGGTCTCCTCCTCGGCCTCGCGCCGGGCGGAACCTGCGAAATCCTCCGCCGGCTCCCAGTGTCCACCGGGCTGGAGCCAGCGGCCGGTCGCCCGGTGGTGCACCAGGAGCACCGTCTCGCCGGACGGATCGAGCACGATGGCGCTGGTCGTCAGGTGGCCCGGAAAGGTCCGCCGGCTGTCGAGGGCATCGCCGGCGGCCATGCGCGCGAGCAGCAGCGCGAGATCGTCGCTCGCGTCGGCGACGGTCGCGCGGTAGGCCGCGACGACCCTCGCCAGTTCGGCGGCGAAGGCGCCGCCACGCAGCGCCTCCGGCATCGCTCAGCCCAGCAGCTTGTAGGCCGGCAGGGTCAGGAATTCGGCGAAGTCCTTGGCGAGCGACATCTCCGAGAACAGCTTGATCGCCTCGGGGAAGCGGCCCTTGTCGTAGACCGCCGGGCCGATGGCCTCGCGCACCTTCGCCATCTCGTCGGCCATGAGTTCCCGGAAGAGCTCCGGGGTGACGGTGCGCCCGTCGGAGAGCGCCGCGCCGTGGTAGAGCCACTGCCAGATCTGCGCGCGGCTGATCTCGGCGGTCGCGGCATCCTCCATGAGGTTGTAGAGCGGCACCGCGCCGCGGCCGCGCAGCCACGCCTCGATGTACTGCACGCCGACGCGGATGTTCTCGCGCAGGCCGGCCTCGGTGCGACGGCCGGGATGCACGGAGAGCAGGTCGTCACGGATGATGTTGACGTCCTCGCGCAGCTTGTTGAGCTGGTTCTGCGAGGGCATCAGCCGATCGAACACCTCCATGGCAACGGGCACCAGATCGGGGTGGGCGACCCAGGTGCCGTCATGGCCGTCGGCGGCCTCGCGCTGCTTGTCGTTGCGCACCTTCTCGAAGGCGACCTCGTTGGCCTTGGCGTCGCCCTTGACCGGGATCTGCGCCGCCATGCCGCCCATGGCGAAGGCGCCGCGGCGGTGGCAGGTCTTGATCAGCAGCAGCGAATAGGCGGCGAGGAAGTTGGAGCCCATCACCATCGAGGCGCGGTCGGGCGTGAGGAAGCGTGCGTTCTTCCCGAGCCGCTTGATGAAGGAGAAGATGTAGTCCCAGCGGCCGCAATTGAGGCCGACGATGTGGTCGCGCATCTCGTAGAGGATCTCGTCCATCTCGAAGGACGCCGGCAGCGTCTCGATCAGGAGCGGCGCCTTCATGGTGCCGTTCGGCAGGCCGAGCCGCTCCTCGA
>CAZJCW010000231.1:0-7107 GCA_964544365.1 uncultured Alsobacter sp.
ATCTTCCAGGAGCCGATGACGTCGCTCAACCCGCTGCACACGATCGACCGGCAGATCGGCGAGATCCTGTCCCTGCACAAGGGCCTCGACGGCGAACCCGCGCGCGAGCGCACGCTCGCGCTGCTCAAGCAGGTCGGGATCAGGGATCCCGAAAGCCGGCTCGGCGCCTATCCCCACGAGCTGTCCGGCGGGCAGCGCCAGCGCGTGATGATCGCCATGGCGCTCGCCAACGAGCCCGACCTGCTGATCGCAGACGAGCCCACGACGGCGCTGGACGTCACGGTCCAGGCGCAGATCCTGAGGCTGCTGGCCGAGCTCAAGGCCAGCCGCGGCATGGCGATGCTGTTCATCACCCACGACCTCGGCATCGTCCGCAAGATTGCCGACCGCGTCTGCGTCATGACGCAGGGCCGGATCGTCGAGCAGGGACCGGTCGCCGACGTGTTCGAGCGGCCGCAGCACGACTACACGAAGAAGCTGCTGGCGGCGGAGCCCAGGGGCCGCGCCAGCCCGCCGCGTGCGGATGCGAAGACCATCGTCGCCGCGGACAACCTCAAGGTCTGGTTCCCGATCCGCAAGGGCTTCCTGAAGAAGGTCGTCGGCCACGTGAAGGCGGTCGACGGCATTTCCGTCGCGGTGCGCGAGGGGGAGACGGTCGGCGTCGTCGGCGAATCCGGGTCGGGCAAGACCACGCTCGGCCTGGCCATGCTGCGGCTGATCGGCTCCGAGGGCCCGATCGTCTATCTCGGGCAGCGGCTCGACGGGCTGAGTTCGAGCCAGATGCGTCCCCTGCGACGCAACCTCCAGGTGGTGTTCCAGGATCCCTACGGATCGCTCTCGCCCCGCATGTCGGTGGCCGAGATCGTCGGCGAGGGGCTGAGCGTGATCGGCGACGCCGGCTCGCTCGCCGAGCAGCGCGAGGTCGTCGCGCAGGCGCTGATCGACGTGGGGCTGGACCCCTCCACCATGGACCGCTACCCGCACGAGTTCTCGGGCGGCCAGCGCCAGCGCATCGCCATCGCGCGCGCCATGGCGCTGAAGCCGAAATTCGTGGTGCTGGACGAGCCGACCTCGGCGCTCGACATGTCGGTGCAGGCGCAGATCGTCGACCTGCTCCGCGAACTGCAGCGCAAGCACAACCTCGCCTACCTGTTCATCAGCCACGACCTTCGCGTCGTCCGCGCATTGTCGAACCACGTCGTCGTCATGCAGAATGGCCGCGTGGTCGAGCAGGGGCCGGCCGAGGAGCTGTTCGAGCGCCCCCGGACGGACTATACCCGCGCACTGCTCGCGGCGGCCTTCCATCTCGAGGCGGCCGACACGGGCGTCGTCCGCGAGTGAACCGGAGGCCGGCGAGCGCGGGCCGCAACGCAATCATGGGGGGATCGTGACGGTCAGCGAACGCGACGTCCGCATCATCGCGGAAATCCTGCGCAAGGCCGCGCACCAGGAGATCCTGCCGCGCTTCCGGCGCCTGGGCACCGGCGACATCCGCACCAAGAGTTCCGCCATCGATCTCGTCACCGACGCCGACGAGCAGGCCGAGCGCGTCATCGAGGCGGGCCTGAAGCAGGCCTTTCCCGGCGTCGTCGTGGTCGGCGAGGAGGGGGTCGCCAGCGATGCGACCCGACTCGATCGGCTGGGTGACGCCGATCTCGCAATCCTCGTCGATCCGGTGGACGGCACGGCGAATTTCGCCGCCGGCCTGCCGCTGTTCGCGGTGATGGCCGCCATCGTCGTGCGCGGCGAGATCGCCGGCGCCGTCATCCTCGATGCCCTGAGCGAGATGTGCTCCTTCGCGGTGCGCGGCGAGGGCGCCTGGTGGGAGGATGCCGACGGCCGCCGCACCGACATGCGTGTCGCCGCCCCGGTCCCGGTCGCGCAGTGCGTCGGCACGGTCTCGTGGCACTGGACGCCGGAGCCGCTGCGCTCGACGCTGACCGGCAATCTCGGCCGCGTCGCCTCCGGCCTGTCCTACCGCTGCGCGGCGCACGAGTATCGCCTCGTCGCCTCCGGCCACACGCACTTCGTGCTCTTCAGCAAGCTGATGCCGTGGGATCACGCGCCGGGCTGGCTGCTGCACCGGGAGGCCGGCGGCTTTTCCGCCCGCTTCGACGGCAGCGCCTACGGGCCGACGCTGCACGACGGCGGCCTCATCGCCGCGCCGGACCGCGACAGCTGGCAGGCCATTCGCGACGCCCTGCTGACGCCGCGGAGCGACCGCGCTTGAGCCGCGCCGTCCTCATCGTGATGGACTCGGCCGGCTGCGGCGGTGCGGCCGACGCCGCCGCCTATGGCGACGCCGGCGCCGACACGCTCGGCCACATCGCCGAGGCGTGCGCGCGGGGCGAGGGCGACCGGGAGGGCCTGCGGCACGGGCCGCTGGTGCTGCCCGTCATGCAGCGCCTCGGCCTGTGGAACGCGGTGGCCGCCTCGACCGGCCGCCTGCCGGCGGGCGTCGCGCTGCAGCCCGTGCCGGAAGGGCAGTGGGGCTACGCCGCCGAGGTCTCGAAGGGCAAGGACACCGTGTCCGGGCACTGGGAGCTGGCCGGCACGCCGGTTCCCTTCGCCTTCGGCTATTTCCCCGACACGAAGCCGGCCTTTCCCCCGGCGCTGGTCGCGGCCATCCAGGCCGAGGGCGGCGTCGACGGCATCCTGGGCAACTGCCATGCCTCCGGGACCGTCATCCTCGACGAACTCGGCGACGAGCACATCCGGACGGGTTGGCCCATCTGCTACACGTCGGTGGACAGCGTCCTGCAGATCGCGGCGCACGAGGAGGCGTTCGGGCTCGAGCGGCTCTACGCCCTGTGCGCCGTCGTGCGGCGGCTCGTCGATCCGCTTCGCGTCGGGCGCGTCATCGCGCGGCCCTTCGTCGGCTCGTCGGCCGCCGGCTTCGTGCGGACGGGCAACCGCAAGGATTTCGCCATGCCGCCGCCGGACGGCACCATCCTCGCGCGGGCCACCGCGGCCGGGCGGGACGTGCTGACCATCGGCAAGATCGGCGACATCTTCTCCCACCGCGGCACGGGGCGCGAGGTGAAGACGCCGGGCAACATGGCCCTGTTCGACCTGATGCTGCGCGAGGTCGCGACACTGGAGGAGGGCGGCCTCGCCTTCGCCAACTTCGTCGATTTCGACACCGAGTTCGGCCATCGCCGTGACGTTCCCGGCTATGCCGCCGCGCTGGAAGCGTTCGATGCCCGCCTGCCGGAACTGGCCGCGCGGCTGCGTCCCGGCGACCTCGTGATCGTCACCGCCGACCACGGCAACGATCCCACCTGGCGGGGCACGGACCACACGCGCGAGCACGTGCCGGTCCTTGCCTTCGGTCCCGGCCTTGCCGCCGGACCGGTCGGCGGGCGTTCGACCTACGCCGATGTCGGCGAGACGGTCGCCGCGCATCTCGGCCTGCCGGCGGGACCGGGCGGGACGAGCTGGCTTCCTCATGCCGGCCGTTGACGTTCCGTAAAGCAAGCACCACGATAAATGGAATGATGTTGGCCCTTGGCCCGGAGCGGCGAGGGCCTTCGTGTTTTGGACGCCCCGCGCGGCGTCCACGCAAGGACGGCCAGCCATGGCGGAAAACCGCCCGACCCATATCCGCCTCACCTCGCACCCCGAACCCGGCGGCGGCGTCACACGCTGGCCCATCGCGTGGAGAGCGGGCGAGCCGCGTTCCCGCGGGCCCGTCGTCGGTTCGGTGACGAACCCGGCAGACCGCAACGTCATCGGCGCCCATGGCGGGGCCTATTCGCTCTACCGCGCGCTGGCGGTCTCCTCGGGTGCGCTCAACCCGCTCGCGCGGCCGGATCTCACCAACACCCACCCCGTCGTGCCGATCGGGCCGCACCCGCAATGGTTCGAGCCGGGCCGGATCGTCTCGCTCGATCCATGGGGCCACATGGCCGGCCAGGTCTTCGCCACGGAGATCAGCCAGGGCCTCGACGTGCGGCCGACCATCGCCATCACCCGCGCCCGGCTCAACATGCCGGAGGTCGTGACGTCGCTGACCGGCGGACGGCTGACGCAGGACAGCGAGATCCTGCACGCCAGCGGCGACGTGTCCGTCACCAAGATCGCGGTCGATCCGGTCTGGCACCTGCCCGGCGTCGCCGCCCGCTTCGGCGTCACGGAAACCGTTCTTCGCCGCACCTTGTTCGAGCAGACCGGCGGCATGTTCCCCGAGCTCGTCACCCGGCCCGACCTCTCGGTCTTCCTGCCGCCCATCGGCGGCACCACCATCTACATCGTCGGCGACGTCGAGGCGCTGACCGATCCCCGCCGCACGATCGCGTGCCGCGTGCACGACGAGTGCAACGGCTCGGACGTGTTCGGCTCGGACATCTGCACCTGCCGTCCCTATCTCGTGCACGGCATCGAGGAGTGCGTGCGCGAGGCGCAGAAGGGCGGGGTGGGCGTCATCGCCTACAACCGCAAGGAAGGGCGCGCGCTGGGCGAGGTCACCAAGTTCCTCGTCTACAATGCCCGCAAGCGGCAGGAGGGCGGCGATCAGGCCGCCACCTACTTCGAGCGCACCGAGTGCGTGGCCGGCGTCCAGGACGCCCGCTTCCAGCAGCTCATGCCGGACGTGCTCCACTGGCTCGGCATCCGCCGGATCGACCGCTTCATGTCGATGTCCAACATGAAGTACGACGCCATCGTCGGCTCGGGCATCGAGATCGTCGAGCGCGTGCCGATCCCGGACGAGCTGATCCCGCCGGACGCCTCCGTCGAGATGGAGGCCAAGAAGGCGGCGGGCTATTATGCGCCCGACGGCACGCCGACGCGCGACGAACTTCGCGACACGGTCGGCCGGCCGCTCGAACGCTACTGAACCGGGGACGCATGGCGCTTTCCGAGACCGATCTCGCGCAGTCCCTGCTGTCGCCGCGCGCCGTGCGCGAGAGGGCCCACCGCCTGCTCGCCCTGGGCATCGACGGCGAACTGCCCAACTTCACGGTGGACTCCGGGCGCCTCGTGCGCTGCTCCACCTATGTGCTGGACACGATCCGCCGCAATTATCCCACGCTGGACGTCCCGTTCCATGCGCGCTGGCGGCACTTCTCCGCCGGGGGCTTCGACCGCTGGGCGACGCTGGACCGCGGCACCGCGTGGCCGACGCCCGCCGCCAAGGGGCGAGCGGCCTTCGACCTCGCCATCACCAGCGTGCTTCTGGACGCCGGCGCCGGTCCTGCCTGGCGCTACCGGGAAGCGTCGAGCGGGGAAACCTTCGTCCGCTCGGAGGGGCTGGCGGTGGCGAGCTTCGACATGTTCGTCGACGGCGCCTTCTCGGCCACGCCGGGCGACCGGCTGCGTGCCGATGCCGAGGGCCTTCGCGCGCTGACGGCGCAGGCGGTCGGGGATGCGTTCCAGGTGTCCGCCGCCAATCCGCTGGTGGGACTGGAAGGGCGCGCCGCCCTTCTGCGGCGGCTCGGCGACGTGGTCGCCGGCAAGCCCGACGTCTTCGGCCGGCTCGACACCCCGCGGCCGGGCGGCCTGTTCGACTATCTCGCGGCGCAGGCCGAGGCCGGGATGCTGCCGGCGGAGGCGATCCTGCGCGCGCTTCTCGATCATTTCGGCGCGATCTGGCCTGGGCGCACGACGCTCGGCGGGCTCGATCTCGGCGACACCTGGCGTCACCCGTCCCTCGTTACGGCCGACGCCACCAATGGCCTCGTGCCGTTCCACAAGCTGTCGCAGTGGCTGGCCTATTCGCTGATCGAGCCGCTGCAGTGGGCCGGCATCGGCGTCACCGGGATCGACGCGCTGACCGGCCTCGCCGAGTATCGCAATGGCGGGCTGTTCCTCGACGCCGGGGTCCTTCGCCTCAAGGATCCGTCCGAGGCCGCGATCCCGCAGCGGGTCGACTCGACCCTCGTCGTGGAGTGGCGCGCGCTCACGGTGGCCCTGCTGGACGACGTGGCCGCGCTCGTCCGCCATGCGCTCGGGCGCCCGCCCGAGCAGTTTCCCCTCGCCAAGGTGCTGGAAGGCGGCACCTGGGCCGCCGGGCGGCGCATCGCCCGCGAAAAACGCGTGGATGGCGCCCCTCCGCTGACGATCGTCAGCGACGGAACGGTTTTCTGACCGCCGCGAAGCGCTAGACTGCCCCCGTCAGGTTCCGGCAAGGCATGGCCGTCGCGGGCGGAACGCACGCGGGCGGCCGAGGGTCGAGGGTATCCCATGGAAGGCGTCACGGTCGTTTCCCATCCGCTCGTTCAGCACAAGCTCACGCTGATGCGGGACAAGAAGCGGTCGACCAAGGGGTTCCGCCAGCTCCTCAACGAGATCGGCATGCTGCTGGCCTACGAGGTCACGCGCGACCTGCCGCTGGAGACGGTCGAGATCGAGACCCCGCTGACGACGATGCAGGCGCCCACCATCGCCGGCAAGAAGCTCGTCTTCGCGCCGATCCTGCGCGCCGGCGTGGGCATGCTCGACGGCATGCTGACGCTGGTGCCGTCCGCCCGCGTGGCCCATATCGGCCTCTACCGCGATCCCGAGACGCTCACCGCCGTCGAGTACTACTTCAAGGCGCCCTCCGACATCGCCGATCGACTCGTCGTCGTCATCGACCCGATGCTGGCCACGGCCAACTCCGCCGTCGCCGCGATCGACCGGCTGAAGGAGCGCGGCGCCAGGGACATCCGCTTCGTCTGCCTGCTCGCCGCGCCGGAAGGCGTCGCCCGCCTGACCGGCGCTCACCCGGAAGTCCGCATCTGGACGGCCGCCATCGACGAGCAGCTCAACGACCACGGCTACATCGTCCCCGGTCTCGGCGATGCGGGCGACCGCATGTACGGCACCCGGTAGCAACCCGCGCCCGCCACCGGGCCGCGAGACGGCGGATGACAGCCGCGTCCGCCATTGCTAAGGACGCGGCGGATTTCCGTTCCCCTGCGAGGTTGCCGCCATGTCCAACGCCGCTCTTGCCGCCGCCATCGAATCCGCCTGGGACAACCGCGCCGAGATCGGCGCGTCGACGCGCGGCGAGGTCCGCGACGCGGTGGTCGAATCGTTGGCCCTCCTGGATTCTGGCAAGGCCCGCGTCGCGGAGAAGGGCGGCGAGGGGTGGGTCGTCAATCAGTGGCTGAAGAAGGCGGTCCT
>CAZJCW010000232.1:0-7093 GCA_964544365.1 uncultured Alsobacter sp.
GGGTAGATGTAGGTGTTGCGGACCATGAACTCCTTGAGGATGTCGTTCTGGATGGTCCCGGAGAGCTTGTCCGGGCTCACGCCCTGCTCTTCCGCCGCGACGATGTAGAGCGCCAGGATCGGCAGGACCGCGCCGTTCATGGTCATGGACACGCTCATCTGCTCGAGCGGGATGCCCGAGAACAGCGTGCGCATGTCGTAGATGGAGTCGATGGCGACGCCTGCCATGCCGACGTCGCCGGCGACGCGCGGATGGTCGCTGTCATAGCCGCGGTGGGTCGCGAGGTCGAAGGCGACCGACAGGCCCTTCTGGCCGGCGGCGAGGTTGCGGCGGTAGAAGGCGTTGGAATCCTCCGCCGTCGAGAACCCGGCGTACTGGCGCACCGTCCACGGCTGGTTGACGTACATCGTCGGGTAGGGGCCGCGCACATAGGGCGCGATGCCCGGGAAACCGTCGACGAAGTCCAGCCCCGCGCGGTCGCGCTCGTCATAGACGGGCTTGACCGGGATGCCCTCCGGCGTGAGCCAGGGCTCGCTTTCGCCGGCCGGCACGGGCACCGCCGCCGGACGCAGGGGGATCGACGCGAAATCGGGGATGCGGCTGGTCGTCATGGCCTCACTCCA
Source organism: uncultured Alsobacter sp. (assembly GCA_964544365.1). GTDB lineage: Bacteria > Pseudomonadota > Alphaproteobacteria > Rhizobiales > Beijerinckiaceae > Alsobacter. Next base: position 624 of record CAZJCW010000232.1, read on the forward strand.
GTCCCAGCGTCGCAGGGGCGCCCGTCAGCGTCGCCCGCCCGTCGCCGCCGGCGACGCCGACGCCGTCGCCCCCGGCGGCCCGCCGGGCGGGCTCCATAGCGGCGGGCCGGCCCGCCAGCCACAGCCGGGCGCAGCCTGCAGCCTTCAGGGCCGTGGCGGCTCCGGCGGCCTCGACGCCGTAGCGGTCATCGGACGAGCACAGGCAGGCCAGCGCCGCGCCCGACGCCCGGAAGGCCGCGACCAGGGCCGCGAGGTCCGTCGTGTCGCCCGTCATGAAGCCGTCCGGCACCGGCGCGGCGAGGCCGCCTGCCTCGAACAGGTTGCGGGCGAAGGTCGCCCGGGCGGTGAAGTCGGCCACCGGTCCCAGGGTCGCCAGGAAGACGACGGGTCGCGCCGTCGCCGCGTCCGCTGCATCGCGCAGTGCCTCGAAAGGCTCGGCCAGACGCATGGGCAAGAGAGCCTCGAAGTCGCGGAAAGCAGGTTGTGGACGAGGGGGAAGCGGCGCGTCGACGGTCACCGGCGCCTCGCCGATATGAGGGAACTCGCTCGTGCCAGTCAGCGCATCCTTGCGGCGGGCCAGCGCTGCCGCGCGCTGCGTGCGGACGGCGGCGACCTTCTGCTGGAAGGCCCCGCCGGCGAGCATCCGGTGGAGCCCGCCCGCGGCCTCGGTCTCCTGCACCAGCGACCAGGCCGCATCGGCGAGGTCTTCGGTCAGGGCCTCGATGCCGCCCGAGCCGGCGGCCGGATCGGCGACGCGGGCGAGGTTGCTCTCCTCCAGCAGCACCAGCTGCGTGTTGCGCGCGAGCCTGCGGGCGAACGCGTCCGGCAGGCCGAGTGCCTGCGTGAACGGCATGACGGACACCGCATCGGCCCCGCCGACACCGGCGGAGAACACCGCCACGGTGGCGCGAAGCAGGTTCACCCACGGATCGCGCTGCGTCGTCATGCGCCACGCCGTCTCCGCATGGACGCGGATGGGGGCGGGAGTCAGCCCGGCGGAGGCCTCGACATGCGCCCAGAGCCGCCGCAGCGCCCGCATCTTGGCGATGCCGAGGAACTGGTCGGCGTCGGCCGCCAGCCTGAACCCGATGGCGCGGCGGCCAGTCTCCGCGTCGATGCCGGCAGCCTCCATGGCGCGCCAGTAGGCGAGGGCGCTCGCCACGGCGAAGGCCAGCTCCTGCGCCTCGCTGCCGCCGGCAGCATGCACGATCCGACCGTCCGCGCTGCACACGGCCCCGGCAAAGCCCCGGTCGACGATCGAGCGCGTCAACGTCCCGAACGCGGGTGCGAGGGCCGCCCAGTCGACCGGCCCGCCGCCGAGCAGCGCCATCTGGCCGAGCGGATCGTAGCCGAACGAGATGTCGGTCGACGCCGGATCGACCCGGTTCGCGTCGACAAGGTCCATGAGAGCCACGGCGGCTCCCTTGCAGGTCATCGACAGGTCCAGTTCGATCCGGATCCCCGCCTCGAGAACGACGTCCCTGAACAGGGCGGCGACGGTCTCCGGCGACCCGTCGGCAAGGCCGAAGCCGTTCGCTCCGATGCTCCCAGCGAAGACGACATGCAACCCGGTGGCGCCGTTCTGGAGGTCGACGAGGGCCTGCGCGTTGGCGTCCGCCGCGGCGGGATGGTCGAGGCGGGCCAGCACGTGCCAGGGCTGGCCGGCGGCTCGGCCGATCACCGGCCGCATCCCCTCGGCCCTGGGGTAGAGCGGCTGGATGGGGAGCCCGTCGGCCGTGACCGAGACGAGCTTGCGGTCGAACGGGGCGCCCTTCAGCACGCCGTCGACGAGCTTCAGCCACTGGTCCCGCGCCGGCTGCGGAAACTCCGACGCGAAGGAGAGGTCAGACATGCGATCCCCCGCCATGGGTCGAGCGTTGCGGAGCCCGATATTGCTCGATCGGGCCTTTCGCCCCGGGCCGGCCTCGTCGCGACACGCGCTCCAACCGTCGCGCGAACGACCCGAACCCAATCCGACCATTGCACCAAGCGGTCGAATTGCGCCACCCTCCCTTCGACGGACGGGGGCGATGATGGCGGCGAGCAGTTTCGGGGACTTGAACCGGCGGGGACGCGCGCGACGCTTCACGAGGATCGGGCGCCTCGTGCCCGGCACCGTGGTCGCGCTTTCGGCGATGGTCGCGTGCGAGGCGGCCCAGGCCCAGCGCAAGCCTGCCGTTCCGCAGCGCACGCAGGGGGCGGTGGTGGCGTGCGATTTTTCCGGCTGGTCGGTCGACCGGGACTCGTTCGGCCTCGCCGTCCGCTATGAACCGAACGAAGCGAGCGCGATCCTTTCGCGCCTGCCTCCGCCGCGCGTCATCGGCGTCGACGAGGTGGCGGTGCTCGTCCGCGTGACGGGCTACAGCAGCGGCTGGTTCCGCATCGGCAGCGCCTTTTTCCCCGCCGAGGCGGACGACGCCTTCCGGCGCCAGTCGGCGACCTGGTTTCGCGGCGAGGGCTGGGTTCCCGCAGATCGGGTCAAGGCAACGCTGGCCGCGGACACTCTGCGGGCCGGGCCCCGGCCCAACGCCCGCGTCATCGCCACCCTGCGCGGGACTCGCGGCGGCTTTCCCCTGACACCGGACAGCGTGGCGGTGAAGCGGCTGGTCTCATGCCAGGGGCAATGGGTCGAGGCCGAAACCGAATTCGGCACGGGCTGGGTCGCCCGCGTCTGCGGGCGACAGCTCGAACAGTGCTGAGGCCCGCGCCCCGAGAACCGGGCGCGAGGCTCGATCGCGCGATCAGTAGGTGATGGCGGGAGGAAGTTCCTTCGCCATCGCGACCCACTTCACCACGATCTTCTCGCTCGGCAGCAGCCGCACCAGCTTCTTCGTGGCGTTGGCCTCGACCATCGCCTTGGTGAGGTTGGCGGCATTGCGGTTGCGCAGTTCCTTGACCGTGTCGACCCCGGCTGCCTCGAGCAGCTCGGAATACTCCTCGCCGACGCCCTTGATGCGCATGAGGTCGGCCATGTTGGTCCACTTCAGGATCTTGCTCTCGTCGAGCCCGGTGGCCGCAGCGATCTCCTTGCGACCCTTCGGATCCTTGCCACGGACCAGCAGGTCACCGGTCTTCTTGATGCCGGCGGCCTTCAACTTTGCGGCGAAGACCGGGCCTATGCCCTCGATGCTGGCGATCGGATAAGACGACATTGATACCCCTCCTGTCTGAAGGGAATCCGCCCTTGCCGGGTCTGGATCCCCAAGTTTGCGCTCGACGCCCCCCTGTCGGCGTCAGACGAATTGACCGAGGCCGGGCACGGACCCGACGATCGATCCCATGACATCCTCGCCGGCCTTTTCGCGGCCATAGGCAAAGAGCTCACGTCCCAAGTCCCCCATCTGGTCCATCGACAGCCCCGCCGAGGTGAGCTGACCGGCCAGCGCCATCAGCCCTCCGCCCGGCATGAAGCCGCCGATAGCCCCCATGATCCCGCCTCCGCCGCCGGACGCCTCGCCCGCCAGCGCCTCGGCACCCGGCATCGCGGAGAACATCGTCGCGATGTCCGCGGCGGGAGCCTCCTTGGCGAGGAACGCGAGAACGATGGCGACGGCCTGTCGTGCCGTGGCTTCGTCCAGTCCGGCCTGCGCGGCGATCTTTGCGATGAGCTCGTCCATGACCGATCCTGGGGATGCGCCAACGAGAGGCATTGATTAACGTCATCATTCATGGGCAGACGACGAAACTCAAGCTTGCAAACATTTGATTCTCGCGTTGCGTGATCGTGGCGGCGCGCCGATGTGGAAAGGTCACACGCCCGCGCCTATAACGGGTGCGATTTGGCGGCGCAGAGGGTGATCGCAGATGGCGGACGCAGGCAGCATTCTGGTCGGCAAGAGTGGCAAGCCGGAGGTGCTCAACCTCAAGCTCGCCAATCGTCACGGCCTCATCACCGGAGCCACGGGCACGGGCAAGACCGTGACCCTGCAGGTGCTGGCCGAGGGCTTCTCGGCCGCCGGGGTTCCCGTCTTCGCGGCCGACGTGAAGGGCGATCTCTCCGGCGTCGCCGCGATGGGCGAGCCGAAGGAGCACTTCGTCAAGCGCGCGAAGGACATGGGCTACGACTACAAGCCCGACCAGTTCCCCGTGGTGTTCTGGGACCTTTTCGGCGACCAGGGCCACCAGGTGCGCACGACCGTGCTGGAAATGGGCCCGCTGCTCATGGCGCGCCTGCTGGAGCTGAACGACACGCAGGAGGGCGTGCTCAACATCGCGTTCCGGATCGCCGACGAGCAGCAACTGCCGCTCATCGACATGAAGGACCTGCGCCTGCTGCTCAACGAGCTGACCAAGCAGGACGGCCTCAAGCCGATGGCCCTGCAGTACGGCAACGTCGCCGATGCGACCGTGGGCTCGATCCTGCGCCAGCTCCTCGTGCTGGAGAACCAGGGCGCCACGAAGTTCTTCGGCGAGCCGTCGCTCGCCATATCCGACCTGATCCAGTCGGAGGACGGGCGCGGCGTCATCAACGTGCTGGCTGCCGACAAGCTGATGGGCAGCCCGCGCCTCTATGCCACCTTCCTGTTGTGGATGCTCTCCGAGCTCTTCGAGCAGCTCCCCGAAGTGGGCGATCCGGACAAGCCGAAGCTGGTGTTCTTCTTCGACGAGGCGCACCTGCTCTTCAACAACGCGCCCAAGGCGCTTCTCGAAGCGGTCGAACAGGTGGTGCGCCTGATCCGCTCCAAGGGCGTCGGCATCTACTTCGTCACGCAGAATCCGCTCGACGTCCCGGACACGGTTCTGGCCCAGCTGGGCAACCGCGTGCAGCACGCGCTGCGCGCGTTCACGCCGCGTGACCAGAAGGCGGTGAAGGCGGCCGCCACCACCTTCCGCCAGAACCCGAAGCTGAAGACCGAGGAGGTCATCACGCAGCTCGGCGTGGGCGAGGCGCTGGTCTCCATGCTGGAGGGCAAGGGCATTCCCGAGATCGTCGAGCGCGCGCTGATCCGGCCACCGCAGGCGCGCGTCGGACCGCTGACTCCTCAGGAGCGGCAGATGGTGATCTCGTCGAGCCCGATGCGCGGCCGCTACGAGCGGGCCATCGACGGCGAGTCGGCCTACGAGATCCTGATGCGCCGGCGGCAGCTTGCCCAGGCGGAAGCCACCAACGCCGCCCCGAAGCCCGCTCCCGGAAAGGCCGCCCCCGCGCCTCAGGAGGCGTCGGCGGGCGGCGACGACATCTTCGGATCGATCCTCGGCAGCATCCTGGGCGGCGGCTCGGGCGGAACCCGGCGGGGGCGCATGACGGTGACGGAGCGCGTCATCAACAACGCTGCCTCCTCGGCCGCGCGCACGGTCGGCAACCAACTCGGCAGGGCAATCCTGCGCGGGGTCCTGGGCAGCCTGAAATAGCAGCGCCGGGACGAGGCCGGACCGCCACGACCGATAGGGCCACGTCGCGAGGCGTGACCCGGGCCGACGGGTGGGCGCCGCGAAAGCGCGCCGTCCTGGCGTGTGGACAAATCGCGGGATCGGTCTAAACCACGACCTTAGAACCGCCTGCGCCGCTTAGGCCACATCCCGAGTCTCTGCCATGTCCCACCTCGACGCCGTCCTCGCCCGCATCGACGCCGATCTCGACGCTTCGCTCGAGCGGCTCTTCGACTTCCTGCGGATCCAGTCGATCTCCACCGACCGGGCCTACGCATCCGAGTGCCGCAAGGCGGCGGAGTGGCTGGCGGCTGACCTGCGCGGACTAGGTTTCGCCGACGCGGCGCCGCGCGAGACAGGTGGCCACCCCGCCGTCGTGGGCCATGCACCGAAGGCCGGCGCGCCGACCGTGCTGTTCTACGGTCACTATGACGTCCAGCCCGTCGATCCGCTCAACCTCTGGGAGACGCCGCCGTTCGAGCCGCGCATGGCGACGCTGCCGGACGGCCGGCGGGTGATCTCGGCGCGCGGCGCCTGTGACGACAAGGGCCAGCTGATGACCTTCGTCGAGGCATGCCGGGCGTGGAAGGCGGTCACCGGCTCGCTTCCGGTCGGCATCACGATGCTGGTCGAAGGCGCCGAGGAGGACGGCTCGAAATTCCTGCCGGAGTTCGTGGAGAAGCACCGGGACGATCTCAAGTCCGACGTCGCGCTGGTCTGCGACACCGGCATGTGGGACCGCAACACCCCGGCCATCACGGCCTCGCTGCGCGGCATGGTCTACGAGGAGATCACCGTGCGCTGCGCGGACCGCGATCTTCACTCCGGCATCTTCGGCGGTGCCGCCGCCAATCCCGCCCGCGTGCTCGCCCGCATCATCGCCGACCTGCACGACGCCGACGGCCGCGTGACGCTGAAGGACTTCTACGAGGGCGTGAGCGAGACCCCCACGCAGATCCTCGAGCAGTGGAAGGGCCTCGGCCTCACCGCGGAGGACTTCCTCGGCCAGGTCGGGCTGCCCATCCCGGCCGGCGAGAAGGGCCGCATGCTCATCGAGCAGATCCAGTCGCGGCCCACCTGCGACGTCAACGGCATCTGGG
>CAZJCW010000233.1:0-7079 GCA_964544365.1 uncultured Alsobacter sp.
ATCGGCCTGTCGCCTGCGGCCGTCACCGCCTTGTGCAACAACGACGCCGCGTGGATGTCGCGCGATACCGCGTCCCTCATCACGCGGGAAACCGGTGGCGCCGTCACGCCCAACGACTTCATCGGCATCCCGGCGGCGCCCCAGCCGCGCGATGCCTCTTCTGCCCCCGTGCCATGGGAGAGGACTGTGCCGCACTCGGTAACCCGCGCGATCGATGCGCTGCGCAACGGCGAGATCATCATCGTCACGGACGACGACGACCGCGAGAACGAGGGCGATCTGATCTGCGCCGCCTCGCTCTGCACGCCGGAGAAGATGGCCTTCATCATCCGCAACACCTGCGGCATCGTCTGCGCGCCGGTGACGGCGTCGGAGGCACGCCGGCTGAACCTGTCGCCGATGGTCGCGGCGAACGATGCCCCGCTCGGCACGGCCTTCACCGTCACGGTGGACGTCAAGCATGGGCTGACCACCGGAATTTCCGCCGAACAGCGCTCGAACACGGTTCGCGCGCTCGCGAACGGCAACATGGGCGCGTCCGACTTCGTGCGTCCCGGCCACATCTTCCCGCTGATCGCCCGCGACGGCGGCGTGCTGATGCGGTCCGGCCATACGGAGGCGGCGGTCGACCTGTGCAAGCTCGCCGGCCTGCCGCCCGTCGGCGTGATCTGCGAACTCGCCAACGACGACGGCACCGTGATGAAGGGCGAACAGATCGACGCGTTCGCGATCAGACACGGCCTCGCCCGCATCTCCGTCGCCGACCTCATCGCCTACCGGCAATCCCGCGAGAAGCTGGTCGAGCGCATTGCCACGTTTCCGGTCCGCACCGAGAGCGGCGACCTCACCGGCTATGCCTACACGACCCCCTTCGACACCGTGAACCACTTCGCCTTCGTCCACGGCAGCGTCGGCGACGGCAAGGGCGTCCTGACACGGCTCCACCGGGCGAATGTCATCGCGGACACGCTGGGGGGAGGCAGAACGCTGCAGGCGTCGCTGGCGCGCTTCCGCGGCGCGGGGCGCGGCGTGCTCGTGTACCTGCGCGACGGCACCGCCGGCGTTCCGATGCAGACGATCGACGAGCACGGTTCGTCATCGGAGAACGCCCGGGAACAGCAGTGGCGCGAGGTCGGTCTCGGCGCGCAGATCCTGCGCGATCTCGGCGTCTCGTCGATCGTCAACCTGTCGTCCAAGTCGCGCAACTATGTCGGGCTGGCCGGGTTCGGCATCGAGATCGACGGAACAGAGCCAGTGGAGGGCTAGGCGCCCGCCGGGGCAGCGGAACCGCCCAGCCCCGCGGAGGGGACAGAAGCCGCCCGACCCCTCCCCTTCCATCGTCCCGCAGGATCAGGCGCCCCGCATCAGGGTCATGACGTGCGCGGCGACCGATCGGGCCAGGCCCTCGAGGTCGTATCCGCCCTCCATCAGCGATACGACGCGCCCGCGGCACGACTTGTCGGCGATGTCCATGAGCTGCGCCGTCGCCCAGGCGAAATCGGCCTCGACCAGGTTGAGATTGGCCAGCGGATCGCGGACATGCGCGTCGAAGCCCGCCGAGATGATCACCAGGTCGGGCCGGAAACTCTCGAGGCGGGGCAGGATCGCCACCTCGAAGGCCTCGCGGAACTCGTGGCTCCCGTCCCCGGCCCGCATCGGCGCGTTGACGACGGTGTTGTGCTCCCCCGTCTCGCGGGCCGCGCCCGTGCCGGGGTAGAGCGGCATCTCGTGGGTCGAGCAGTACATGACGCTGGGGTCGGACCAGAAGATGTCCTGCGTGCCGTTGCCGTGGTGGACGTCCCAGTCGACGATGGCGACACGCTCGGCGCCATGCACCTTCTGCGCGTGTCGCGCCGCCACCGCGGCGTGGTTGAAGAAGCAGAAGCCCATGGCGGTGGCGCGCTCGGCGTGGTGCCCCGGCGGGCGCGCCGCGGAAAAGGCGTTCGCCACCTTTCCCGTCATCACTTCGTCGACGGCGAGGATGGCGCCGCCGGACGCGCGGAGCGCCGCCTCCAGCGTACCGGCCGACATGGTCGTGTCCGCATCGAGCTGGATCATGCCGTCGGCGGGGGACGCGTCCTCCAGGGCGCGGATGTAGCTTTCCGGGTGGGCGCGCAGCAGGGCTTCCATCGTGGCGACCGGCGAGGCCTCCCGCTCCAGCGGCGCGAAACGCTCGTGTTCGAGGATCCGCTCGACCACGCGGATGCGATCGGGGCGTTCGGGATGTCCCGGCGGCGTCTGGTGCAGCTGGAAGCAAGGATGCGAGATGTAGAGGGTCGACACGGCGTCTCCTGCCCCGGACTGTCGCTGGTTGAGCCGTCAATTCTCGCGCAGGTGCGACGCAGCGTCCATCGGCCAATCTGATCCGCCACCGTTGACGTGCGTCATGGCGTTCCCTAAAGCGGGCCTGGTCAGGCTCCATGCCGGCGCGTCGTTTCGTGCTTATTCGATCATTAGGCGCGAATTAACCATGTTCGGCGCTCAATAGGCGGGTAGCCAACCTTCGGGGACTCAGAGCGGCATGCGATTGCGAACGTCGGCCTTCGTCATCTTCCTCGGCCTCCTGGCGGCCGCGTGCCGCTATGAGCCGGTGCCGAGCCCGTCGATGAGCAGCCGCGACGTCGAGTACATGGCGCTCGTTCCGACATTCGACGTCCACCTGCCCTTCGAGCGGTACCGGGTCGATTACGCGACGGGCGAGAAGCCTGGAACCGTCATCATCGACACCCGCAACAAGTTCCTGTTTCTCGTCGAGCCCGGCGGCAAGGCCATCCGCTACGGCGTGGCGACCGGCGACGAGGCCTATGGCTGGACCGGAACCGCCGAGGTCGCCCGGAAGGCCGAGTGGCCGAACTGGACGCCTCCGGCCGAGATGGTGAAGCGCTGGCCGCATGTGCGCCCGACCAAGGGCGGGCCGGACAATCCGCTCGGCGCCCGCGCGCTGTATCTCTACCAGGGCGGCCGTGACACGCTCTATCGCATCCATGGCACCAACGAGCCGGAGACGATCGGGCGCGCCGCCTCGTCCGGCTGCATCCGGATGCGCAATGTCGACGTGATCGACCTCTACAACCGCGTCGGCGTCGGCACGAAGGTCATCGTGATGTAGGCTTCGCCCGGTCAGGGCGGAGGTATCGATGATCCGCGTCGCGCCGCGCATCGTTCTCGACGAACGGGAACTCGAGGAAAGCTTCGTGCGGGCCTCCGGGCCGGGCGGGCAGAACGTCAACAAGGTCGAGACGGCCGTCCAGCTGCGGTTCGACGCCATGGCGTCGCCGGGACTGCCGGAGGACGTGAAGGAGAGGCTGCGCGGCCTCGCCGGCAGCCGGATGACCGCCGACGGCGTCGTCATCATCATTGCCCAGCGCTTTCGGACCCAGGATCGCAACCGCGAGGATGCGCGAGAGCGCCTGTTCGAATTGCTGCGCAAGGCGGCGGTGCGCCCCGTGATCCGGCGCGCCACGAAGCCGACGCTCGGATCGCAGAAGCGGCGGCTCGAAAGCAAGAGCCGCCGCGGTTCGGTCAAGAAGCTCCGGACGCAGAAGCCGCCTCAGGATTGAGGGCCTCAGCTGCAGGTCCGGATCACGCGGCGGACCCGTTCGCCGTAGGGGGTCAGCCGGTAGACCACGCGGGTCCGGCACACCTGGCCGGTATAGCCGTCCCATCTCCGATCCCGCCGCATGCGTCTCTCGCTGCGCCAGCCCGGGCGGACATCCTCGCGATAGGTGTCGCGATACATCGCCTGGGCGACCTGGAAAGACGACGAAGCGCCGACGGGTGCCGGGCCGGCGTCACGTCCCGACGCGACCGCCGGCGTGACCATCAAGACAGCGCCCGCGAAGGCAAACATCATCCGATTCATGCTGAACTCCGGGTTCAAGATCCGGGGTCCAACGTCATGGTGGGACTTGTGTTCCCGGCGCGGCGAAAAGAACCGCGCACGAGGGTGTGTCACGCAGGTCCGCCCGCCTGTTCCAGCGAACGCACGATGTGGTCGGCCAGGCGGCGGGCCGGAACGGACAACGGATCGGCGGCAAGCAAGGCCACTTCGGTGTCGTGCAGGTCCGGCAGTCGCTCGTCCTCGATGACGGAGATGCCCTCCGGCACCATGTCCTTGGGAAGCACCGTCACGCCCAGTCCCGCCCGCACGGCGGCCTGTGCGCCGGCTAGGGACGCGCAGCTGTAGGCGAGCCGCCAGGTCCGGCCGGTGCGGTCGAGTGCCTCGGTGGCCCGCTTCCGGTAGACGCAGGGAGGGGGCGACGCGACCAGGGGCAATGCACCCGGCCTGTCCACCAGGCTGCGGTCCGCCGCGGCCCACACGAGCGGCTCCCGCCACACCCGCGTTCCCCCCGCCGAGACGGCCGGCTCCCGTTTCACGAGAACGATGTCGAAGTCGCCGGCCCGGAAGCGATCGAGGAGCGTGAGCGTGAGGTCGCACGTCACCTCGAGCGCCACGGCCGGAAAGGCGTGCGCAAACCGCGACAGGACGCCCGGCAGGTGGCGCGTCGCGAAGTCCTCCGGTGTCCCCAGCCGCACGACGCCGGCCACATGAGGCTCGTTGACGCGTGCAACGACGTCGTCGTTCAAGGCGAGGATCTGGCGCGCATAGGCGAGCAGCGTCTCGCCCTCCGCCGTGGGCCGCACGGATCGGGGCGAGCGATCGAACAGCCGCTTGCCGACCTGCTCCTCCAGCCGCTTCACCTGCAGCGACAATGTCGATTGCGACCGCAGCAACCGCTCGGCGGCCCGGGAGAAATTGCGCGTGTCGGCGATGGTCGCGAAGGTGCGCAGGAGGTCGATGTCGAGGTTCTGGAGCCGGCCGGGCATTGTCGATCGCCATTTTCAAACTCAATACTCATGCCGCGATCGAGCAGGTTCTGCAATGTTTGTTGCCCGGCCGGCGTATCGCGGCTTGGCATACGGGCGACGGGGTTGGTAAGGTCGTCGTGAACAATTCATGAGGCTCACGTGTCGCCGGTCGACGATCATGCCGCCGAAGCGACCGCCGGGATCCTCCCGACCGCGGGCGCAGACGTGCGGGTGCTGGCCGTTCCCGGCGAGCAGCCCGCCTTGGCCGCTTCGCACCACGACCGCCCATACCGCGAGGCGCGTCCACAGGGTGGCGGCCATGTCGGCGGTCACGCGCGCGCGACGACCTATGCCGCGCTCGATCTCGGGACCAACAACTGTCGCCTTCTGGTCGCCCGGCCGTCCTCCGACGGCTTTCGGGTGGTCGATGCGTTTTCGCGGATCGTTCGCCTCGGCGAAGGGCTGGGAGCGTCGAATCGACTTCGCGACGCGGCAATCACGCGCACCATCGAGGCGCTGAAGGTGTGCCGCTCGAAGATGGAATCCCGCGGCGTTGCCCGGTCCCGTCTCATCGCGACGGAGGCGTGCCGGGCCGCTGTCAACGGGGCCGAGTTCATCGCACGGGCTCGGGAAGAGGCTGACCTCGACCTCGAGGTCGTCGATCGCGAGACCGAGGCGCGCCTCGCCGTGGCCGGCTGTGCGGGCCTCGCCGATCCGCAGGCCGAGGGGGTCGTCCTCTTCGACATCGGCGGCGGATCGTCCGAACTCGTGTGGCTCGACGGCCACCGGCGGGGCACGAGCCTGTCGGATCGGGTGCGGGCGTGGACATCGCTGCCGGTCGGCGTCGTCACCCTTGCCGAGCGTCACGGCGGCGTGGATGTCACCCGCGAGGCGTTCGAAGGCATGGTCGCGGAGGTCGAGGGTCTTCTGGAGGGCTTCGTCGGCGAGTTGCGCGACGTGGCCGGCTGCGGCCGGTTCCACCTGCTCGGGACGTCCGGCACCGTGACCACGATCGCGGGCGTCCACCTCGATCTGCCGCGCTACGATCGCCGGCGGGTCGATGGGCTGTGGATGGAGAACGACGACGTCGCCGCGGTGATGGAGCGGCTCCTGGGCATGAGCTTCCGCCAGCGGGCCGCCAACCCCTGCATCGGCAACGAACGCGCCGACCTCGTGCTGGCCGGCTGCGCCATCCTGGAGGCGATCCGCCGTGCTTTCCCGTCGGAGCGCCTGCGCATCGCCGACCGGGGACTGCGCGAAGGAATCCTGATGCAGTTGATGAGCGAGGATGGGGTTTGGATGCGCCGGGGGCGTCCGGCATGACGACCGCCGGCGGGTCCGGCCGCGAGGGCGGCCGATCGCTCAAGCAGCGGGTGAAGACGGCGCGCAAGCGCACCGTGTCCCAGAACCGCTGGCTGGAACGCCAGTTGAACGATCCTTTCGTCGCGCGCGCCAAGCGCGAGGGCTACAAGTCCCGCGCCGCCTTCAAGCTCCTCGAGATCGACGACAAGTACCGGCTTTTCAAGCCTGGGCTTCGGGTCGTCGATCTCGGCGCAGCGCCGGGCGGCTGGTCCCAGGTGGCCGCGGCGCGGGTGCAGTCGGCCGAGGGCAAGGGCCGCGTGGTGGGCATCGACCTGCTGGACATCGACCCGCTTCCCGGCGTCGAGTTCACCGTCATGGACTTCCTCGACGAGGATGCTCCCGCCCGCCTCACCGCGATGCTGGGCGGCCCTGCCGACATCGTGATGTCGGACATGGCCGCCAATGCGACCGGCCACAAGAAGACGGATCACCTGAAGATCGTCGCGCTCGCCGAACTCGCGGCGGAGTTCGCCCGCGATATCCTCGCCCCCGGCGGGGCTTTCGTCGCCAAGGTGCTGCAGGGTGGCACGGAAGGCCAGTTGCTGGCGGACCTGAAGCGGGACTTCGCCACCGTCCGCCATGTCAAGCCGGCCGCGAGCCGTGCCGATTCCGCGGAACTCTATGTGCTGGCCACGGGGTTCCGGGGCCGCAAGGCCGTCGAAGCCGACTGACCCCCGCCTGTTTTCGGAAGTCGCGCCTTTTCCCGGCCCCTACCCCACCTGTCCGCGGTGGCGCAGGAAGTGGTCGGCGATGACGCATGCCACCATCGCCTCGCCGACCGGAACGGCGCGGATGCCGACGCAGGGGTCGTGGCGCCCCTTGGTCATCACGTCGACGTCCTTGCCCGCGCTGTCGATGCTGCGGCGGGGCGTGAGGATCGACGAGGTCGGCTTGACCGCGAAGCGCGC
>CAZJCW010000234.1:0-7056 GCA_964544365.1 uncultured Alsobacter sp.
CGGGTCCCTCGACACCCAGGTGAAGGACTCGCGGCCGACCGAGGACCACTCGTCCATCCGCCGGCGGCGGGTTTGCCCGGACTGCGGCGGGCGTTTCACGACGTTCGAGCGGGTGCAGCTGCGCGAGCTGGTCGTGGTCAAGCGGTCGGGCCGGCGCATCCCCTTCGACCGGGACAAGCTGGTGCGCTCCGTCGACGTCGCGCTGCGCAAGCGGCCCGTCGATCCGGATCGGGTCGAGCGGATGGTCAACGGCATCGTGCGCCAGCTCGAGAGCCTCGGCGACGGCGACATTCCGAGCGCCACCATCGGCCAGCTCGTCATGGAGGGGCTGAAGAACCTCGACGACGTGGCCTATGTCCGCTTCGCCTCGGTGTACCGGAATTTCCGCGAGGCACGGGACTTCGAGGAACTGATCGGCCAGCTGACGGCCGACGAGCAGGGCCAGGACGCGGCCACCCAGCAGCCCGCCGCGCCGGCGGCCACCCGCGAGGAGCGGGCCCCCGGCCGGGACGGCGATTGATGCGCCAGCCCCAGCGGCCGACCACCGTCGCGCTTTCGCCCCACGAGCAGGCCGTCATCGACACGCGGATGATGCGCGAAGCCCTGTCGCTGGCGCGGCGCGGGCTGGGCAACACATGGCCGAACCCGGCCGTCGGGGCCGTGATCTGGCGGATGACCGGCGAGGGACCGCAGGTGGTCGGGCGGGGCTTCACCCGGCCGGGCGGTCGCCCGCATGCCGAAACGGTCGCGCTCGCGCAGGCGGGGGATCTCGCCCGGGGCGCGTCCATGGCCGTGACGCTCGAGCCCTGCTCGCACCATGGGCGGACGCCGCCCTGCTGCGAGGCGGTGGTCGCGGCCGGCATCGCGCGGGTCGTCTCGGCGATCGAGGATCCCGATCCGCGCGTCAACGGCAGGGGGCACATCCACCTGCGCGCCGCCGGCGTCGCGGTCACGGTCGGCACGCTGGCCGCCGAGGCGCGGCGCGTGAATTACGGCTTCATTCTCAAGGTGGTGGACGGACGTCCTCTGGTGACTCTCAAGCTCGCGCGCACCGCCGACGGCTTCGCCGCCGGCCCGGGACCCGAGCGCCTGATGATCACCGGGCGTGCGGCCGGCGCGAAGGTGCACAAGCTGCGGGCGCGCCACGACGCCATCATGGTCGGCATCGGCACCGTCGAGGCCGACGACCCGCTGCTGACCGTCCGGCTCGCCGGGCTCGCCGGTCGCTCGCCCGTCCGAATCGTGCTCGACCCGGACCTGCGGATCTCGCCCGAGGCGAGCGTCGTCACCGGGCCGGCGGGACCCCCGACCTGGATCGTCGCGGCGGACGATGCGCCGTGGGGCGTCGAGCAGGGGCTCTCCGCCTTCGGCGTCCCGGTGGAGCGCGTGCGCCGCGTCGCCCCCGGCGGGAAGCTCGACCTGCGCGCCGTCCTCTCGACGCTTGCGAAGCGCGGCGTGACCCGGCTCTTCTGCGAGGGGGGGCCGCGGCTCGGCGAGGCGCTGGCGGCGGCGGGCCTGGTCGACCAGTTCGTGCTGCTGACGTCGCCGCGCCGTCTCGGTGCCCCCGGCGTCCCGGCGCTCGGCCCGGCCTTGCAGGCCATCGTCGACGACCGCGACCGCTACGAAGCCTTCGACCCCGTCATGCTCGGCGCCGACGAGATGCGCTGTTTCAGGAGGATCATCTGATGTTCACGGGCATCGTCACGGACGTCGGGACCGTGGTGTCGGTCAGCGACCGGCACGGATCGCTGCGTCACGTGCGGATCGAAGCGGCCTACGATGCCGCCACCATCGCCATCGGCGCCTCCATCGCGTGCTCGGGCCCGTGCCTGACGGTGGTCGAGCGCGGTCCCCGCGAGGGCGGCGGCTGCTGGTTCGAAGTGGATGCGGCGGCCGAGACGCTGGCGCGCACCACCGCCGGCGCGTGGCGGCCGGGGACCCGACTCAATCTCGAGCGGGCGCTGAAGATCGGCGACGAGCTGGGCGGCCACCTCGTGTCCGGCCACGTCGACGGCGTGGCCGAGGTCGTGGCCCGCGACGACGTCACGGGCGAGGGCCCCTGGGGCTCCACCGCGCGCTTCACCATCCGGGTTCCGGGCCAGCTCGCCCCCTTCATCGCCGAAAAGGGCTCCGTCGCGCTCGATGGCACGTCGCTCACCGTGAACACGGTGGAGCGCGACCTCTTCACGGTCTTCCTCATCCCGCACACGCTGTCCGTCACCACCTGGGGCGGCGTCCGGGCCGGGGATCGCATCAACCTGGAGGTCGACCAGATGGCCCGTTATGCCGCGCGGCTTGCGGAAGCGCGCGCGCAGGGCTACTCACCCTTCTTGCCCAGCCCGTCCGACACCTGAAGCCGAGACATCCATGGCCGCTCCCCGATCCGCCCGGGCCACCCATGACGGCGTGCCCACCCACGGCCGCGTCCTGGTGGTCGAAGCCCGCTTCTACGACGACCTCGCCGACGAACTGCTGGCCGGCGCAACGGCCGTCCTCGAAGCCGAGAAGGCGACCTTCGACGTCGTGACGGTGCCCGGAGCGCTGGAGATTCCGGGCACCATTGCCATCGTCCTCGATGCCGCCGAGGCCAACGGCCAGCCTTACGACGCCGTCGTGGCGCTCGGATGCGTCATTCGCGGCGAGACCGGCCACTACGACATCGTCGCGGGCGAAAGCTCGCGCGGCCTGATGGACCTCTCGATCGCCCGGCGCATCCCCATCGGCAACGGCATCCTGACGGTCGAGAACGACGCGCAGGCCTGGGCGCGCGCCCGCGTCGGCGAGATGAACAAGGGTGGCGGGGCGGCCGAGGCTGCCCTCGCGGTCCTGCGAATCAAGCGCCGCGCTGCGGCGGGAAGGATCTGATCATGTCCCGTCGCGAGAAACGCGCCGCCGCGAGGCTCGCGGCGGTGCAGGCGCTCTACGAGATGGAGATGTCGGGCAAGGGCGTGCACGACGCGATGGCGGAGTTCGAGGCGCACTGGATCGGCCGGGAGATCGACGGCGTCGCCTTCAAGCCCGCCGACGCGCCGTTCTTCCGCGATCTCGTCGCCGGCGTGGTGCAGGAACAGCGATTGGTCGACCAGAAGGTCGATGCCGCGCTGTCGAAGGGCTGGCCGCTCGCGCGCGTCGAGGCGGTCCTGCGTGCCATCCTGCGCTGCGGCGCCTATGAGCTCGTCCGTCGCCCGGACGTCCCGGCCAAGGTCGTCATCACGGAATATGTCGACGTCGCCCGCGCGTTCTACGCCGACGACGAGCCGGGAATGGTCAACGCGGTGCTCGATTCCATCGGCCGCGAGGTTCGCGCCGAGGAACTCGGCGTCCGCGCCGGTTGAGCGGCGCGCCGTGTCCGGGTCACCGCGTCCCGGCGAAGACGACCTGATCGCGCGCCACTTCGCGCCGCTCGCCGGCCCCGGCGGCCTGCGCCTGCTCGACGACGCCGCCTGCATCACCCCGCCAGGCGGCTGCGACCTCGTGCTGACCGCCGACGCGGTCGTGGCCGGGGTCCACTTCTTTCCCGACGACCCGGCCGACGCCGTCGCCTGGAAGGCGCTGGCCGTGAACCTGTCCGACCTTGCCGCCAAGGGGGCCGATCCGCTCGGCTTCCTCCTCGCCATCGCCTTGCCGCCGGACTGGTCGGACGACTGGCTCGCCTCCTTCGCGTCCGGCCTCGGCGCATGCTCCGGCGCCGGCGGCTGTCCGCTTCTCGGGGGGGATACGGTGAAGACGCCGGGGCCCCTGATGCTGTCGATCACCGCGCTTGGCAGCGTGCCCTCCGGCCGCATGGTGCCGCGCACCGGCGCTCGGCCGGGCGACCGCATTCTCGTCACCGGCACCATCGGCGATGCCGCGCTCGGCCTGAGGGCCCGCCTCGATCCGGCCGCTCCTTGGCTGGCCGCGGTCGGGGAGGGGCGGGAACACCTTCTCTCCCGGTATCTGCGGCCGCGGCCGCGTTCCGTCCTGGCCCCTCTTCTGCGCCGCCACGCCTCCGGCGGCATGGACGTGTCCGACGGCTTCGTCGGCGACCTGCGCAAGATGATGCGCGCCTCCGGCTGCGGGGCGCGGGTCCGTCTCGAGAGCGTGCCGCTTTCGCCGGCCGTTCAGGCCGCGGTCGAAGCGGACGCGGGCCTGCTGGCCGCGGCGCTGACCGGCGGCGACGACTACGAGATCCTCGCCACGGTTCCGCCGGCCGAAATCCCGGCGCTCCTCTCCGGGGCGGCGGCGGCAGGCGTGCCGATGGCCGAGGTTGGCGAGGTGACGTCGCTTGCCGGGGAGACGATTTTTCTCCACAACGGTCAAACTGCGGTCTTCGCAAGCGGCTCGTTCAGCCATTTCTGAGGCGTTGTCTTGAGCATCACCATCGACGCGGGCGACCAGCTCGCTCGTCGCAACGCCTTCATCCTGGCCAGCGCCGGGGCGCTGGCGGGGGCCAATGCCACGGTCATCTTCGCCACGGGCGCCATCGTCGGCGTCCAGCTCGCGCCGGATCCGGCGCTGGCGACGCTGCCCGTGTCCATCTTCGTCGTCGGCATGGCGGCGGCGACGCTGCCGACCGGCGCCATCGCGGCGCGATACGGGCGGCGCGTTGCCTTCATCACGGGCACGGCCTGCGGCGCGCTGATGGGCGTGCTGGCCGCTCTCGCGGTTCTGGCGGCCTCTTTTTGGCTATTCTGCCTGGCGACGTTCTTCGCCGGCTACTACGCCGCCGTCACCCAGTCCTATCGTTTCGCGGCCGCCGACACGGCGAGCGACGCCTTCAAGCCGAAGGCGATCTCGTGGGTCATGGCGGGGGGTGTCCTCGCCGGTGTCATCGGACCGCAGCTCGTCCAGCACACGATGGACCTCTACCCGCCCTACACGTTCGCGGTCAGCTATGTCGCGCAGGCGCTCGTGGCGCTCGTCGCCATGGCGGTCGTCGCCCAGGTCGACATTCCGACGCCGCCGCCGCGCAAGGCGGGGGAGGGGCGTCCCCTGATGCAGATCGCGGCCCAGCCGCGCTTCATCGCGGCGGTGATCTGCGGCGTCGTCAGCTACGGCCTGATGAACCTCGTCATGACGGCGGCGCCCCTCGCCATGAAGATGTGCGGCCACACCATCAGCGACTCGAATCTCGCGATCCAGTGGCACGTGATCGCGATGTTCGCCCCCGGATTCGTGACCGGTTCGCTGATTTCGCGCTTCGGCGCGCCGGCGATCATCGCCGCGGGGCTCGTCCTGCTGGTCGGCGCGGGGATCGTGGACATGGCGGGGACCACCGTTCCCCATTTCTGGATCGGCCTGATCCTGCTGGGCGTCGGCTGGAATTTCGGCTTCGTCGGCGCGTCGGCGCTCGTCGCGCAGACCGCTGCGCCGTCCGAGCGCAATCGGGTCCAGGCCTTCAACGACTTCTTGGTCTTCGGGACGATGGCGATCGGCTCCTTCTCGTCGGGGCAGCTCCTCGCGCGGTTCGGCTGGTCGACGGTCAACGAGGTCATCTTTCCGCTGGTCGCCATCGCGGCGGTCGCGCTCGTCTGGCACGCGCGGCGGCAGAAAGCGGCGGCCGCCGCCCCATAGGCGTCACCCACGGTCTTCCCGTGTGTTTTTCGACCTTTGCCTACGGTTCCGTTTGCGTCCGGGGCGCAAGTTTGGCACTTCTGTGGCGCCCCTCAAGAGGGCACGCCTGCAAAGAACGTCATGCCCGTGGCGCCGAGCCCCGGGTGACCTTGTGAACTTGGGTTAGGGACGGAACATGATCTGGCTGATTATTCTGGGCGGTCTGCTCTCGATCGCCTATGGCGCGTGGGCCATCGCCGACGTCAACAGTCGCGATGCCGGCACGCAGCGCATGCAGGAGATCGCCGCGGCGATCGCCGAAGGTGCCCAGGCGTACCTGAAGCGGCAGTACATGACGATTTCGCTCGTCGGCGCCGTGCTCTTCGTCGTTATCGGCTTCCTGCTCGGCTGGACCGTGGCCATCGGCTTCCTGATCGGCGCGGTGCTCTCGGGCGCGGCCGGCTTCATCGGCATGAACGTGTCCGTCCGCGCCAACGTGCGCACGGCGCAGGCGGCGTCCCAGTCGCTCGCGGCCGGCCTCGACGTGGCCTTCAAGGCGGGTGCCGTCACCGGCATGCTCGTCGCGGGCCTCGCCCTGCTCGGCGTCGCCGTCTACTACTGGGTCCTCACCGGCCCGATGGCGCTTGCCCCCTCGAGCCGCACGGTCATCGACGCGCTCGTGGCGCTGGGCTTCGGCGCTTCGCTCATTTCGATCTTCGCCCGCCTCGGCGGCGGAATCTTCACCAAGGGCGCCGACGTGGGCGCCGACCTCGTCGGCAAGGTGGAAGCCGGCATCCCGGAGGATGACCCGCGCAACCCCGCCACGATCGCCGACAACGTCGGCGACAACGTGGGCGACTGCGCCGGCATGGCGGCCGACCTGTTCGAGTCGTACGCCGTGACCCTCGTCGCCGCGCTGATCCTGGGCAAGGCGGCGTTCGGCGAGATCGGCCTGGTCTACCCGCTGGTCGTCCCCGCGATCGGCGTCGTCACCGCCGTCATCGGCATCTTCGCGGTGTCCCCGCGCGCCGGTGACCGCTCGGGCATGAGCGCGATCAACCGCGGCTTCTTCATCTCCGCGGTCATCTCAGCCATCCTCGTCGCGGCTGCGACGTTCTGGCTCCTGCCGGCCAAGATGGTCGACTTCACCGGCGTCGTCATCGAGGACCTCGGCCTGGGCGTCGAGATCGACAGCTTCAACCCGCGCCTGTTCGCGATCGGCGCGGTGCTGATCGGCATCATCCTGGCGGCAGTCATCCAGCAGCTCACGGCCTACTTCACCGAGACGAACCGTCGTCCCGTCGACGACGTCGCCAAGAGCTCGCTCACCGGCCCGGCGACGGTCATCCTCGCCGGCATCTCGATCGGCCTGGAGTCGGCCGTGTACTCGGCGCTGCTCATCGGTGCGGCCGTGTACGGCGCGTTCCTGCTGGGCGGCGGCTCGGTCATCCTGTCGCTGTTCGCCATCGCCCTGGCGGGCACCGGCCTGCTGACCACCGTCGGCGTCATCGTCTCGATGGACAC
>CAZJCW010000235.1:0-7013 GCA_964544365.1 uncultured Alsobacter sp.
TGCTGTGCAGTCGCGTCTGCCACGACGTGATCAGTCCCGTCGGCGCCATCGTCAATGGCCTCGAAGTCCTTGAGGACGAAAAGGACGAGGCCATGCGCGGTTTCGCGCAGGACCTCATCAAGAAGAGCGCGAAGCAGGCATCGGCCCGCCTTCAGTTCGCCCGGCTCGCCTTCGGCGCGGCCGGCTCGGCGGGCGCGTCGATCGACACGGGCGACGCCGAGAGCGTGGCGCGCGGCTTCATACAGGACGACCGGACGACCCTCACCTGGACCGCACCACGCGTGCTTCTGCCAAAGAACCAGGTCAAGCTGCTTCTCAATCTTCTGCTGATCGCCCAGACGGCCGTTCCGCGGGGCGGCGTGATTGCCGTCACGCTCACCGTGGACGGCGACCAGGGAACCTTCAAGGTTGCCTCGAAGGGCATCAACGCGCGCATTCCACACGCCGTACCCGCGCTGCTGCGCGGCGAGCCGGAAGGCGGCAGCGTCGATGCGCACGCCATCCAGCCGTTCTACACCGGCCTCATTGCGCGTGCCGCCAAGATGACCGTTTCCTTGTCCATCGAAGGCGACGTCGTGACGATCGACGCAGTGCCAACACCGGCCTGACGACAGATCGCGCCGGGCCGAAGCCCGGGATCGTTATCGGGACGGCAGGGGCGGAATGACCACACCGCCCTGGAAGCCCTTGAGAGTCCAGTCATAGGCGGTGGTTTCCGTGCGGATGCCGCCGATCCGAGGACTGGCGAGGTCAAGGATGACGATCATCACCAGCGTCCACATCGCGATGAGCATCGTCCCCATCAGGCGTAGCGGCGTCCCGCGCAGTCCGAGCTGGTAACCCAGCGCGGCGGTCGAGAGGAGCGCCATCCCGATCAACAGCCAGATCAGGACCGGGGGAAGCTGCTTCTCGAAGGCGAAGCGCTCGGCAGTGCTGGTGTCGAAGGCTTCGTTGACGGCGGCCTGCAGGAGGCCCGCGATCGGGTCCGTCCGCTCCTGCACCACGGCCGCCACGTGCCCCCAGATCTGCGACTGAAGCGCGCCGGTGCGCTCGGACATGGCGGCAACCGTGCCTCCGTGATGGGACGCGGTGATGAAGGCAATGCGCAGGCTGGTGTAATCCTCCAGCAGCCGGGCGATTTCCTTGCCGCGGGGGTGGCCGATCGCTTCGGCCCGCAGCCAGGCTGTTCCGATTGCATTGGCCTCCGTGAGCGTTCCCGCCTGGCGGTCGGTGAAGCGATTGCTGGCGAAGTTAAGGGTCAGGGCCAGCACGAATGCGAGCAGGCCCAGCATCGATCCGACAATGACGCCGACGTTCTCCGGCAGAGCTTCCGAACGACTGCGTCGGTGGCTGCCGAACCAGTAGCCGATCTCCCGCAATCCGAGCTGCAGCACGAACAATGTGAGACCGAATGCCGCGAAGCTCCACATGGCGAATTCGACGAGCCAGCGGGTCGGTTCCATCACGTCACATCCAGCACGGCGAACCCCATATCGGCACGCCTTCAGCTCTGGCACCCTATCAACGGCCCCCGGCAAAGGCGACCTCGCTGCAGGGAAATCGTGGTGCATGGCAGGACGGCAGTCCCTCCACGCCTCATCCCGGTGCCCCGCATCGCCCGCCCAACGCGCGTGGGTCGCGACGGGGGCGACGAGGTTCAAGCCGCGGGCGGCGGCTGGCAGACGTCGACCCACGACGCGCCGGTCAATGCGGCGATCCGATCGGGGGCGATGCGCATGGCGCTGTTGATCGAGCCTGCGGCCGGCACAACCTCGGGAAAAGCCCGCAGCGAGACGTCGCAATAGACCGGCAACGGCGTGGCCAGCCCGAACGGACAGACGCCGCCGATGGGATGGCCCGTCAACGCCACGACACGGTCGGCGGCGAGCATGCTCGCCTTGCCGCCGAACGTGTCCTTGATCTTGCGGTTGTCGAGGCGCACGTCGCCGCGAGTGACCACAAGAAACACGCGGCCGGCGACGTCGAGCGACAGCGTCTTGGCGATCTGCCCGGCAGCGACCCCGTGCCCGGCCGCAGCCTCGGCGACGGTGGCCGTGCTCTGCTGCAGTTCGAGGATGGCGATGTCGGGAGCATGCACCGCAAGGAAGGCGCGGACCTGTTCGATGGCCATGGACGGACGACCGGAGGAGGGGACGGCGTGGAGGGCGGCTGTAGGAAGCCGATCGCGCGACGGCCTGTCAATCCGCGCTGCGCGTCAGTTGCGGGCGGTCGAGCGGTTGAGCACCGTCCCCGTCTCGCCGACGACGAGCATTCGGCTCCCCTCCTGTCGCAGTTGGAGCTCGAGCCTCGCGCTGCCGATCGATGTCGCGCCACGGGCGGCGCTGGCGGCCCGCCAATCCACGATCGCCTCGACCCTGCAGTCGCGGCCGTCCGCCGAGCACGACGCCGTGAGGGTGTCGGCCCGCACCGCATAGGAGCGCGCGGGCCAGCGTTCGGCGAACTGGCGCTTCTCCGTCATCACGGCCTGCTTCGTGTTGGGCCGGCCGTAATACTGGATCGTGTCGGCATAGACGGCGTCCAGCGTGGCGAGGGCCTGCGCATTGTCGAGCGACCACCGTCGCTGCAACTCCGCCATGAAGCCGCGCGCGCGGACCTCTGCCGAAGCGGAACCGTCGGCAGCCGGGGCGCCACCGGGGAGGGCCGGCGTACTGCCGAAGACGAGATCCACCATCCGGTCGGGGCGCGGGATCAGGCTGTCTGCCGGGATGGCTCCGGCTGCCACGAGAGCGTCACGACGGGCCACACCCGTTCCCGCTGGAAACGGGCCGATGACCACGCCGTACCAGCCATTTGCGAACCGGAAGACATAGGTATTGTCGAAGTGCGCCTTGATCGCCGTCGCGATCTGCGTGGCCTCGAGCTGGACAGGGCGGCTGTAGATCTGGATCCAGTCGCCATAGCGCCCCCAGGACCCGGTGGCAGTGCCCTGCGCGACGGGCGGTGGCTGCGAGCGGGGGGCGGTCGTCCCCTCGTTCAGGTTGATCTGCTTGACCTCGATTCCCACGCGCTGGGCGTCTGCGAATGTCAGCCAGCGGATCTCGTCGGGAGCGGCGCTCGTGACATAGATCACGGCCCGCTCCGGCAGGCCGAGCTGGGCGACATAGGCGCCGACGAGGGCATTCCCCACGGAGGTGGTGATCTTCTGCTCGCCCTGGAGGGTGTGTGCAGCATGGAAGCCCACGCGCGCCGATGCGCTCATGGCACGCGAGCGACCACCGAGCCACGCGAGCGCGCAGGCGGATGCACAACCCTGCCCGTCCGTGACGAAGGTCGAGAAGCCCTTCAAGCGGATCGACTTCCCGATCTCGATCCCGGCGTGGAGGTTTCCGCCATCGCTGCTCAGGACGACGATCGCATTCTCATGGCCGAGCGCGACATTGGCGAACGTCTTCTCATCGCCGAGAACGATGTCGCCTTCGATGAAGATCAGCCCTGTCCCGTCCTTGAGCTTTCGGACGTCGATCACCGCCGCCGACGCCGTCGTGGCAAGGCCGGCGAACAGGATCGCGGAAATCCAGCGGAGGCGGAAGCGGACAAAACCTTCAGACAAGGGAACACAACCAATCATTGAAGTAGACGCATGCTCAAACCGACGGTACGGGGCCATCCCGCCGGCAATGCAATTGAATGAAAATGCCCTTGCATCACGGAATTCAAGCACGCGACGATAAGCTGCTGACCCAAAGGTTTACGGCTGGCGGTCCGGCGGCGTCAGGACAGGGCGCGCAGCCCTCCCAGGGGATCCGGGCCGATCAGCAGCGCATGCCCCTGCACCAGCATCCAGGCATAAGCCAGCAGCGCAATCGCGCACTCCGCGACGAGACGGCCGGTCCAGTTCATCCGGATGCGTCCGGCTGCGAGCGCTGCGAAGGGCACGTTCGACGTTGGGGCGGCCAGTGACTGCCAGCGTTCCCCGCCAAGACGGCGGCGGGCCTTGCGGTCGAGCAGCAGCACGCCACCTGCCGCCAGCGCCGCCATCGTGCCGAACAGGATGATCGGCACCAGCCGTCCGTTTGCGGGGATGTGGGCGAGCGCCCACAGGAGAAAGCCCCAGAGCACGGGATGGCGCGTCACCGCCGTGATGGGCCCCGGCTCGTCGCCGGCGACGATGCTGACCGAAAGCGGGTTCGGTTCGGCAAGCCCCGCGACGAGCAGCACGAACGCGACAGGCATGACAAGCGCCGCGAACCACCACTGCCAGAGCGCCGGCTCCCAAAGCTCGACCGTGTCGGCCCGGCGGGCGGCAACGACGACCCAGCCGAGCAGCACCAGCGAGACGGCGGAATAGGATGCAAGGTAGGCGCGGCGTCCCACACGGTCGACCAGCCAGACGCGCACGGTCGGGCGCGTCGGCAGGACATGCGCCAGAATGAAGACCACCAGAGCCACCAGAAACGCGATCATGAACGGAGCATGGCGCGCGGCAAGCCACACGGCCATCCGCAATCACCCGGGCATGTCGGCCAACCCATCGGCGTCACAGGTCGAGGACGACGGCCTCACGTGGACGTGCGCAACACAGCAGGACGACCCCCGGCGCCGGGGTGTCGAGCGGCTCGGTCACGTAGTCGACCGTTCCGGACACCAGGCGGCAGGCGCAGGTGCTGCAAATGCCGGCCCGGCAGCTGAACGCCGGCGACAGGCCCTGCGCCTCGGCGAAGTCGAGCAAGGTCTCCTGCCCGCCGGTCCATGCGGCGCTTCGCCCGGATGCGGCAAAGGTGACGACGATCCCCTCCCCGACCGGCGACGCCGGCTGGGACGCAGGGACGACGTCAGCCTTGCGCGCGCTCAGAACCGTTGCCTGGCCGAAGAACTCGTACCGGATGCGCTCCTCTCGAACCCCGAGCCCGATCAGAATGCCGTAGACCGCCTGCATGAAGGGCGTCGGACCGCACAGATAGACATCATAGTCGTCGAGCGGCAGCAGGCCCTGCAGCACGTCCCGCGTCACAAGACCCGTGCCGTCATGGTCGATGCCCATGCGGTCGCCGGCTTGCGCTGTGCGGTAGAGAACGTGCAAACGCAGGCTTGGAGTGGCAGCCGCGAGTGCGCGCAGCTCGGCACCGTGGGCCTGCGCATCGCGTCCTTCGCAAGCGTGGATGAACCACGTCGCTCTTCGTCCCTCTCGGGCGAGGTCGTGTGCCATCGCGAGCAACGGGGTCAACCCGACGCCACCGGCCAGCAACAGCACCGGCCGCTCGCTCTCGCGGTCCAGCACGAACGCCCCCTCCGGTCCCCGTGCGGCCAGCTCGTCCCCCGCTGCGAACACCTCGTGCAGGAGCGTCGAGACACGCCCCGGTGAGACGTCCGCCCGGCCGGCGGGGGCGGACTCGCGCTTTACGCTGATGCGGTAGACGTCCCGGCGTGCCGGGTCGCCCGACAAGCTGTAGTGCCGCAGCAGATCCGCGCCGCCGGCCCGGTCCGGAACCCGGACGGTCAGGAACTGCCCAGGCACGAAGGCCGGCATTGGCCCGCCGTCCGCGGCAACCAGCTTGAAGGACGTGATGACGCTGCTCTCGCGCGTCTTCGCAACGATCCGGTAGCGCCGGAATCCGTCGGCCATGGCCTGCCGCCCCCGCCGGACGACCGGCTACTCCGCCGCCTGCCGCGACGCTTCCGCGTCGATCATGGCCTGGAGGTGGCGACGGAAGCGCAGCGCCCCGGCATCCAGAGCCAGATCGAGATGCGGCGTCGTCTTGTTCGCCATTCCGGCATGGACGGCCTCGAGGATCACCCTGTCCTCCTCGAAGGCCGTACGCGCGCCGGCGGAAATCCGCTCGGTGATGGCCGCGTCGTGCGGATCCGTGTTGCGATGCTGCATCCAGATGTACTGGGTGGTGTTCTCGTCGATGGGCGTGATGAAGTGGTAGGACACCATCACATAGGCGTCCGCCGGCAAATTCGCCTCGTCGCCGCCGAATCCGGCCCGGGTGTAGATCGACTTGTTGATCGCGATCGAGGGGTACCGCACCTCGTAGTGCTGCAGCCGGTCGCAGTTCCCCGCGAACTTCACCAGCGGCGCGTAGTAGGGCGGCAGCTCGCGGTCCTTCATCCAGCGCCAGACGACGACGCCGTTGTCCTTCACGGTCACCTGCAGCGGCGTGTCCTCGGTGCCCTTGGCGGCGAAGGAGCTCACATGCACCCAGGCCACATGCGAGGGATCGAGCAGGTTGTCGGTGAGATAGAGATAGTTGCAGCGGCAGATCATCGACCCGCCGCGCGTGCTGCCCCAGCTCGGATTGTCGAAGTTCTCGATCACCAGGATCGAAGCCGGATCGGCCAGGGCGGGATCGCCCATCCAGATCCACAAGAGACCGTAGCGGTCGTGAACGGGATAGCTTCGCACCTTCGCGGTCGAGGGAATGCGAGGCTGCGTCGGCGAGGCGACGCACACGCCCCCGCCGTCGAAGGTGAGCCCGTGATAACCGCACACCACGAGGTCGCCCTCGCGCCGGCCCATGGACAGGGGCAACTTGCGATGCGGGCAAGCATCCTCCAGCGCCGCCGCCGTTCCGTCGGCACGGCGGTAGAGCACGATCTTCTCGCCGAGGATGGTCATGGGCGTCAGCGCCTCGCCGACGGCATCGCTGCGGCTGGCGACGTACCAGGTGTTGCGCAGGAACATGACGTCTCCTTGAGGTGGCTGGATCTGCCCGTGCGTCACGGGCGGAGCACGGGAGCGGCCTGGAAGAACCGATGGACGAGCGGCCGGAATGCCTCGAGAGGCAGCTCCGGCGTGCCGGCCGCGATGGTCGTCTGGTCGTAGCGCTCGACGAACTGCGCGACCCATTCGAAATGCGGATGCCCGCGCCACTTCTCGCGTTCCATCGGATCGCAGTGGT
This sequence comes from uncultured Alsobacter sp., assembly GCA_964544365.1. GTDB lineage: Bacteria > Pseudomonadota > Alphaproteobacteria > Rhizobiales > Beijerinckiaceae > Alsobacter. The sequence goes on from CAZJCW010000235.1 coordinate 6,864, forward strand.
GGTGATGGGGGCAGTGCACGGTGAGAAAATCCTGGTGAGCGCGCAGCAGGAACTCGTTCCTGTCTGAGCAGAACGGCCCGATCAGCCTGGCGGCAGCCTCGCCATGCGTCTCGACGCAGAAGTCGTAGGCGAAGTCGTGCAGCAGCGCGA
>CAZJCW010000236.1:0-6994 GCA_964544365.1 uncultured Alsobacter sp.
GTGGCGCTGACGCCGGTAGAGCAGGACGATGAGGAGGGTCGAGACACTCTGCTCCGCAGCGATCAACACCGCGAACGTGGTGAGCCCGGCGCCCGACCAGATGGCAGCCAGCCGCAGGAGTGAGGCGCCGACGAGAGCGGTCGTGCGGGCCTGGAGGAGGAGCGCCGCCTCGCTTACGTCGGCCTCACGCGCGCACGGCGCCGGGCCAGGCTCTACTTCGCCAGCAACCGCCGCATTCACGGGCTTTGGCAGTCGACCATCCCCTCCCGCTTCATCGACGAACTGCCGGAGGCGCATGTCGAGGTGGCCGAGGCTCCCGCCAGCTACGGCGGCTATGGCGGCAGCCGCTTCGACCGCGTGCAGTCCTTCGGCTCGAGCTACAGCACGCCCGGCTGGCAGCGTGCGCAGGAGCGCCAGCGACAGACCGGCGGCGGATCCGGTGGCGGCGCGGGCGGCGGTTTCGGCGAACGCCGCTCCCCGGGCTACGATGCCGGGCCGGGCCGCAGGGGAGCCCTGCAGATCGAGGGCGAACTCGTTGCCAAGTCGACCGGCACCGAGAGTGCCTTTGCCACCGGCCAGCGGGTGTTCCACATCAAGTTCGGCAACGGCACCGTCGCCGCGGTGGACGGCAACAAGCTGACCATCGACTTCGACAAGGCCGGCCGGAAGATGGTGCTGGAGAGCTTCGTCCAGGCGGTGTGAGAGGCGCTCACCGATGCGGCCGGCGGCGGACGCGGACGCCTCCACCGCAGCAGGGTCGTGCGAGGCGAGCGGCGGCCGCAGCCGCCCCCTCGGCGTCGCGATCGACGCGCCTCATGGTCGCGGCAGGGTGGGGCTCGTGATGCCGGGATCCGGGTTCCACGCATAGCCGCGCGACAGGAAGTCGCTCGCCTTGACACCGATCAGGTTGATCGTCGTGTCGTCGATCGTCACGATGGCGCCATACTGCCGGTCGTCGCCGAAAACGAATGAATCGTCCCGGGCCGATATCCCCCGCGAGGAGGCGTTTTCCGACATCATGATGTTGAAGACGACTTTATCCTCACCGACCTTGAAGTCGGTGATGGTGTTGGTCTGGTTGATCCGGGAGTCGTAAATGAACCGATCGGCGCCCGCTCCGCCCACGAGCGTGTCGCTGCCGAAGGCGTTGATCGTGTCGTTGAACGCGGAGCCGATCACAAGGTCGGCGTTGTCGCCACCCAGGAGCCACATCGCCCTGTCGGCGCCCGAGAAGTCGAGCACGTCGTTTCCGGCGCCTGAACTCACCTGTTCGATGCCCTGGAAGTAGAGCACGTTCTCGCCGCTGACCCGCGCGGCCATCATGTCGCTGCCTGTCGATCCGACGACGGTGTCCTCGCCGTCGCCGCCGCTGAAGACGTCACGGCTGCGAAAGAAGTCGGTGAGGCTCGCCCAGAACGTCTGGTCGCCGTTGGCGCCGAACGACACGGCCATGTTGTCCCGCTGCCTGATCAGGATCTCCGACAGGAAGGCGAGGCTGTCGGCCCCCCTGCCGCCGTCGAGCGTGTCGTTGCCGCCTCCGCCGCTCAGGATGTCGTTGCCGTCGCCTCCCTCGAGACCGTCGTCGCCGGCCCCACCGTCGATCGCGTCATGGCCAATGCCGCCTTTGAAGCTGTCATTGCCCGCGCCGCCGAAGAGGCGGTCGCCGCCGCTGCCTCCGAGGACCGTGTCGTTGCCGTTGCCGCCGTCGAGCGTGTTTGCACCGCTCGATTTCGTGTAGTCGATCAGGTCGTTGTCATCGCCGCCCATGACGCGGCTGTTGCCGATGCCGCCTCCGGTGATGGTGTCGTTGCCCGCGTCACCCTGGATGACGTCGTTGTAGAAGCGTCCGGCTACCGTGCCTGCAAGGCCGCTGCCCCGGATGGTGTCGTCGCCGTCGCCGCCAGACATCTCGCTGCCCTCGGCGGCGGTGATGGTGTCCCGGCCGAGGCCGCCGGTGATTTTGTTGCGTCCGACGCCCCCGTCGAGGCTGTCGTCTCCGGCGCCGCCCTGGAGCACGTCGTTCCCGGCGTCGCCGAAGAAGGTGAAGCTGTCCCAGCGGCCGTTGGGGCTGGCCGCGCTGCCGGACGGCTGCGTGCCGATCAGGGTGTCGTCGCCCGCGCCGCCGCGAACGGTCTGGGAGCCGCCGAGCGGAAAGTTGGCCAATGGCTGTTTGCTGGCGCCGATGAAGATGTCGTTGCCTCCGAGCAGGTCGAGATAGCCTTTCGTGCCGTTGAGAACGCCGACCAGGCTGGCGAGGACGATGTCGTCCTGCTCGGTCGCGATGGGCTGCAGGGGGCCGCCCAGGGGCAAGGTGCCGACGCCCGATAGATCCGTGCGCAGCTGCCGACCCCCGACATAGACCTCGATCTTCTCGAAGTTCCTCCAGATCAGGCCTGGATTGAGCACGCCCGGCGTGGAACCGCCCGCGACATTGGGCCAACTGTTGCCGATCTGCCCATTCGACGGAAAGTTCCGGATCAGGTTCTGGATCAGGCTGTAGTTGTTGTTGAGGAAGTCGAACGACACGTCGATCCTGAGCGTATCGATGCCATCGCCGCCATCATACGTGTCGATCACGCCGGCCCAGGGTTCCAGCTCCGTGGCGCGGAAGATGGCAATGTCGTCGCCATTGCCGAGGCTGAGCGTGTCGGCACCCGAGCCGCCGTCGGCCGTATCGTTCCCGGCGCCGCCGTGGATGGTGTCGGTGCCGTTTCCGCCCGAGAAGTAGACACCCGCTTTCGTGAGCGCGTTGCCCAGGGTCCTGCTGCCGTCGAGAAGGTCGGCGCTGTCCCCGCCTGCCACCGTACCCGTGAAACCGGCCGAGAGAATGATGCGATCGTTTCCCGATCCGCCGTCGTAAACGCCTCTGCTTTGCGTCGTGTCGCTGAGATTGACCGATGTCTGGATGAGGTCGTTTCCTGCCCCGCCCGAGATCCGGTCCTGGCCACCCGCGACCCCCGAGACCGCGCGCTCCCCGTAGAGCGTGTCGTTGCCCCCTCCGCCATCGAGGGTATCGCTGCCGCTGCCCCCGTGGAGCACGTCGTTGCCATCGCCGCCGTAAAGCAGGTCGTCGCCGCCCCCCGCCGCGATCAGATCGTCGCCTGCGTCTCCCGACAGGACGTCACGTCCACTGCCGCCGACCAGCGTGTCCGCCCCATTGCCGCCGCTGGCCCTGTTGGAGAGCACCGGCGGGGCTCCGGCACCAGCGGACGGTCGCGCGGCGCCGACCGCTTCGGCGATGCTTGTCCAGTCGGGCGCCCGGCCGGAGGCAACGGCCGAATTCCGGAGGCCCCCGTCTCCGTCCGCCAGAATCAGGTCGTTGCCATCCTCGCCGGACAGGTCGTCGGTTCCCGCCCTCGACCCACCGACGATGGTGTCGTTCCCGTCGCCGGCGCGAATGACGTCGCCGTTCTGGGACCCGATCACCGAGTCCGCAAACCGCGTCAGGGATACAAGCTGCGAGGTCGTCGCATTCTCAAAGTTCAGGGAGATCGGGTCCGTGGGGAACACGACGAAATCGGGATCGTAACTCGTCAGGGTCTGCCCGTTCCGGGTGATCACCGTCCTGCCGGATCCCGACGACCTGAGCCGGATCGCCACGCCTCGGGTGGGCATGCTTCCAACGATGATGGGCATGGACAACTCCTTCAACAAGGCACGCCAAAAAAATCTTACCAATCAGAAAGAACAAAATGCCATTTTAGCCAGAAAGTCAATTGTATATTAATAATTTGATAAGCCGATATACAACCAGTGATCACTAATCGATTGCATAATACTCTAAGTTGCATTTCTTTCTACTTTTGCGCGAGCTTCCCGAGCAGCATCACGGAGCACACCGCCTCGTGGCAGAGATCGCGACTGGATGCCTCTTTATGCTCCGCTGCCGATGACACCCCGTCCTGCCCCGTGTATGGGTGCGCCATGCTCGAAGGATTGCCACCCCATCGCCCCACCCACCTGATGAAGCTCGTCTGCGACGAGGCGACCGCGCGTCGCATCGCTGACGCCGTGGTCGAGATGTTCGATCCCGCGGAGACCGCCGCGGCTGCGTTCGAGAACGAGGCGACAGGCCGCTGGGAGGTCGAGGTCTATTTCTCCGCCCAGCCGGACGAGGCGTTCATCCGCGACATCGTCGCCGCGCATGGTGGCAAGGCGGCAGCGAAAGCCGTGAGTTTCGACGCCATCGACGAGAAGGATTGGGTCAAGGCGTCGCTGGACGGACTGGCCCCGGTTCCAGCCGGCCGCTTCGTCGTGCACGGCAGCCATGACCGGGGACGCGTCCCCGGGCATGCGATCGCCATCGAGATCGAGGCTGCGCTGGCGTTTGGCACCGGCCACCACGGCACCACCCGAGGGTGCCTGCTGTTCCTCGACGACATCCTGAAGCGGCGCCGGCCTTCCCGCGTGCTGGACGTCGGCACCGGCACCGGCGTGCTTGCCATCGCCGCCGCCCGCGCGCTCCGTCGCCCGGTGGCTGCCGGCGACATCGATCCCGTGGCCGTCGACGCCGCCCGTGGCAACGCCCTGCACAACCGCGCCGGTGCGTGGCTGCGACCTGTGGTGGCAAAGGGCGTCGGACATCCCGTTCTACGGGCCGGTGCGCCCTATGACCTCGTGTTCGCCAACATCCTGGCCCGACCGCTGATGCGCCTCGCCCCCTCGATCGCGGGCGTCGCGGCGCCCGAAGCTGACATCGTGCTGTCCGGCCTGCAGGCCCGGGACGTTCCGGGTGTGCTGGCGACTTATCGCGCGCAGGGATTGCATCTTGCGGGACGGCGGGATCTCGAGGGCTGGGCGTCGCTGCACCTGCGCGCGGGCGGCGCGTCGCCGCGAAGGTCGACTTGACTGCCCTTTGTCTTTCGCGTGGCGACGCCCTGTCTTGGTCGCGTCTGCGGCGCGTCCGGGCCGCGCGACTGACGGTCCCCTCAGTCCGGATCGAACGGCAGCAGTTCGCGCGTGGTCAGGTCGACGTGCATCACGCCGATCAGGGGACCGAACGCCTGGTGGCGGCGCAACTCGCGAACCGCCTTGCGACGGCGGCTGTCCACGACGGCGTCGACCACGCTGCGAAAGACCTGCGTTCCGACCCGAGGGCCCGCCTGTTCGCGCACGCCCGCAACGACAGTCCCGCGTGAAAGCGTCCGCGGAAGGGTGAAGGCAGTCATGGGCTGCTCCTCTGGTTTGCGTGAGGGCCACCCGGACGTTTCCGTTGTTGCATGAGTCGATAGTCTGTTTCGCACATGCGAGATATCCTCGCCCCCGCATGCCTCCCTCTGCGTTGTTGCAGAGCTTGCACAATGAGTTGTCAATAATTGCTGCACTGCACAACAAGCGAGCGGACGGATCGGTTCCTGCGGTCTTGACGTGGCCGGCGCCGCATGTCCCCCTTCGCCCCGACAAGCGCGCAGGGAGGCAGCGATGGCGGATGCGGTGTTCCAGTCGTTCGACGAATCGGCCGATCCCACCCAGGGCCCGGCCCGCCTGAAGGCTCTTCGGGTCGAGTTGACCCGCCGCGGTCTGCAGGGGTTCGTCGTCCCTCGCACCGACGAGCACCAGAACGAGTACGTCCCCCCCTCCGCCGAACGCCTCGCCTGGCTGACGGGGTTCACCGGGTCCTGGGGCATGGCCGTTGTCCTGGCCGACGCAGCGGCCATCTTCGTGGACGGCCGCTACACGGTCCAGGTCCGGGAGCAGGTGGACGGCACCGCCTTCACCCCCGAGCACCTCATCGACAACCCGCCCGAGGCATGGCTGGAGAAGTCACTGAAAGCAGGCCAGAAAGTCGGCTACGACGCGGCCCTCCACACGCCTGACAGCGCCCGCCGGCTGGAAAAGGCCTGTGCTCGGGCCGGGGCGACGCTGGTCCCGGTGGACGGCAACCCGATCGACGCCGTCTGGGACAACCGCCCCGCCCCGCCCCGCGCCCCAGTCGTGCTGCATCCGGTCGAGCTTGCCGGCGAGGACAGCCAGTCGAAGCTCGCCCGCGTCCAGGCCAGGCTCGGCACCCTTGGATCGGATGCGCTCGTCGTGTCTGATCCCCACGCGGTCGCATGGCTGTTCAACATCCGCGGCGGCGACGTGTCGCACACCCCTCTGCCGATCGGCTACGCCGTCGTGCCGAAGGAAGGGCGCCCCACCCTTTTCATGGACGGCGGCAAGCTGTCCAACGCCGTCCGCGACGCGCTCGCCTCGGTTGCCGACATCGATGAGCCGGGCCGACTGGATCGGGCCCTGGCGAGCCTTGGGCAGGCCCGCGCACGCGTCCGCTTCGACCAGGCGACCGCCTCTCAGCGCATCGTCGGCCTCGTCGAGACGTCAGGCGGCACGATCGATGCCGGTCTCGATCCCATCGCCTTGATGAAGGCCGTCAAGAATACCGCCGAGATCGCCGGATGCCGGGCCGCGCACCGGCGGGACGGGGCCGCCGTGACCCAGTTTCTGGCCTGGTTCGCCCGCGAAGCACCCAAGGGCGGGCTCACGGAGACGGCGGCAGCCGTGGCCCTGGAGGAAGTCCGCCGGGCCACGGGGGTCCTGAAGGACGTGTCGTTCCCGTCGATCTCGGGCGCCGGCCCCAACGCCGCCCTGCCGCACTACCGCGTCACGCGCCGGTCTGACCGCCGGATCGAACCCGGCATCTACCTCATCGACTCCGGCGCCCAGTACCAGGACGGCACCACGGACATCACGCGCACCATCGCGGTCGGTAATCCGACATCCGAAATGAGGGACCGGTTCACCCGGGTTCTCAAGGGCCATATCGCGATCTCGACGGCCGTGTTCCCGAAGGGCGTGTCCGGCGCCCAGCTCGACAGCTTCGCCCGCCGGCCGCTGTGGGAGGCAGGACTCGATTTCGACCACGGCACGGGCCATGGCGTCGGAAGCTATCTGTCCGTGCACGAAGGCCCGCAGCGCATCGCCAAGACCGGCACGACGCCGCTGGAGCCGGGGATGATCCTGTCCAACGAGCCCGGCTACTACAAGACCGGCGCCT
>CAZJCW010000237.1:0-6990 GCA_964544365.1 uncultured Alsobacter sp.
GGCAGGATCGACGACGTTGCCTCGATCTCTTCCGGCTTGCCCCGCTGCACGCGCGCGCGTTTCAGCCACTCGTTCCAGTCTTTTTCGGAACCGTTGAAGACATTGCGGTCGACGTCTCCGCGGATGCCGGGGACACGGCCCGTCGTCGTCCACTGCCAGAATGTCCAGCGGCGGTCCGTGTAGCGCTCGTGCGGCTCGGCCGCGACGCTGCGGAGCCAGAAGGGATAGTCCTCGAACTCGCCTTCCAGCACGTCCTTGTGGAAGGTGATGTCGGTGTAGATGATCGGCCGCTTGCCGGTGTGCCGTTCCAGCTCGGCGAGCATGATCCTGATCTTCTCCAGCGCCACGTCGCGCGGCACCTTGCGCGGACAGGTTGCGGAGTGACCGTTCCACTCCAGGTCGAGGACCGGCGGGAGGGCGTCGGGGTCGGCCGGGATGTGCTGCACGAACCAGTGCGCCTGCTCGATCGCCGGCCGGCACCAGTACACGAAGTGGTAGGCGCCGACCGGCAGCCCCGCTGCCTTGGCGCCGGCCCAGTTGGCCTTGAAGGCCGGGTCCTCGTGGTCGCCGCCTTCGGTTGCCTTCATGAAGACGAACTTCGTGCCGGCGTCACGCACCTCGGCCCAGTCGATCTTGGCCTGCCAGCGCGACACGTCGATGCCGTGCACCGGCATGGTCAGCGCCTTCGAGACGCCCGGATGAGGCTTCGCGTCGCTCTTTCGGGGGTAGTAGTCCGGCGCCATCGTGCAGCCGGCGACGGCGGCGAGAGCCGCAACGGCCGTCAGGCCCGGGACGAGACGGCGCCGCAAGAGGGTCGACACGGATTGGCTGAACACGGACAGGCCCCCGCCGGCAGGATGGACGAACGGTTGATTCACCCTCTTGGATGGTACGGTACGCGTTAACAAACCGGAAAGGTCGCGCTCCCGTTGGACGCCGGGTCGTCCGGGCCGGGAGAAACGTGCCCCGGACCGGTCATCGGCAACCCTGCCGGGATGGTCGTTCCCGGGCAGGGACCGGTGATCGACAGCGTCGCCCATGGAAGCCGGTAAGGCTCCCCTACCCCAGCCCGAACCAGAGCGTGGCGATGCCGAGGAACGAGAAGAAGCCGACCACGTCCGTGACGGTCGTCACGAACACGCCCGACGAGACGGCCGGATCCGCGCCGTAGCGGTCGAGGGCAAGCGGAATGAGGATGCCGCCGAGGGCACCGGCGACAAGGTTCACCACCATCGCGAGGCCGATGACGATCCCGAGGTTCCAGTCGCCGAACCAGAGGCTCGCCACGACGCCGGTCAGCAGGCCGAAGCCGATGCCGTTGAACAGCCCTACCGTCGCCTCGCGCGAGGTGACCCGCATGGCGTTGGCCGCGCCGAGCTCGCGCATCGCCAGCGCACGGACGGCCACCGTCATCGTCTGCGTGGCGGCGTTGCCGCCCTGGCTGGCAACGATGGGGGCCAGAACCGCGAGCGCCACCATCTTCTGCAGTTCGACCTCGAAGAGGCCGAGCACCGCCGAGGCGAGAAAGGCCGTCAGCAGGTTCACGAACAGCCAGCCGAAGCGACTTCGCGTGATGAACCAGACGTCGTCGGAGATCTCCTCGTCGCTGCGAACGCCGCCCAGCGCCTTGATCTCGTCGTCCGCCTCCTCCTGGAGCACGTCCACCATGTCGTCGATGGTGATGACCCCGACGAGCCGCCCCGCCTCGTCGACCACGGGCGCCGAGACGAGGTTGTAGCGCTGGAAGACGCGCGCCACCTCCTCGCTCTCGTCCATGACGTCCACGCGGCGCCGGTCCTGCGCCATGATCATGTCGACCGTGGCGTCGCGGGCGCCCCGCACGAGGCTGTCGAGGAAGATGTGGCCGAGCAGCCGGTGTCCCGGATCGACCACGAAGATTTCAAAGAAGCTCTCGGGCAGGTCGGGCGTCGTGCGCAGATGGTCGAGCACGCGCTGCACCGACCAGAAGGGCGGCACCGCGATCAGGTCGGTCTGCATCAGGCGGCCGGCCGAGCCCTCCGGGTAGTCGAGGCTCTTCTGCAGCGCAACGCGCTCCGTCGCCGGAAGCGCGTCGAGGATCTCGGCCTGGTCCTCCTTGTCGAGGTCCTCCAGGATGTAGACGGCCTCGTCGCTTTCGAGGTCCTTCATGCCTTCGACGACGGTGCGCGTCGGCAGCTCCTCGAGGATTTCCTCGCGGACCGAGTCGTCGACCTCGGTGAGCGCGGCGAAGTCGAAGTCGTCGCCCAGCAGGCCGATCAGGCGCGGCCGCAGGTCGGCGTCGATGGCCTCCAGGAGCGCGCCCTGGTCGGCCTCGTGCAGGTCCGAGACGAGCATGCGCACCCGGCCGGCGTCGTCGCGTTGCACCGCCTCGACGACGGCCTCGACGAATGCCGGCACGATCTCGCCCTCGTCGTCGCGGAGGACGAGCGGAGCGCGCACGGTCAAGGTGTCGTCGGCGTCGATCATCGATGTGGTCCGGGGGGCCGCAGGGCCCACCTTGGGGCGATCCGGCTCGGGCGGTTGTAGGGAGTGCAGGCGACCGTGGCAACGCGCGTCACGCGTCCACCGCCGGTCGGGCGGCACAGCGTATACTCGCGGCATGACGATTCGGATGAACCGACGCGCGGTTCTGGCCGGCGCCGCCGCGCTGTCGATCGCTCGCGCCGGGCGGGCGACAGCGGCAGACTGCACGCGGGCGGCCGTTCGCGTCCTGCCCGTGGGCACGCAGGGCGGCCTGGCGGTGGGCCTGCGCTCCTACCCGCAGGCGCTGCCCCTCGCCGACGGCGAGGTCGTGCTCACCTTCGACGACGGTCCGGCGGGCACCACGCCCCGGGTTCTGGAGGCCCTGGCCTGCGCCGGCGCACGCGCGACGTTCTTCGTGATCGGGCGCAACGCCCTCGCCCAGCCTGCCCTGGTGCGGCGGATCGCGGCGGACGGCCACACGCTGGCCTGCCATACGTTCTCCCACCCCTGGACCCTGCGCGAACGCACGACGGCCGTCGGCGAAAAGGAGATCCTCTCCGGCTTCAAGGCGATCGAGGACGCACTGGGTCGCCCGGCGGCGCCGTTCTTCCGCTATCCCGGCTTCGCCGATACGCCGGCGCTGAACGACTTTCTCGCGGACCGCGACATCGGCATCTTCGGCTGCGACCTCTGGGCGTCCGACTGGACCCCGATGACGCCATCCGCCCAGCTGGCGCTCGTCATGGGCCGTCTGCGCCGCGCGCGCCGGGGGATCGTGCTGTTCCACGACACGCAGGCCCAGACCGCGGCCATGCTTCCCGACTTTCTGGCCGCCCTGGCGCGAGAGGGCTATCGCACCGTTCACATCACGGCGGGTCCGGGCCGCACGCAGACGCAGCCCGGGCCGCCCGGATGGTCCAGCGATACCGAGCGGATGATCGCCATAGCGCGCGGACGCGCGCGGGCCTGAACGGGCTACAGCAGCCGCGACAGGATGGCCGAGAGCGTGCGCGCGTCGTCCGGGCAGATCTTGGACCCGACATGGGCAGCGACGGCGGCCCGATAGACGGGCCACATCCGGGCCTTCAATGCGGCGCCCTCGGCCGTGATGGCGATCCACTGGCCCCGTCCGTCGTTCGGGCAGGCCTCCCGCCGCACAAACCCCTCCCGCTCCATGCGGTCGATCAGGCGGGACGTGTTGGACTGGGGCAGCAGCAGCCGCCGCTCGAGCTCGACCGGACGCAGCCGGTGCTCGGGCTCCCGCGCGACTTCGAGCAGCACGTCGTACCACTGCAGGGGCGGAAAGCCTGCCGCCTTCAGGTCGGCCTCGATTTTCCCGAGCAGGGCCTGCTCAACGCGAACAAGCCGGACCCAGGCGTCGATGGCCTCCTCGCATGCACTCGCGCTCACGGACGGCTGCTCCCAACTTCAATGCACTTGCATGGAACTTGACGGATAGATGCAATTGCATCAACCTCTGTTTCCGCGTGCCGGGCCAGTATCGCGCCGCGCCGCCAGGAGACAACTGCCATGAAGCTTTATTATGCCCCGGGGGCCTGCTCGCTCGCACCGCACATCGTCGCGGCCGAGGCCGGGCTGCCCCTCAATCTCGTGAAGGTGGACCTGCGGGCCCGGAAGACGGAGGACGGCCGCGACTACACCACGGTGAACCCGCGCGGTTACGTCCCAGCCCTCGATTTCGGCGAGGGTTCCCCGCTCACCGAGGCGAGCGTGATCGTGCAGTACCTCGCTGACGCCAAGCCCGAGGCGGGACTGATCCCGAAAGCGGGAACGACCGCTCGCCTGCGCGTGCAGCAGTGGCTCGCCTTCATCGCGACCGAACTGCACAAGGGCTTCAGCCCGCTGTGGAACCCGGCCACGCCCGACTCCGTGCGCGAATCGACGGTCGCCCGCCTGAAGACCCGCCTGGCCGACATCGACAAGTCGCTGGCCACGCAGCCCTACATTGCCGGCGACAGTTTCGGCGTCGCCGACGCCTACCTCTTCACCGTGCTCGGATGGGCGAAGCCGCTGAAGTTCGACCTGTCCGACTACCCCAACGTCGAAGCCTATCTCGGACGGGTCGCGGGGCGGTCCGGCGTCCAGTCGGCGATGAAGGCCGAGGGCCTGCTCGGCTGAGGCCGGGCCCCGGCACAAAAGGAAACGGCGGCGAGGGGAAGCCCCTTCGCCGCCGTCTTGGGCCCTGCGGCCCCGATCCAGATGGTGCGGTCGAGAGGACTCGAACCTCCACAACGGTTAAGTTACTAGCACCTCAAGCTAGCGCGTCTACCAATTCCGCCACGACCGCAATCGCTTGGCCTGCCCGGAATGCCCGGCGACCGAAGCGGCGCTCCGTGTAACAGATCGATCCGGGCGCGACAAGGGAGCTATTCACGCTCACGGCGAAAAGGCCGGTGCCGGTCAGGCGGCCTGCGCCTCGTCGAGCGTCTCGCTCGGCGGGCGACGCAGAAGCTCCTTGATTTCAACAGTGATTTCGGTGCCGTTGACGACGACCATGCCGCGCGCGATGGGAAGGTCGTTGGCGAGAATCTCGACCTCGTCCTCCTCCGCCGCGTCCAGCGCGATGACGGCGCCGCGGCCCATGCGGAGCAGCTGGTGGATGGGCATCCGCGCCCGCCCGAGCACGATGGAGATGTCGACGGCGATGGTCTCGATACCGGAGTTCAAGGGGTGCTGGTCCTGCCTGAGGGAAACGGCGAATGGAGCGAGTGAGCACCAACAGGGTTAATGCACCGTGAAGATGCGCGACGCCCTTCCCGTCCGCTGCCTCGCCACGGCGGGGTCGCCTCCGGTCGCGTGGCGCGTCGAGGACGGGCTCGTGCCCTACGAGGACGCGGTCGCGCGCATGGAGGAGAGGGTCGCCGCCATCGCGGAAGGCGCGGCCTCGGAACTCGTCTGGCTGCTGGAACACCCCCCGCTCTACACCGCCGGCACCTCGGCCCGTCCGGAGGATCTCGTCGAGGCGCGGTTCCCGGTGCACCAGACCGGTCGCGGCGGGCAGTTCACCTATCACGGCCCCGGCCAGAGGGTGGCCTATGTGATGCTCGACCTGCGGCGGCGCACGCCCGACGTGCGCGCCTTCGTCGCCGCGCTGGAGGCGTGGATCATCGGCACGCTGGACGCCTTCGCCATTCGCGGCGAACGCCGCGAGGACCGCGTCGGCGTCTGGGTCCGCCGGCCGGAGAAGGCGCCCGGCGCGGAGGACAAGATCGCCGCCATCGGCATCCGCGTCCGCCGCTGGGTGACGTTCCACGGCATCAGCCTGAACGTCGAGCCCGACCTCTCCCATTTCGGCGGCATCGTCCCCTGCGGCATCGCGGAGAGCCGCTACGGTGTCACCAGCCTCGTCGACCTCGGCCTGCCGGTGACCATGCACGACGCCGACGTGGCGCTGCGCGCGGCGTTCGAGGACGTCTTCGGCGAGACGGCAGAGGAGCGGGACTGATCATGGCCGACATCACGCTGCGACAGGGCTGGTCGCCGGGGCTTCTGGGTTGGATCGTCGCCGAGCACGGCCGATACTACGACCGCGAGTGGCACCTCGGCGCGGTCTTCGAGGCCAAGGTGGCGCAGGGGCTGGGCGAATGGATCGCCCGGTTCGACCCGTCCCGCGACATGCTTCTGGCCGCCATGGACGGCGGCCGGGTGCTCGGCGCCATCGCGGTCGACGGCAGCGGGCCGGACGCCGCCACGCAGGGCGCCAGGATCCGCTACTTCATCCTGTCGGACGCCGCGCGCGGACGTGGCATCGGCCGGCGTCTCGTCGCCGAGACGATGCGATACATCGTCGCCGCCGGCTTCCGGCAGGCGTGGCTCACCACCTTCGCCGGACTCGACGCGGCACGCCACCTCTACGAGGCGAACGGCTTCCGCCTCACGCACGAGGCCGTCGACGCGAGTTGGGGGACGCCGCTGACCGAGCAGCGGTTCGAGTGGACGCGCCCTTAGGGATCCACCGCGCGCCGGTGAGACGCAGGACGAGGCCGCCTGTGCGGCGGCCCGTTCCCCTACATCGGCGCCTTGAACAGAGGTGTCCCGGGCTTGCGCGGCGCGGGCTCGCCGTGCTCCAGCTCATAGAGGTACTCGGCCGGCAGGCCCCAGTCGCGGGCGGCCGCGAGGACGCCGTCGAGATAGCCCGGCTTCGGCTTTCCGGCACGCGATGAGCGGCCGACATAGACGAGCGCCCGCTTGGCCCCGCCGTCCAGGACCACAGGCTGGCTGATCTTGGTGTAGAGGCCCGTCGACAGGCTCTCGTAGCGGTCCAGCGCCGGGATGTCGGAGAGCGCGAGGTCCCACACCACGCCGTGCACCGTGCGGCGCGGGTCACGGACGACGGTGGCGTAGCCGTCCGACGAGATCAGGAACCGATGGCGCGGAAGCCGCCCGAGGCCGATGGCGCGGGAAGCCGGGCACCGCTTCGCCATGGCGGCGCGGTCCATGTTGGAGCCGTAGGCGAAATAGAGCGGCATCGACCGCCCTCCCCGCTCAGGCGAATTCCATGATGAC
>CAZJCW010000238.1:0-6938 GCA_964544365.1 uncultured Alsobacter sp.
GAGGGGACCGGAAGGTGATGGAGAATTGCGAGTGACCAACGGCCGCGGCATCCTGCCCACGCCGACCATAGGCGGCGTCGGCGTGGTCGACGACGTGACCGCGACCGCCACCCTCGCCTTCAAGGCGTCCGGGGAGGCCATCCTTCTCGTCGGGACGACGCAGGGCTGGCTTGGACAGTCGATCTATCTCAAGGAGATCCTGGGCCGCGAGGACGGCGCGCCGCCCCCGGTGGATCTTGGCGCGGAGCGCCGTAACGGCGACGCCGTCCGCGCCCTCATCGCGGCCCGCGCCGTGACGGCCGTCCACGATCTCTCGGACGGCGGACTCGCCGTCGCGCTCGCGGAAATGGCCATGGCGGGTGGCATCGGCGCGACGATCTCGGCGCTGCCGAAGGCTGTCGCCGACCACGCCGCCCTCTTCGGCGAGGACCAGGGCCGGTATCTCCTGACGTGCCCGGCCACGAGCGTCGACTGGGTCATGGACCGGCTGGCCGCCGCAGGCGTACCGGTCGCGTGCATCGGCGATACCGGCGGCGATGCGTTGACCCTGCCGGGGGAACGGCCCATATCCATCGCGGAGCTGTCGCGCGCCCACGAATCCTGGCTGCCGGACTACATGGCCGGCAAGGGTTCCGCCCGCGACGCCGCCTGAGGAGACTGACCATGGCCATGGACGCCCGCGACATCGAGCGCCTCATCAAGGAGGCGCTGCCCGACGCCCGGGTCGAGATCCGCGATCTCGCGGGGGACGGCGACCACTACGCCGCCACCGTCATCTCGTCCGCTTTCAAGGGAAAGACGCGCGTCCAGCAGCACCAGATGGTCTATGCCGCCCTGAAGGGCAACATGGGGGGCGTGCTGCACGCCCTTGCGCTGACGACCGGCTCGCCGGACAATTGATCCCATCAACCCGCAACGGCGCGCCTTTGACCGCGCACGAGCAAGGACCCAGACGATGAGCGTTCAGGACCAGATCAAGGCGGAAGTCACCGGCACCGATGTCGTGCTCTTCATGAAGGGCACGCCCCAGTTCCCCATGTGCGGCTTCTCGGGCCAGGTCGTCCAGATCCTCGATTACCTCGGCGTGCCCTACAAGGGCATCAACGTGCTCGAGAACGAGGCCATCCGGCAGGGCATCAAGGACTACGCCAACTGGCCGACGATCCCGCAGCTTTACGTCAAGGGCGAGTTCATCGGCGGCTGCGACATCGTCCGGGAGATGTTCCAGTCCGGCGAGCTGCACCAGCACCTCGCCGACAACGGCGTCCCGGTGAAGGCGCCCGCCAAGGCGTGACCGGATCGGCCTGAAGGCGGCGTGCCGGCGTCAGTTCGCCGGCCGCCCCAGTGCCGCCCGCACCATCCTCAACGCATCCTCGCTTGCCCACTCGGCAGGGCCGGAGAGGGTCGCGAGTTCGCATCCGCGCGGGTCGATGATCATCGTCGTCGGCATGCCGAAGGCCTTGCCCGCCGACTTCAGGTCCTGGAAAACCTTCGCCGAGGGATCGGCGTAGTAGGCCAGCCCCGTGATGCCGTTCTCGGCCAGCCACGCGCGCGGCTTCTCCAGGTTCCGCGTGTCGATGTTGATCGCCACGACCTCGAAATCCGCGCCGCCGAGCGTCTTTTGCAGCGTGTCGAGGGCCGGCATCTCCTTCCGGCACGGCACGCACCACGTGGCCCACAAGTTCAGCAGCACGGTGCGGCCGCGAAAGTCAGCCAGCGTCTTGCGCTGCCCGTCCGGTCCGGAAAAGCTCAGGTCGGGCACCGGCTTCGGCGTCTTCGCCACCAGGACCGCCGCGACCTCTCCGCGGGCCGTCGGCTGCAGGGCTGACGCCAGCGGCGCCGCCGCGCGGCAGTCGGTCGCTTCTGCGGCGTTGCCCGCGCCCCCGCTCGTCCCGTATAGGACGGCCACGGCAAGCGCGACCGCGGCCCGGCGGGTCGCGAGGCGCATCGGATTCGACATGAATTCGGGCTTTCCGGGGTCGGGCATGGGAGCGTCGGGCACGGGTCCGGGGCGGCGGGGGTCGAGAGGCGTCATGAGCAACAAGATGTGGGGCGGGCGGTTCGCCAGCGGTCCGGACGCCATCATGGAGGAAATCAACGCCTCCATCGACTTCGACAAGACCCTCTGGCGGCAGGACATCGCCGGTTCGCGCGCCCACGTCGCCATGCTGGCGAAGCAGGACATCGTGACGGCCGCCGACGCCCGGGCGATCGACAAGGGTCTAGCAGCGGTCCACGACGAAATCGAGGCGGGAACCTTCACGTTCTCGCGGTCCCTCGAGGACATCCATATGAACGTGGAGTCCCGGCTCGCCGAGATCATCGGCCCGCCCGCCGGACGCCTGCACACCGCGCGCTCGCGCAACGACCAGGTCGCGACCGACATGCGCCTGTGGGTGCGCGACACCGTCGAGCAGCTGGACGAGCAACTGGCCGACCTGCAGAAGGCCCTCGCCGAGAAGGCGCTCGCCTTCGCCGGTGCGGTCATGCCCGGCTTCACGCATCTCCAGTCGGCCCAGCCGACCACCTTCGGCCACCACCTGCTCGCCTATGTCGAGATGCTGGCGCGCGACCGCGGCCGGTTGCAGGACGCGCGCCGGCGGATGAACGAGTGCCCCCTCGGCGCGGCCGCCCTGTGCGGCACCTCGTTCCCGATCGACAGGCACGCCACGGCCGCCGCTCTGGGCTTCGACCGGCCGACCGCCAACTCGCTCGACAGCGTTTCCGACCGGGATTTCGCGCTGGAGGCGCTGGCCGCCGCCTCCATCTGCGCGATGCACCTGTCCCGCTTCGCCGAGGAGATCGTCATCTGGGCGACGCCGCAGTTCGGGTTCGTCCGCCTGTCGGACCGGTTCTCGACCGGCTCCTCGATCATGCCGCAGAAGCGCAATCCCGATGCGGCCGAACTGGTGCGCGGCAAGGCAGGCCGCGTGATCGGCGCGCTCAACGGCCTGCTGATCGTCATGAAGGGGCTGCCGCTGAGCTACGCCAAGGACATGCAGGAGGACAAGGAGGGCACCTTCGATGCCTTGCGCACCCTCTCCCTCTGCATCGCCGCCATGGCGGGCATGGTCCGCGACATGGAGCCCGACACGAGGGTCATGAAGAAGGCCGCGGGTGCCGGCTATGCCACCGCGACGGACCTCGCCGACTGGCTGGTTCGCACGCTGAAGATGCCGTTCCGCGAGGCGCATCACGTCACCGGCCGCATCGTCGGCCTGGCCTCCGGCCGCGGCGTCGGCCTGGAGAAGCTGACGCTCGCCGACATGCAGTCCGTCGAGCCGCGCATCTCGCAGGATGTCTTCGCCGTTCTCGGGGTGGAAAAGTCCGTCCGCAGCCGCACCAGCTACGGCGGCACTGCGCCCGTGCAGGTCCGGCGCCAGGCGCGTCGCTGGCTGCGGATTCTGGCGCGCGAAGGGCGCTGAGCCGTCGCGCTTCCGCGCCGCGAGGCTTTCGCTATGATGCCGGACAATTCGGAGTTGGACCTCGTGTCAAAGACCACACTGCCCGTCGTTCGCGTCGCCGTCGTCGCCGCCGTCCTGTGCCTCGGCCTGTCGGCGTGCGGGCGAAAAGGCCCGCTCGAGCCGCCTCCCGGTGCGGCCGAGACGGCGAAGCCCGACCGGCTGTCGGAGAAGGCCGAGAGCTCCACGCCCGGCGTGCGGACACTGGCGCCGCGGATCTCTCCCGTCGGCAGCCGCCGCGGCAAGCCGATCACGGCGCCCGACGAACCCTTCATCCTGGATTCCATCCTCTAGGGCGTCGCCATGAACCACTTCATGTATCGCGACGGCGTCCTGCACGCCGAGGCGGTCGACCTGCGCACCATAGCGCGCGAGGTCGGCACGCCGTTCTACTGCTACTCGACGGCGACGCTCGAGCGGCACTACCGCGTGTTTTCGGAGGCTTTCGCCGACGTTCCCTCCCTCGTCTGCTACGCGATGAAGGCGAATTCGAACCAGGCCGTGCTTCGCACGCTGGCGCGGCTCGGCGCGGGCATGGACGTGGTGTCGGAGGGCGAACTGCGCCGCGCAAGGGCCGCCGGCGTCCCCGGCAACCGCATCACGTTCTCCGGCGTGGGCAAGACGCCCGGCGAGATGGCGTTCGGCCTGGACGAGGACATCCTCTGCTTCAACGTCGAATCGGAGCCCGAGCTGGAGGCGCTGTCGGCGCTCGCGGCGGCGCGCGGCCAGGTCGCCCGGATCGCGCTGCGCGTGAATCCGGACGTCGACGCCAAGACCCACCACAAGATCTCGACCGGCAAGTCCGAGAACAAGTTCGGGATTCCCATCTCGCACGCGCGGGACGTATATGCCCGCGCCGCCGCGCTGCCGGGCATCAGGGTCACCGGCGTCGACATGCACATCGGCAGCCAGATCACCGACCTGCAGCCCTTCGACGACGCCTTCGCGCTTCTGGCGGACTTCGTGCGCGAGTTGAGGGCGGACGGCCATGCCATCGACCATGTCGATCTCGGCGGCGGCCTGGGCATTCCCTATCGCGAGGACAACGAGCCGCCGCCCCGCCCGGAGCTCTATGCGGAGATCGTGAAGCGCAACACGAAGGGCCTGGATTGCTCTCTCGTGTTCGAGCCGGGCCGGCTGATCGTCGGCAATGCGGGCATCCTCGTCACGCAGGTGATCTACGTGAAGCACGGGGACGGCAAGACGTTCGTCATCGTCGACGCGGCGATGAACGACCTGATCCGCCCGACGCTCTACGACGCCCATCATGACCTGCGGCCGGTCGTCGCGGCCTCGCCCGACGCTCCCCGCTTCGTCGCCGACGTGGTCGGCCCTGTCTGCGAGACGGGCGACTACCTCGCCCTCGATCGCGAAATGGCCGAGCCGGCTCCCGGCGACCTGCTGGCGGTCATGACGGCAGGCGCTTACGGCGCGGTCCAGGCGGGGACTTACAATTCCCGTCCCCTGATTGCCGAGGTCATGGTCACCGGGGCCTCGCACGCCGTCGTCCGGCCCCGGCAGACCTACGACGACCTGATCGGCCTCGATCGCCTGCCGCCTTGGCTGCGCGCCGATCCGCCGATGGCCTCGCGCTGAGCCCGCGCGCGATCCCACCGACGTCCTTGTGAAGTGTCGTTTCGCCCGCGGGGGTAGTCACGTCGCCTCACCGTGCTACCTTCGTACGGATGGGATCGCGAGAGGATGACGCGATGAGCGACGACGCACAGGTCGGTTCGCCGGTCACCACCACCGAGCGGGCACAGCGCGCTGCAACGCGCATCGCCTCGCTCGGGCGCCAGGCGGCCTGGGGACTGATGTGGGAGCGGCTGTGGCCGCGGCTCGCCCTCGGCCTCGTGGTGGTCGCGGCCTTCCTCACCGTGTCGTGGCTCGGGCTGTGGCTCATGCTGCCGGTGTGGGGCCGGGTCGCGGGCGTCGCCGTGACGGCCCTCGCGCTCGGAGCGACCCTCGCCTACGCCGCGGCCATCGCCCGGCCGACATGGCGGGAGGTACTTGCACGCCTCGACCGTGACAGCGCCCTCGGGCATCGTCCCGCGACGGCCATCGCCGACGAGAACGCCATCAACACCGCCGATCCCGGCACACGGGCCCTCTGGGAGGCGCACCGTGCCCGTGTTCTCGAGCAGGCCGCGCAGCTCAAGGTCGCCGCGCCGTCGCCGCGCCTGGCGGAGAGGGATCCGCGCGCGTTGCGCTTCGTCGCGGCCTTGGCGGTCGTGGCGGCGTTCTTCATCGCGGGGCCCGAGCGCTCGTTGCGTCTCGGCTCCGCTTTCGACTGGGCGGGTCCCAAGCCAGAGGTTGCGGCGTTCCGCATCGACGGGTGGATCGATCCCCCGCCCTACACCCAGTTCCCGCCAGTCCTCCTGGACCTGAGGGCCAGGCCCGGCGCCACGGCCTCGATGGCGGCGAAGGTTCCGGCGGGCTCCACGCTCGTCGTCCGCGCGTCCGATGGCACCGGTATCGAGGTGTCGGTGAGTGGCGGCATTTCGGCGAAGGAAGACCCCGCTGCTGCAGGTGCCGCGGAGAAGACCGCCGACAAGCCGTCGGATGCCCCCGCGGTCGTCCAGAAGACCGCGCAGACCGCCAACCCGTCGGGAGCCCCTGCCAAGCCCGTCGGGCTCGAGCGTCGCTGGGAGATCAAGGGTGACGGAACGGTCCTGGTGAAGCGTGGCGCGGAGACGCTCGGGACCATCACCGTCACCGCCATTCCCGACACCGCGCCGGCGATCCAGCCGATCGGCGAGGCGCAGGCCAACGAAGGCGGATCGCTGACCCTGTCCTACGAGATTCGCGACGACTACGGCGTCACGTCGGCCGAGGCGCGCTTCGGGCGACCGCTGCGCAACGGCAAGCCGATGGAGACGCGACGGCCGCCGCTCGTGCCTGCCCCGACCGTGCCGCTCACGCTGCCGGGTGGCGACAACCGGGACGGGGAGGCGCGGACGACCGTCGACCTCTCGGCGCATCCGTGGGCCGGCGCACGCGTCGAAGTGCTGATGGTCGCCAAGGACGAACTCGACCAGCAGGGCGAAAGCATCGGCTTCAACGTGACCCTGCCGCAGCGGCCGTTCAGCAAGCCGCTCGCCAAGGCGCTCGTGGAGCAGCGGCGCGAACTCATCCTCGATCCGGCCAGCCGCGCGAGGATCATGCAGGCGCTGCTGGCCCTGCAGATCGCGCCGGAACGCTTCACGCCGGACGCGGCGGTGCATATCGGGCTGCGCATTGCGAGCAATCGCCTGCGTGCGTCGCGTACCGATGCCGACCTGATCGGGGTCGCCGACTTCCTCTGGGAAATGGCCCTGCAGATCGAGGATGGCGACCTCACGGACGCCGAGAAGGCACTGCGGGCGGCCCAGGAGAACCTCCAGCAGGCTCTGGAGCGTGGCGCTTCCGAGCAGGAGATCCAGCGGCTGATGCAGGAACTGCGTCAGGCCATGGACAAGTTCCTGCGCGAGTTCGCCG
>CAZJCW010000239.1:0-6936 GCA_964544365.1 uncultured Alsobacter sp.
ATTCATGGGCTTCTTCGTGAAGGCCTGCGCGCAGGCGCTGAAGGAAATCCCGGCCGTCAACGCCGAGATCGACGGCGACGACATCGTCTACAAGAACTACTACCACGTCGGAATCGCGGTCGGCACCGACAAGGGCCTCGTCGTCCCGGTCGTGCGCGACGCCGACACGCTCTCCATCGCCGGCATCGAGAAGAAGATCGCCGAATACGGCAAGCGGGCCCGCGACGGCCAGCTCAAGATCGACGAGATGCAGGGCGGCACCTTCACCATCTCGAATGGCGGCGTCTACGGCTCGCTGATGTCGACGCCGATCCTCAACGCGCCGCAGTCGGGCATCCTGGGCATGCACAAGATCCAGGACCGGCCGATGGTCGTCGGCGGCAAGATCGAGATCCGCCCGATGATGTATCTCGCGCTCTCCTACGATCACCGGATCGTCGACGGCAAGGAAGCCGTGACCTTCCTGGTGCGCGTCAAGGAGGCCCTGGAGGATCCGGCGCGCCTCGTGCTGGATCTCTGACCGCAGCCTTTCGCCGTCATGCCCGGGCCCTGGCCCGGGCATCCACGAGTTCGACCGGCACCGCGCAGGCGCGCATGGCCGGGACAGGCCCGGCCATGACGACGTGGCGACGGGCAGGGGGAACCAACCATGTCCTACGACCTGATCGTCATCGGCGCCGGCCCCGGCGGCTATGTGTGCGCCATCCGCGCCGCCCAGCTCGGGCTCAGGACGGCCGTCGTCGAGAAGCGCAAGACGCACGGGGGCACCTGCCTCAACGTCGGCTGCATCCCCTCCAAGGCGCTGCTGCATGCCTCCGATCTCTTCGAGGAGGCGGGGCATGACTTCGTCAACCTCGGCATCGAGGTGGGCAAGGCGAAGCTGAACCTGCCCGGCATGATGAAGCACAAGGACGACACCGTGGCGGCGAACGTCAACGGGGTCGGCTTCCTGCTGAAGAAGAACAAGATCGACGCGTTCCACGGCGCCGGCACCATCCTCGCCCCGGGCAAGGTCAAGGTGACGGCGGAGGACGGCACCGAGCAGGTGCTCGACACCAAGTCCATCGTCATCGCCACGGGTTCGGACGTCACGCCGCTGCCGGGCGTGACCATCGACGAGAAGACGGTGGTCTCCTCGACCGGCGCCATCGCCCTGCCGAAGGTGCCGGCCAGGATGGTCGTCGTCGGGGCGGGCGTCATCGGGCTGGAGATGGGCTCGGTGTGGCGCCGGCTCGGCTCGCAGGTCACCGTCGTCGAGTATCTCGACCGCATCCTGCCCGGCATGGACGACGAGATCGCCAAGCAGTTCCAGCGCATCCTGCAGAAGCAGGGCATGACGTTCGTGCTCGGCTCCAAGGTCACCGGCGTGCAGACCGGCAAGTCCGGCGCCAAGGTCACCGTCGAGCCCGCGAAGGGCGGCGACGCGCAGGTGCTCGAGGCGGACGTCGTGCTGGTCGCCATCGGCCGCCGGCCCTACACCGAGGGGCTGGGGCTCGAGCAGGCCGGCGTCGCGCTGGAGCGCGGCCGGGTCGTCATCGACGACCATTTCCAGACCAATGTTCCCGGCATCTTCGCCATCGGCGACGTGGTGCGCGGGCCGATGCTCGCCCACAAGGCCGAGGACGAGGGGATGGCGCTGGCCGAGATCCTCGCCGGCAAGGCCGGGCACGTGAACTACGACGTCATTCCCGGCGTCGTCTACACGATGCCGGAGGTCGCCTCCGTCGGGAAGACGGAGGAGGAGCTCAAGGCCGCCGGCGTCTCCTACACCGTCGGCAAGTTCCCCCTCACCGCGAACGGCCGCGCCCGCGCCATGCGCAAGTCGGACGGGCTCGTGAAGGTGCTCGCCGACGCCGCCACCGACCGGGTGCTCGGCGTCCACATCATCGCCGCCGGCGCCGGCGAGATGATCCACGAGGCGGCCGTGCTGATGGAGTTCGGCGGCTCGGCCGAGGATCTCGCCCGGACCTGCCATGCCCATCCGACGATGAGCGAAGCCGTGAAGGAAGCCGCCATGGCGGTGGACAAGCGCGCGATCCACATCTGACGGGGCGGCGTCCCCCGCGACGCACGGGACGATTCAGCGAAGAAGCCCGGGATGCCGCCATCCCGGGCTTCTCCGTCTCGAAAACGCGGAAGGCTTATTCGGTCGCGGTCGTCGACTGGGTCTGGACCGAGGCCGTCTGCTGCGGGGCCGTCTGGCTCGAGGACGAGGCCGTCACGGCCTTGTAGCTCGAGCAGCCGCCCTCGGCCGCCGCGGGAGCCACGGCTCCTGCGAGCGCCGCCACGGCGACGAGGACTGCGAGGAGGTCTCTGCGCATCGGGGAAACTCCTTCGTCTGATCGGCACGACGCCGACATGACAAAGCTAGCACACGGCCGGCGTCCGGCCAGTGGTGTGCCGGCGGCATCACACGGTCCTGAACGCCGCACCGCATCGCCGCGAGCCGGGAAGACCGTCGACTGGCGCGGATGCAGGGCTTCTGCTCGCCCCGGCCCGGTCGCGCCCGTCTTCGGGCGGCGTCTTCCGGTCGCCTCAAGCCCGCGGATGGGCTGCCTTGTACGCAGCCAGCAACCGGGACGTGTCCACCTCCGTGTAGATCTGCGTGGTCGACAGCGAGGCGTGGCCGAGCAGCTCCTGGATGGCGCGCAGCTCGCCGCCACGGGCCAGCAGGTGCGTCGCGAAGGAGTGCCGCAGGGCGTGAGGCGTCGCCGAATCGGGCAGCCCGAGGGCCCCGCGAAGCCGCTCGATGGCCAGCTGGATGATCCGTGGCGACAGCGGCCCGCCCTTGGCGCCGCGGAAGAGCGGGCCGTCCGGCTGCAGCGGCCACGGGCACATCTTCACGTAGTCCTGCACGGCCGCTGCCACCTGCGGAAGCACGGGGACCATCCGCGTCTTGTTGCCCTTTCCCGTCACGGTCAGGCTGTCGCGACCCGGCAGCGGGGCATTTTTCGCTTGTATGCCAAGCGCTTCCGAGATCCGGAGGCCGCAGCCGTAGAGCAGGGCCACCACCGCCGCGTCACGCACGAGCACCCATGTCTCGCGGTCCTCGGCGGCGCGCAGGTCCGGGTCGGTCATCCGCCGCGCCGCGCCCGCCGAGATCGGCTTCGGCAGTCCCTTGGCCACCTTCGGCCCGCGGATGGCCGACAGCGCCGAGGCATCGGCCAGCCCCTCCCTCTCGAGAAATCGCAGGGCCGAGCGCAGTCCCGCCAGGTTGCGCATCAGCGACCGGCTGCCGATGCCGCCCAACCGCCGCTCCGCCATGAAACCCCGCAGGTCGGCCGGCCGCAATCGCCCGACCGCGGCAAGGTCCGGCGCCGTCCCGTTCCGCATCCCCAGATGGAGCAGGAACTGGCGGACGTCCCGCTCGTAGGAATCGAGGGTCTTCTCCGAGAGTCGGCGCTCGGTGGCGAGGTGGCGGCGCCAGCGCACGAGGGCGGCGGCGAGGTCCGGAGCCATGGTCTGCATGCCGGGAGCCTGCACCGGCATGGTGAAGGACCGGTTAGCGGCGGCCGAATCGGTGCTAGATCTCCGCCATGGCCAGCCCGGAACCCGACCGTCCCGTGAACAGCGCCGGCACGACCGTCGCCGACGTGCTCGTCCCGACCGGGCTCGACCAGGCCTACAGCTACACGGTGCCGCCGCACCTTTCCCTGTCGCCCGGCGATGTCGTCGCGGTTCCGTTCGGCCCACGGGAATGGCAGGGCGTGGTCTGGGAGGTCCGCACAGGCCCTGCGGCAGCCTCGAACCTGAAGAGTGTCGCCAGGAAGCTCGATTCCCCGCCGCTGTCCGGCAATCTGCGCCGTCTCGTCGAATGGGTGGCCCGCTACACGCTGGCACCGCGCGGCATGGTCCTGCGCATGGCCCTCCGGGGCCCCGACCGCGACGAACCGGAGCGCGTGCAGGTCGGCGTCCGCCTGGCCGGCCCGCCGCCGGAGCGGATGACGCCGTCCCGGGCGCGGGTCATCGCCGCGGCGGAGGGGGGATTCGCCTTCGGCAAGAGGGCGCTGGCCGAGGCGGCGGCCGTCAGCGTCGGCGTGATCGACGGACTCGTGGACGAGGGAACGCTCGAGGCCGTCGGCCTACCGCCTCCTCCGATCGCCCCCCGTCCCGACCCGGATCACGCGGCAACGGCCCTGGAGGACGGCCAGGCGGCCGCGGCCCGTGCGCTGGTCGAGGCGGTCGCGGCGGGGTCGTTCGGCGTCACGCTGCTGGAGGGCGTCACCGGGTCGGGCAAGACGGAGGTCTATTTCGAGGCCGTCGCCGAGGCCGTGCGGCTGGGGCGGCAATCGCTCATCCTGATGCCTGAGATCGCGCTGACGGGGCAGTTTCTCGCTCGATTCGAGCAGCGTTTCGGCGTCAGGCCTGCCGAATGGCATTCCGGCGTTGCCGGTCGGCGTCGCGACCGCACCTTCGCCGCCGTCGCGTCGGGCGAGGCGCTTGTCGTGGCCGGAGCCCGCTCCGCGCTGTTCCTGCCGTTTCGCTCCCTCGGCCTGCTCGTCGTCGACGAGGAGCACGAGGCCGCCTACAAGCAGGAGGACGGCGTCCACTACAACGCGCGGGACATGGCCGTCGTGCGCGGCCAGATCGAGGGCGCGCCGGTGGTCCTGGCCTCCGCGACGCCCTCCATCGAGAGCCGCGTCAACGCACGGCGCGGCCGCTACCGCCACCTGCGCCTGGAATCGCGCTACGGCGGACGCGCGCTGCCCTCCATCGCCGCCATCGACATGCGGGTCGACGCGCCGGAGCGCGGCCGGTGGCTGTCGCCGCGGCTCGCGCAGGCGGTGGCGTCGACGCTGGAGGCCGGTGAACAGGCGCTGCTGTACCTCAACCGCCGCGGCTATGCGCCGCTGACGCTGTGCCGCGCCTGCGGGCACCGCTTCCAGTGCCCCAACTGCACCGCCTGGCTTGTCGAGCACCGCTTCCGGCGCGCCCTGGTCTGCCACCATTGCGGGCAT
Organism: uncultured Alsobacter sp.; assembly: GCA_964544365.1. Taxonomy (GTDB): domain Bacteria; phylum Pseudomonadota; class Alphaproteobacteria; order Rhizobiales; family Beijerinckiaceae; genus Alsobacter. Next base: position 4,959 of record CAZJCW010000239.1, read on the forward strand.
ATCGAACGCCGCCCGGACACCTGCCCGTCCTGCGGGGTCGCCGACGCGCTGATTCCCTGCGGGCCCGGTGTCGAGAGGCTCGCGGAGGAGGTGGCGGAGCGCTTTCCCGGCCACAGGGCCCTGGTGCTCTCCTCGGATTTTCCCGGTGGAACGGAGCGGTTGCGGCGGGAACTGGAGGCCGTGGCGGCGGGCGAGTTCCGCATCGTGATCGGCACGCAACTCGTCGCGAAGGGGCACAATTTTCCGTTTCTGTCGCTCGTCGGCGTGGTCGACGGCGACATCGGCCTGTCGTCGGCCGATCCCCGCGCGGCCGAACGCACGTTCCAGGTGCTGCAGCAGGTCACCGGCCGTGCCGGTCGCGGCGACACGGCGGGGCGGGCGTTGATCCAGACCTTCCAGCCTGATCATCCCGTGATGAAGGCGCTCGTCTCCGGCGACATCGAGCGATTCTATGCCGAGGAGACGGCGATGCGGGAAGCGGCGGGCCTGCCGCCTTTCGGCCGCCTCGCGGCCCTCGTCGTCTCCGCCGCGGACCGGGCGCAGGCGGAAACGCACGCCCGCGCGCTGGCCAGGTGCGCGGATTCGCCGTCGGAGGTGCTGCTGCTGGGGCCCGCCGAGGCGCCGCTGGCGGTCATCCGCGGCCGCCATCGCTTCCGCCTTCTCGTGAAGACGCCGCGCGACTTCGACCTCCAGGGCTGGCTGCGCGGCTGGCTCGCCCGGGCGCCGAAGCCGACCGGCAGCGTCCGGGTGAGCGTGGACGTCGATCCGATGAGCTTCCTGTAGGTCGTCGCGTCCGGCGACCCCCGTGGGCCCGTGCCGTCCGACCAAGCCCAAAGTCGCCCCCGGCATGGCTCCGTTCGGGTTGCGCACCCCGGATACTCATGCTAGGTCACGCCCGCCTTTAGGGCCTTGGAAACGGCTCTTTCCGTGCTCGCGCGGGGAGTTGCCGACAGGGTCCGGTTCCTCACCAGACGGTGGTTTCGTGCCGGTGCCCGCTCAGCCGGGGCCATCGGCACGAAGGCGAAGTCGGGTCTGACAATTCGAGAGACGGCCGGTGGCGCAACAGAACACGATCGTTTCAGGAGTGGCGGGGCGCTATGCCACGGCGCTGTTCGAGCTGGCCTCCGAGGCCGGTTCGCTCGACGCCGTGCGTGCGGACCTCGATCGCTTCGCCCAGCTCATCGCCACCCAGCCGGACGTCGAGCGCTTCGTGCGCAGCCCGGTCTTCACGGCGGAAGAGCAGACCCGGGCCCTCGGGCCGATCCTGGACAAGGTCGGGATCACGGGCCTCTCGGCGAATTTCCTGAAGCTCGTCGCGGCCAAGCGTCGCCTGTTCGCGGTGAACGACATGGTGCGCGCCTATGGCGCGCTGGTCGACAACGCCCGCGGCGTCGTGCGCGCCCAGGTGACGGTCGCGGACCAGCCCTCCGATGCGGTGATGGGCGAGATCCGCAAGGCATTGAAGGACGTGGCCGGTGAGGGCGTGGCGATCGACGTGAAGGTCGATCCCTCCATCATCGGCGGCATCGTGGTGAAGGTCGGCTCCCGAATGGTCGACGCCTCGCTGCGCACCAAGCTCAACGGCATTCGTACTGCGATGAAAGAGGTCGGCTGATGGATATCCGCGCCGCAGAAATCTCCGCGATCCTCAAGGACCAGATCAAGAATTTCGGGTCCGAGGCCGAGGTCACAGAAGTGGGTCAGGTGCTGTCCGTCGGTGACGGCATCGCGCGCGCCTTCGGGCTCGACAACGTCCAGGCGGGCGAGATGGTCGAGTTCGAGAACGGCGTTCGCGGCATGGCGCTGAACCTCGAGACCGACAACGTCGGCATCGTGATCTTCGGCTCCGACCGGGACATCAAGGAAGGCCAGACGGTCAAGCGGACCGGCGCCATCGTGGACGCCCCGGTCGGCAAGGGTCTCCTCGGCCGCGTCGTCGACGCGCTGGGCAACCCGATCGACGGCAAGGGCCCGATCA
>CAZJCW010000240.1:0-6910 GCA_964544365.1 uncultured Alsobacter sp.
ACGACGCGGGTTCCCGCAGGACAAGGGCGGAATGACTGATACGAAGAACAGCGGCGACAAGACGCTCCACGTCCCGTCGAAGACGTTGAGCCTCAAGCGTCCGGTGGAGCAGGGCGTGGTACGCCAGAGCTTCTCCCACGGGCGCACGAAGGCCGTGGTCGTCGAGAAGGTGAAGCGCCGTGTGATCGGTCCTGGCGACAAGCCCGAGGCCGCGGCTCCGGCTGCCGCTCCGGCTGCGCCCCGCCCGGCTGCTCCCGCGGCTCCGGCGCCCGTCGTGGCTGCCACTCCGGCGGCACGGCCGGCGCCATCGACCCCGCCACCTGCTGCACCGGCAGCCCAGGCGCCGTCCGGGCGCGCGGCTCCGCCGCAGGGCCGGGCGGCTCCGCCGCCTGCGCCGACGCAGCAGCGTTCGGCCGGCATGGTCCTGCGCACCCTGACGGAGGAAGAGCGCGACGCGCGCGCCATGGCGCTCGTCGAAGCCCGCCGCCGCGAAGAGGACGATCGGCGCCGCGCCGAGGTCGAAGGCCGCCAGCGTGCGGAGCGCGAAGAGCGCGAGCGCAAGGAGCGTGAAGCCGCCGAGGCGCGCAAGCGCGAGGAAGAGGCCCGCCATCGCCGCGAGGAAGAGGTTCGCCGCAAGGCCGAGGACGAGGCAAAGCGCCGTCTTGGCGATGCCGGTCCGACCGAGCAGCGCGTGCGTCCTGCCATTCCGGAAGCACCGGGTGGCTCGGCGCGTCGCGTTCTCGTGGGTGTGCCGCGTCCCGTTCCGGTCGCCGAGGAGGAGGAGGAGGCCAAGCGCATCATCCGCCGGCCCGGCATGCCGACCAAGGTCATCACGCCGCCGAAGCCCGAGCGGACCAAGCCGGGCGATGAGAAGCGCCGTGGGCGCCTGACGGTCACCACCGCCACGGGAGACGACGACGAGCGCACGCGTTCGGTCGCCGCCTTCCGCCGTCGCGTGCAGCGGCTCAAGGGCCATGCCAGCAACGAGCCGAAGGAAAAGATCTCCCGCGAGGTGACGATCCCCGAGACGATCACCATCCAGGAGCTCGGCAACCGGATGGCCGAGCGCGCCGTGGACGTGATTCGCTTCCTGATGAAGCAGGGCCAGATGGTGAAGATCACGGATGTGATCGACGCCGACACCGCCCAGCTGGTGGCCGAGGAGTTCGGCCACACCGTGAAGCGCGTGGCCGAGTCCGACGTCGAGGAGGGCTTGTTCGACAGCCCCGACGTCGAGGAGGCCCTGCAGGCGCGTCCCCCGGTCGTGACGATCATGGGTCACGTCGACCACGGCAAGACGTCGCTGCTCGACGCCATCCGCCAGACCAACGTGGCGGGCGGCGAGGCCGGTGGCATCACGCAGCACATCGGCGCCTACCAGGTGACCTCGCCGCTCGGCGGCAGGATCACCTTCATCGACACGCCGGGCCATGCGGCGTTCACCGCCATGCGCGCCCGCGGCGCCAAGGTGACGGACATCGTCGTGCTGGTGGTGGCGGCCGACGACGGCGTCATGCCGCAGACCATCGAGGCCATCAACCACGCGAAGGCGGCCAAGGTGCCGCTCATCGTGGCGATCAACAAGATCGACAAGGCCGACGCGAACCCGGATCGGGTGCGCACCGAGCTGCTGCAATACGAAGTGCAGGTCGAGTCCATGGGCGGCGAGACGCTCGAAGTCGAGGTGTCCGCCACCAAGAAGACGAACCTCGACAAGCTGCTCGAGGCCATCTCGCTGCAGTCCGAGGTCCTCGACATCCGAGCCAACCCCGATCGTCCGGCCGAAGGCACGGTGATCGAGGCGAAGCTGGATCGCGGTCGCGGACCGGTGGCCACCGTCCTCGTCCAGCGCGGTACGCTGCGCACCGGCGACATCGTCGTGGCCGGATCGGAGTGGGGTCGCGTCCGCGCCCTCGTGTCCGATCTCGGCGCGCAGGTCTCGGAGGCGGCGCCGTCTGTGCCCGTCGAGATCCTCGGCTTCAACGGCGCACCCGAGGCGGGCGACCGCGTCGCGGTGGTCGAGAACGAGGCCCGTGCCCGCGAGGTCACGGAGTATCGCCAGCGCCAGAAGCGCGAACGGCAGGCGGCTCGCGCGGGCATCGCCCGCGGATCCCTGGCCGACATGATGAGCCAGCTGAAGTCGAACGGCCGCAAGGAATTCCCGCTCCTCGTCAAGGGCGACGTGCAGGGTTCCGTGGAAGCGATCGGCGGCGCGCTGGAGAAGGTCGGCAACGACGAGGTGGCGGCGCGCATCATCCACGCCGGCGCCGGCGGCATCAACGAGAGCGACATCACGCTCGCGGAGGCCTCGGGCGCGGTGGTGATCGGCTTCAACGTCCGTGCGAACAAGGAGGCCCGCGAGGCCGCCGAGCGCGCAGGCGTCGAGATCCGCTACTACAACATCATCTACGACCTCGTGGACGACGTGAAGCAGGCCATGTCCGGACTGCTTCCCCCGACGCTCCGCGAGGAGCGTCTCGGCGAGGCGCGCATCCTGCAGGTCTTCGCGGTGTCGAAGATCGGCAAGGTCGCCGGCTGTCTCGTGCAGGATGGACGTGTGGAACGCGGCGCCAGCGTGCGCCTCATCCGCGACAACGTCGTCATCCACGAAGGCAAGCTGTCGACGCTCAAGCGCTTCAAGGACGAGGTCAAGGAAGTCCCGTCGGGCCAGGAATGCGGCATGGCCTTCGAGAACTACCAGGACATGCGCACCGGCGACATCATCGAGTGCTATCGCGTCGAGGAAATCCGGCGCTCGCTCTGACCTGATCCGGGACCGGCCCGCCGGCCGGTCCCGCCCTGTCCCCTGCACGTCGTGCCGGTTCGATCCCGGCCGGGCGGTAACCGATGAAACCCTCCAAGACAGACCGGACCGGACCCTCGCAGCGCCAGCTGCGTGTGGGGGAACTGGTCCGCCACGCCCTGACCGAGATCCTGGCCCGCGGCGATCTGCCGGAGCCCGTGCTCGCGCGAGCGTTCGTGACGATTCCCGAGGTTCGCATGAGCCCGGATCTTCGGCTGGCCACGATCTACGTGACGCTGCATGACCAGCGTGAGGAAAAGGCCGTGCTGAAGGCGCTCGACGGCAATCGCAAGCACCTGCGCACCGAGGTCGCCCACCGGGTGAACCTGAAGTTCGCCCCCGATCTCCGCTTCAGGATGGACGAGGGCCTGGACAAGGCCGCCCGGATCGACGCCTTGCTCCGCTCTCCCGCGGTACAGCGCGATATCGCCGGAGACTCCGGGCGCGACGACCAGCAACCGGACGAAGAGTAGCACCATGAATGCGCCGCGCAGGCACCGGGTCGACGTGAACGGCTGGATCGTGCTCGACAAGCCCGTCGGCATGACGTCGACCCACGCCGTTTCCGCCGTCCGCCGCATCTTCAACGCCAAGAAGGCGGGCCATGCGGGAACGCTCGACCCGCTGGCCTCCGGCATCCTGCCGCTCGCCTTCGGCGAGGCGACGAAGACCGTGCCCTACGTCGTCGACGGCGAGAAGGCCTACACCTTCACGGTCCGCTGGGGCATCGAGACCGAAACGGACGACAGCGAGGGCCGCGCCGTCGGCACGAGCGACACCCGGCCTTCCGTGGCGCAGATCGAAGCCGTCCTCCCGCGCTTCACCGGGGCGATCGAGCAGGTTCCGCCCCGCTATTCGGCGATCAAGGTGGACGGCGAGCGGGCCTACGACCTCGCGCGGGACGGGGAGGCGGTCGACCTGCAGGCGCGCACCGTGGACATCCATGCCCTGCGCCTCGTCGCGCACGACGCCGATACCGCGACCTTCGAGGCCGAATGCGGCAAGGGCACCTATGTCCGCGCCATCGCCCGGGACATGGGACGCGCGCTCGGCTGCCTCGGCCATGTCATCGCGCTGCGACGCACGCGGGTCGGACCCTTCACGCTCGACGACGCGGTGCCGTTCGCCGACCTCGAGGCTGCAGGCGCCCAGGCGATCGAGGCGCTTCTTCCGGTCGAGGGCGGCCTCGTCGAACTCCCCTGCGTCGTGCTGAACCGCGATGCGGCGACGCGCCTGCGCCGTGGCCAGTCGGTGATCCTGCGCGGGCGCGACGCTCCGGCCGAGGGTGCGGTCTATGGCGCGTGCGGTGGCGTCGTCATCGCCGTCGGACAGGTGGAAAAGGGCGAGTTCGTGCCGGTGCGCGTCTTCAACCTGCCATTCTAGCGCCGGTCTCCCGAAGAACCGGGGCCGGGCGGGCGGCCGCCAGCCTCGCCGAATGGAGGACGGGCGCCTAGGCCGGCGGGTCCGGGAGGGACCGCGTCACGATCTCCCGGGTCGTTGCGGCCTGGACGACCGGCACGATCTCGAAGCTGACGCCGCAGTCGCGCCAGTGAAGCACCCATTCCTGCAGCAGGGCCGCATCCTCGCACTCCATGAGCTGGAAGCAGCGGCCCATTCCCGCCTCGACCCAGCTGTCGACATACCGCAGCCCCTCCGGCAGGCCGCGGCCGGCGTCCCGGAGGCGACGGTAGGTCGGCCGCATGTCGCCACGCTCGAATGTTTCGATCACCATGAACAGCATTGGGCACCCCCGATGGCCGGGACATCATGCCGCCCCGCGCGTCCGCGGCCAAATCCGCTGGCAAAGGCTCCTCTTTCGTGTATAAGCCGCGCAACCGTCCGCGCCCCTGGCCCGGGCGGTGTCTCGCTTGACCGCGCTGGACGACATCCCGGCGCGGCCGCCCAACAACACCAAGAGCAAGGACAGACCGATGTCGATCACCGCCGAGCGCAAGCAGCAGCTCATCAAGGACTACGCGACGAAGGCCAACGACACCGGATCCCCGGAGGTCCAGGTCGCCATCCTGACCGAGCGCATCACCAATCTCACCGAGCACTTCAAGACCCACGCCAAGGACAACCATTCCCGGCGCGGCCTCCTGAAGCTGGTGTCGCAGCGCCGTTCGCTGCTGGACTACCTCAAGCGCATCGAAGAGGCGCGCTATCGCACGCTGATCGAGCGGCTCGGCATTCGCCGCTGAGCGCCGACGCGCCGGCCTTTCGCCGGCCGCAGGACGATGCGGCGAATCTTCGCCGCATCATGGTGCCCTCGCCGCGCCGCTTGGCGTCCGGCCGGGGTCGATGGGAGTTCGTCGGGGCGATGCCGAGAGGCGTCCTGTCCCGGAGTACGGCTCCGGAAGCGCGTACCCGCACCGACCGGGCGGGCACACGATCGGGCGCTGGCATGGTGCCACCGTCCGCATGAACAGGCCGGCCGACGGTTCATGGCAGGATCGCCGGATGCTTACGGACTCTCCGCAAGCATCCCGCCGTCTTGCTCATGGCGTCGGTCCGGCCGGGAAGGCAAAGGATCGAAATGTTCGACATCCAACGTGTTGAGCTCACGTGGGCCGGGCGCAAGCTCGTGCTCGAGACTGGAAAAATCGCCCGCCAGGCCGATGGTGCCGTGCTCGCCACCTATGGCGAGACCACCGTTCTGGCCACCGTCGTCTCCGCCAAGTCGCCGAAGGCCGGGATCGACTTCTTCCCGCTGACGGTGAACTATCAGGAGAAGGCCTTCGCGGCCGGCCGCATTCCCGGCGGCTACTTCAAGCGCGAGGGACGCCCGACGGAGAAGGAGACGCTGGTCTCCCGCCTGATCGACCGCCCGATCCGCCCGCTGTTCGTCGACGGCTACAAGAACGAGACGCAGGTCGTCGTGACCGTGCTGTCGCATGACCTCGAGAACGACCCCGACGTCGTCGCCATGGTCGCGGCCTCCGCCGCCCTGACGCTGTCCGGCGTGCCCTTCATGGGCCCGGTCGGCGCGGCCCGCGTCGGCTACATCAACGGCCAGCTGCGCCTCAACCCGACCATCGCCGAGATGGCCGACAGCCAGCTCGACCTCGTCGTCGCCGGCACGGCCGACGCGGTGCTGATGGTGGAGTCCGAGGCCAAGGAGCTGCCCGAGGACGTGATGCTCGGCGCGGTGATGCACGGCCACAAGGGCTTCCAGCCCGTGATCGACGCGATCATCAAGCTCGCCGAGCGTGCCGCCAAGGAGCCGCGCGACTTCCAGACCCCGGATCACTCCGAGATCGAGAAGAAGATCATGGCGCTGGTCGAGGCCGACCTGCGCGACGCCTTCACGACCCCGGTCAAGCAGGAGCGCCAGGACAAGGTCGCGGCCGCCAAGGCCAAGGTCATGGACGCGCTGTGCGGCGAGGGCGCCGAGACCCCGCTCGACAAGATCCTCGTCGGCGGCGTGTTCAAGGACGCCGAGGCCAAGATCGTCCGCTGGAACATCCTCGACACGGGCGTGCGCATCGACGGCCGCGACGTGAAGACGGTGCGTCCGATCGTCGCCGAGGCCGGCTTCCTGCCGCGCACCCACGGTTCGGCGCTGTTCACGCGCGGCGAGACGCAGGCGATGGTCGTCGCCACGCTCGGCACGGGCGACGACGAGCAGTACATCGACTCGCTGGAAGGCACCTACAAGGAGACGTTCCTCCTTCACTACAACTTCCCGCCCTATAGCGTCGGCGAGACCGGCCGCATGGGCTCGCCCGGCCGTCGCGAGATCGGCCACGGCAAGCTCGCCTGGCGCGCCATCCGGCCGATGCTGCCGCCGCACCACGAGTTCCCGTACACGATCCGCCTCGTCTCGGAGATCACCGAGTCGAACGGCTCCTCGTCGATGGCGACGGTGTGCGGATCCTCGCTCGCCCTCATGGATGCCGGCGTGCCGCTGCGCGCCCCGGTGGCGGGCATCGCGATGGGCCTCATCCTCGAGGGTGAGCGCTACGCCGTGCTCTCCGACATCCTCGGCGACGAGGACCATCTCGGCGACATGGACTTCAAGGTCGCCGGCACGGCGCAGGGCATCACCTCGCTGCAGATGGACATCAAGATCGCGGGGATCACCGAGGAGATCATGAAGGTCGCCCT
>CAZJCW010000241.1:0-6651 GCA_964544365.1 uncultured Alsobacter sp.
CCCGATGGGCGACTGGTCGATGTCGATGACCTTGTCGAGGTGTTCGAGGCCCTCGATCGTGTCGAAGGGGGCCGGATGCTCCAGCGCTCCGTTGAGCCGGCGGGCGACCGCCTTGTAGAGCGTGTCGATGACAAGCGTCGACTTGCCGCCGCCCGAGACGCCGGTGACGCAGGTGAAGGTTCCGAGAGGGATCTCGGCTGTCACGCCCTTGAGGTTGTTGCCCCGCGCGCCGGTGATGCGCAGCATGCGTCCCTTCTGCGGCTTGCGCCGCTTGGCCGGCACGGGGACGGACAGGTCGCCTTTGAGGTACCGGCCCGTGAGCGAGTTCTTGTCGGCGATGATCTGGCCCGGCGTTCCCTGGGACACGATCCTGCCGCCATGGATGCCGGCTCCAGGGCCGACGTCGACGACATGATCCGCCTGGAGGATCGCGTCTTCGTCGTGCTCGACGACGATCACGCTGTTTCCGAGGTCACGCAGGCGCTTCAAGGTCAGCAGAAGCCGCTCGTTGTCGCGCTGGTGCAGGCCGATCGACGGCTCGTCGAGCACGTAGAGCACGCCGGTCAGCCCGGACCCGATCTGCGACGCGAGGCGGATACGCTGGCTTTCGCCTCCGGAGAGCGTGCCCGATCCGCGCGACAACGTCAGGTAGTCGAGCCCCACGTCGAGCAGGAAGGAGAGACGCTCGCGAATTTCCTTCAGGATGCGCCCGGCGATTTCCGTCTGCTTGGCGTCGAGGGCGGCCGGCAGGCGCCCGAACCAGCCATGAGCGTCGCGCACGGACAGCCTGGACACCATGCCGATGTGCTCGCCGTCGATCTTGACCGCCAGAGCCTCGGGCTTCAGCCGATGGCCGCCGCATGCGGCACAGGGCGTCTCGGACATGAACCGTCCGATTTCCTCGCGCGCCCAGTCGCTCTCTGTTTCCTTCCAGCGGCGCTCCAGGTTGCGGATGACGCCCTCGAACGGCTTGTTGACCTCGTAGGCTCGCAGCCCGTCGTCATAGGCAAAGCGCACCTTCTCGTCGCCGGTGCCATACAGGATGACGTCGCGGGCCTTGCTCGGGAGGTCGCACCACTTGGTGGTGAGCTTGAAGCCGAAGTGCTGGCCCAGGGCCGCCAGCGTCTGACCGTAGTAGGGCGACGTCGAGCGCGCCCACGGAGCCACCGCTCCGCCGCGCAGCGTCTGCGTCTCGTCGGGGATGACGAGCATCGCGTCGATCGCCATCTCGTGGCCCAGGCCGTCGCAGGCCGGGCAAGCGCCGAACGGGTTGTTGAAGGAGAACAGCCGGGGCTCGATCTCCGGGATCGTAAAGCCAGAGACGGGGCAGGCGAACTTCTGCGAGAAGATCAGACGACGGGCTTCGCCCTTCTCTGTCTTCTCGTCGGCAAACTCCACGACTGCGATGCCGTCTGCCAGTTCGAGCGCGGTCTCGAAGCTCTCGGAGAGTCGCGAGGCGATGTCCCGGCGGACCACGAGCCGGTCGACGACGACGTCGATGTCGTGCTTGAGCTTCTTGTCGAGAGCCGGGACGTCCGCGATCTCGTGGAAGGCGCCGTCCACCTTGACGCGCTGGAATCCGCGCTTCTGGAAATCGGCAAGCTCCTTTCGATACTCACCTTTTCGTCCTCGCACCACCGGCGCCAGAAGGAAGAGGCGGGTCTTTTCCGGCAGGGCGAGGACGCGGTCCACCATCTGCGAGATGGTCTGGCTCTCGATGGGCAGGCCGGTGGCCGGCGAATACGGTATGCCCACCCGCGCCCAGAGCAGGCGCATGTAATCGTAGATCTCGGTGACGGTCCCGACCGTCGAACGGGGATTTTTCGACGTCGTTTTCTGCTCGATGGAAATGGCCGGCGACAATCCGTCGATCTGATCGACGTCCGGCTTCTGCATCATTTCCAGAAACTGCCGGGCATAGGCCGACAGGCTCTCGACGTAACGGCGCTGACCTTCCGCATAGATCGTATCGAAGGCCAGCGAAGACTTTCCCGATCCGGACAGGCCGGTGAAAACGACCAGCTTGTCCCGCGGTATCGTCAGGTCGACGTTCTTCAGATTGTGCTCACGGGCTCCGCGAATAGCGATCACGCGCGCATCGCCCAAGCGGGCCGCCTTGTCGAAGAGATCGTCGATCGATGCCATTTTGGTCTCTGAAGCTTGGCAGGAGGCCCGGGGCGACGAAGTCATGCAGACGTTCCGCCCTTTTCCGGGCGAACGCGGCTGGGGGTCGCCCGGGCTCGGCTCCCATTACCTAGTGCGACGAAACGCAGAGCAACAGGTCAATCCGTCACTTGCCCGTGTAGCAGAGCGGTGATAAGAACACAACAAGAACAAACGGAACCGTGGCCGTCCGACCATGTGGATAACTTTCATTGGCGTCGCCGATGAAGCGACATCCCGCTTGTGTGGATAACCCGTGCCGGCGAGGCGGTCGATGCGTGCTTCGGTTCGCTTGGCGGATATGGTCGTCGCGCGATTGATGGGAGAATACGATGGCGGGTAGCGTCAACAAGGTGATCCTGGTCGGCAATCTGGGGCGCGATCCCGAGGTGCGGCGCTTGGGTAGCGGCGAGCCCGTGGTCAATTTCAGCGTGGCGACTTCGGAGACGTGGCGGGATAAGGCCAGCGGGGAGCGCAAGGAGCGCACCGAGTGGCATAACGTCGTGATTTTCAACGAAAATCTGGCGCGGATCGCGGAGCAGTACCTGAAGAAGGGGTCCAAGGTCTACCTGGAGGGCGCGCTGCAGACGCGCAAGTTCACCGACAAGACCGGGGCGGAACGGCAGACGACCGAGGTCGTCCTGCAGCGCTTTCGCGGCGAGCTGACGCTGCTCGACGGCCGCGGTCAGGGTGGCGGCGAGGACGATTATGGCGGCGCGTCCGGCGGACGCTCCGTCGGCAGCAGCTCCGGGGGCGGCGATTTCGGTCGCTCATCACCCATGGAACGTCGCCCGGCGCCGACGGGCGGGCGACCGGCCGGTGACCTCGACGACGATATCCCGTTCTGATCGCCGAAGGGCGGCGGCCAGCGCAGGAGCCCGCCCGGGGGGCGGCCTGGACCGGACGACCGACTGCGGGAGCGGTCCGCGTGCCCCGGTAGGCCGCCGGAGGGGATCCCCGGCGCGCCGTGCTCCTCGGTGGTGACGGCCTCTCCCTGTCCGGATGCCAGGAAGCGGCGGCACAGTTCGCCCTTTCGGAACGGAACGGTGCGTCACGCGTCGTCCGGTACGGGAGAACGCGCCGGTCGGCGAGAATCGCCCCGGGCAATCGCTGAGACGCGCGACCCTTTCGCCTCTTTCGCCTCTTTCGTCCCTTTCGGCGTGTCGTCCATGACGAGGAGCAGGGCGGGTCCCCCGTTTGGTCGTGAACCTTGTCGCTTGAAGCGGGTGGTCGGTGTGGCACACTCGGGTCCGGCGCGTTGGCGCCGGACGGCTGCCCCCGAGCCGTGACGGGTTCGCCGGCCGAGACGAGCCGGGCATGGAGGGGGACATCGCGCCATGAGTGATGCAGAACTGGACGCGGGCGGGGTGCGCGGTGAGGCGGCTGCCAGCGGCGATCCGAAAATTCGCACCATCACGCGCCAGGACGTGGCCGATGCCTTCGCGGCCGGCATTCGTGATTTCCAGGCGCAACCGTTGATCGGCCTGTTTTTCGGCGGACTTTACGCTCTTGGCGGCCTGGTCATGGTGATGGCGGCGGCATCCTGGGGGATGCTCTATCTCGTCTACCCGCTCGCGGCCGGCTTTGCCCTGATCGGGCCGTTCGTGGCCACCGGGCTTTACGAGGTGTCCCGGCTTCGGGAGCGGGGAGAGACGGTCCGCTGGGAGCGGGTGCTGGGCATCGTCTTCGCGCAGAGCCGGCGCGAACTCGGCTGGATGGCCTTCGTCTGCGTCTTCGTGTTCATCCTGTGGATGTACCAGATCCGCCTGCTGATCGCCCTGTTCTTCGGGTTCCAGTCCTTCGCCATGGGCGACTTCCTCACGACGCTCGTGACAACGCCGGAGGGCCTGCTGTTCCTGGCGATCGGCAACGGCGTCGGCGCCGTGCTGTCGCTGGTGCTCTTCTCGCTGACGGTGGTGTCCTTCCCCCTGCTGCTCGATCGCGACGTGGACTTCATCACGGCGATGATCACGAGTGTGCGCGCCGTCGTGAGCAATCCGGGCCCGATGGTCGGATGGGCGGCGGTGGTGGTGATCCTGCTCATTTTCGCCGCGCTGCCTGCCTTCATCGGGTTGATCGTCGTGCTTCCGATCCTCGGCCACACGACGTGGCACCTTTACCGTCGCCTCGTCGAACCCCTGCCGGGTGACGGACGCGCCGCCGCGCTCTAGGGTCGTCCCCGGTGCGGCAGGCAGGCGGAACCCGGCGATGAGCGACTACGAAACCGAAGCCATGGTGGCGGGGATCTCCCGTTGGGTGGCGATCGAGAGCCCGACCTCTGCCCCCGAGGCCGTGAACCGCATGCTGGACACCGTCGCAGCCGAGGTGTCCGGCGACGGCGCCATCGTGGTGGAGCGCATCCCCGGTCGAGACGGCCTCGGCGATGTCCTCGTCATGCGCGCCGGGCCGCCGACATCGGGACCTGGACCGCTGGTCCTGTCGCATGTCGACACCGTTCACCCGATCGGGACGCTGGCGCGCGACCTGCCGATCCGACGCGAAGGCGACCGGTTCTACGGCCCCGGGCTCTATGACATGAAAGGTGGCGCCTATCTGGCTCTCGCCGCTTTCCGCGTGGCGGCCCGAAGCGGCCGTTCGAAGCCGATGACCTTCGTCTTCACGCCCGACGAGGAGATCGGGTCGCCGACGACCCGCGACCTCATCGAGACTCTCGGACGCCGGGCTTCGCATGTCCTCGTGACCGAACCGGCCCGCGACGGCGGGCGCTGTGTCACCGGGCGCAAGGGCGTCGGGCGTTTCGACGTGGTTCTCGAAGGCCGTCCCGCTCATTCCGGCGCCCGTCATGCCGACGGGCGCAGCGCCATCCGCGAGGCCGCGCGCCAGATTCTCGAGGTCGAGGGCATGACGGACTACGGGCGGGGTGTGACCACCACGGTCGGGACGATGACGGGCGGGACGGCGGCCAACGTGATCCCGCAGCACGCCCGCTTTTCCGTCGACCTGAGGGTTGTCACCGTGGCGGATGGCGAGGAGTTCGCGAAGCGGATCCTTGGGCTGCGGGCCTTCGATCCCGATGTGGGGATCACTGTGACGGGCGCCATGAACCGTCCGCCCTACGAGAAGACACCGGACGTCGCGGCGCTCTACGAGACCGCACGCGGCATCGCGGCGGGGCTCGGGTTCGATCTCGTCGACGTGCCGCTGACGGGCGGCGGGAGCGACGGAAATTTCACGGCCGCGCTGGGAATTCCGACCCTGGACGGACTCGGCATCGACGGCGAGGGGGCTCATACGCTGCACGAGCACGGCTTCGTTTCGTCGATCGTTCCCCGGGCCCGGTTGATGGAGGGACTGCTCAGGTCTCTCTAGCCTGGCCGATGCCCTCGTTCCTCCGTGGCGTCGTCGCGGTTGCTCGGGGCCGGTGGACCATGCGCCGCTTCAGCCCGCCGTCACCATGGCCCGGACGCCGTCGGCGACGAATTGCACGGCCAGCGCCGCGAGGATGACGCCGAGCAGTCGCGTCAGAACCACGTTGCCCGTGACGCCGAGCCATTTCGAGATGCGCCCCGCAGCCAGGAAAACGCCGAGGCAGGAGACCATCACGAAGGCGATCACGGCCATCAGGATGCCGAGCTTGATGGGATCGCCTTGGGCGCGACCCGCCAGAAGGATCGTCGCGGTGATCGCGCCAGGACCCGCCATCAGCGGGATGGCGAGGGGAAAAGCGGCCACGTTGCGGATGTGATCCAGCGTCACCGCCTGCTCGGCATGGGCCGTCTTTCGCTCGTTCCGGCGCGCGAACACCATCTCGAAGGCGATCCAGAACAGCAGCAGGCCGCCTGCAATCCGGAAGGCCGGCAGCGAGATCCCGAGCGCATCCAGCAATTGGGCGCCGACGAAACCGGAGGCACTCATGATCGCGCCGGCGATGATCGTCGCGCGAATCGCAACCTGCCGACGGGCCTCGTCGGACATGCCCGGGGTGATTCCGAGGAAAATGGGTGCAAGGCCAGGGGGATCGACGGTCACGAGCAGGGTGACCAGCGCGGATGTCAGGTAGTCCGTGAGCATGAGGCCTCCGGGCGTGTGCCCTAAGAGACGACGCCCGTGCTCCGCTGGCAAGCCGGCCTAAGCCTGGCACCGGAAAGCGACCTCGAGCGCTGCCACTGGCGGCACGGGACGCAGGGCAACCTCGGGCAGGTCCGTAAGGGGGGCCGCGGCAGTCGCTTTTTCGCCCCGTGGCCGGATCGATGGGGACCCATGCGCCGGCCGTGCTGGGCGTTGCGGGTCCCGCCACGGAGTAAGGATCTGAAATAAAAGAAGAATTCGATCCTGTGGAGAGTGGGGTTCAGTTGGCTTTTCGTGCGTGAATCGGATAAAAGCCACGCACCACGACAAGATCGGATTGCGTTTTGGCTAACGAAGACGACAAGGGCGCTCGCGGACCCGGCGAACAGGACATCCGTCCCGTTTCCATCACCGACGAGATGAAGCGCAGCTATCTCGACTACGCGATGAGCGTGATCG
>CAZJCW010000242.1:0-6639 GCA_964544365.1 uncultured Alsobacter sp.
CGAGGCCGTTGATTCGCGCCTTCAGGATATTCGAAGGCTTGAACACCATCACGCGACGCGGTTCGATCGGCACTTCGACGCCGGTCTTCGGGTTGCGGCCGACGCGTTCGCCCTTGGAGCGCACGACAAAGGAGCCGAAGGACGACAGCTTCACCGTCTCGCCGCGGGCCAGACAGTCCGACAGTTCCTTCAGCACGAGCTCGACGAGCGCCGCGGATTCGGTCCGCGATAGGCCCACCCGCTGATACACAGCCTCGCTCAGTTCAGCCCGGGTGATCGTCCGATCCGACACAATGCCCCCCAACTTGCCGCCGCACAGTGCTCAACCCCTGAATCTCCTCGAAAAGAGCAGGAGATTTCAGTGGGATACAAGGCTAGTCCGCCGGAACGGCATGGTCAACGACAACCTGACCGTCAGGGCGATGCGAATCTGCGAATTCGTCACCAGCGGATCAGCGCCGAGCCCCAGGTGAAACCACCGCCCATCGCCTCGATCAGGACCAGCTGGCCCTTCCTGATGCGCCCGTCGGCGCAGGCCGCGCTCAGCGCGAGAGGAATCGACGCCGCGGACGTGTTGCCATGCTCGCCCACCGTCATGACAACGCGGGCGGGATCGATGCCGAGCTTCCGGGCCGTCGCCTCGATGATCCGGCGGTTGGCCTGGTGCGGAACGAACCAGTCGATGTCGGCGGCGGTGAGCCCGGTCGCCCGGAAGGCGTCCTCGATGACCTCGGCGAGGAAGGTGACCGCGTAGCGGAACACCTCCCGCCCCTCCATGCGCAGATGCCCGGTGGTCCCGGTCGCGGAGGGACCGCCGTCGACATAGAGCTTGTCGACATGGCGGCCGTCCGCGCGCAGGTGGGTGCTGAGCACGCCGCGGTCGGCGATCGTGCCCGCGCCGGGCTGCGCCTCGACGACGACCGCGCCGGCGCCGTCCCCGAAGAGCACGCAGGTCGTGCGGTCCTCCCAGTCGAGGATGCGGGAGAACGTCTCGGCGCCGATCACCAGAGCCCGCTTGTGCGAGCCGGAGATCAGGAACTTGTCGGCCGTGGTCAGCGCGTAGACGAAGCCCGAGCAGACGGCCTGCAGATCGAAGGCCGCACCGCGGGTGATGCCGAGCGCGGCCTGCACCTGCGTGGCGGTGGCCGGGAAGGTGAAGTCCGGGGTCGCGGTGGCGACGATCACGAGGTCGATGGCGTCCGCCGTCAGGCCGGCGTCGTCGAGCGCGGCGCGGGCGGCCCGGGTCGCCAGGACCGAGGTCGTCTCGCCGTCTCCGGCGATGCGCCGCTCGCGGATTCCGGTGCGCTCGACGATCCAATCGTCGGTCGTCTCGACGCTCTGGGACAGCTCGGCATTGGTCAGGCGTCGCTCGGGCAGGCAGTGCCCGCAGCCAACGACCACGGATCGCAGCAGCGTCACGCGTGTGTCTCCTCTCCCGGCGATACCGGGGCCGCGCTGGGGATGCTCGCCTCCAGACTCTCGCGGATCTTGGCCATGAGGTCGTGCTTGACCATGTCGTATCCAAGGTCGACGGCCGCGGCGAAGCCGGTCGGGTCGGTCCCGCCGTGGCTCTTGATGACGATGCCGTCGAGCCCGAGGAAGACCCCGCCATTGACCTTGCGGGGATCCATCTTGTCGCGCAGCGCGTCGAACGCGCCCTTCGCGAACAGGTACCCGATCTTCGCCATCAGCGTGCGGCTCATGGCCGAGCGCAGATAGGACGCGATCTGCCGGGCGGTGCCCTCGGCGGTCTTGAGGGCGATGTTGCCGGCGAAACCCTCGGTGACGACGACGTCCACGGCGCCCTTGCCGATGTCGTCGCCCTCGACGAAGCCGGCATAGTTCATGTGGGCGAAGTCATGCTCGCGCAGCATCCGGCCGGCCGACTTGACCTCCTCGACGCCCTTGATCTCCTCGACGCCGACGTTGAGGAGGCCGACGGTCGGGCGGTCGATGTCGAAGACGATGCGGGCCATCGCCGATCCCATCACCGCCATGTCGACCAGATGGCGGGCATCGGCGCCGATGGTGGCGCCGACGTCGAGCACGATGCTCTCGCCGCGCATCGTCGGCCAGATCGCGGCGATGGCGGGCCGGTCCACGTGCGCCATGGTGCGCAGGCAGAACTTCGCCATCGCCATCAGCGCGCCGGTATTGCCGGCGGAGACGGCGACGTCCGCCTCGCCCCGCTTCACCGCCTCGATGGCGCGCCACATCGACGAGACGCGGCGCCCCTGGCGCAAGGCCTGGCTCGGCTTGTCGTCCATGCGGACGGCGACTTCGGTGTGATGGAAGGTGGTGACCGCCTTCAGCTTCGGATGCTGGTCGAGCACCGGAGCGCACAGCGACTCGTTGCCGAAGATGACGAAACTGCTGTCCGGATGACGGTGAAGCGAGATCGCCGCTCCCGGGATCACGACGGAGGGCCCGTGATCGCCGCCCATTGCGTCCAGCGCTATCCTCACCGGTCGGGTCATGAGCTGCGAATCTGGCCTTCGGACGACGGATCGCGGGGGCCGAAGCGCCTCCCGCCAAGGAGCGCGGACAATAGCTGAGCAGCCGGGCGAGGCAACTGATTTCCCGGCCCGATCACGCCTTGTCCGGCCGTTTCAGGCCGGCGAGCGCCGCGAACGGCGACTCGTCTCCGGCCTCGCCCTCGCCCCAGGCGAAGTCGACGCCCGGCTTGCGGGGATAGGGGTCGAGCCCGAGGGCGAGGAATTCGGCGGTGACCCCGCCCAGGTCGATCCGGCCGTTGACGATGGGATCGGGCGCGTCGATCTGCACCTCGTGCTCGCCGCCCTCCTCCTCCCGGCCCGGCGCGACGGGCTCGGCGAACCGGATCGCCACCGGTTCGTCCACCTGCGCCTCGAACGGTTCGAGGCTGACCACGCAGACCTGCATCACGGCAGCCCTGACGGATCCGGTGACGTGGACCGTGCGTCCGCGCTTTTCGACCCGGTACGTTCCCACCAGCCTGTCGATCGAGGCGAGGTTGTAGTCGCGGGCAAGCCGGGCGCGCTCCTCGGGTGTCGCCTCGACGGTGACGTCGACTCCCGCGCCGGGGATCGCGTCGATCAGCAGGGGCCGCGAGAGGGGCAGTTCGGCGCTCATGACGGCGCTCCCGGAGGCGAGGGCGGCGGCGGGAAAGGCAGCCGAGCGGTGACGAACGCCTCGAAGTCCGCACCGTCGAGGCTGGCGATGGCCGATCGCACATAGGACGCCATCAGGGCGGGCGCCGCCGCGACGGACGGACGGCCGGCGAAGAGATTGCGCGACAGCGCCTCGACCAGCGCAGCGTCGTCGCCGAGCGCCTGCTCATACGCCTTGCCCCGACCGTAGAACGCGCCGGCCAGATCCTTCATGCGCTTTGGCACGCTGATGTCGCCGACGCCGAGTTCGCGGAGCGCCATGTCGAAGTGGCGGAAAATCGCGTCGACGAGATCCTGCGCCAGATCGCCGGCCGGCGGCGGCAGGGCCTTGAGCCGCCGCAAGGCGACATAGGCGTGCAGCGTGAGCAGGTCGAACCGGCCCTCGACCGTGTCGGGCACGCCGAGATCGGCATAGAACCCCGGTCGCCGCGACGCATCCGACAGGGCGAGGTACAGCCCGTCGACGAGGGCGGCGTTGGGGTCGCGGCGTCGGAACAATCCCAGGATCATCGTCTCGCAGGAGATAGGAGAGACAGGACGGGCCGCAAGGGCCGTGGCCGATGCGGGGCCGCCGGCTCCTTGCATTTGCCATGGTGGCGGGTTACGGCATCACCGCTTGAGCCTGCAAGGGAAATCCTCCGCGCAGGCTCGATTCGGTTGTCCTCGCCGTGCCCGTCTTCGCTGAGCCTGTCCTGTCCGAAGGAGTTTCGCATGCAGCGTCCTGATCGCACCTTCAGCCGCCTGCTCGTCTCCGGCCGGGCCGGGGGCGTGGCGATGCGACTGGCGGTCGCCGTGGCGGCGGGACTGGCCGTTTCGGCCTGCAACAGCGAGCCCATCGTCAGCGGGTACGTGGCCGACGAAAAGACACTCGCCGAGCTCAAGCCCGGCACGTCCGCCGAGACGGTGCTGGCGACACTGGGAACGCCCTCGACCGTGTCGACCGTCGGCAACCAGACCTGGTACTACATCACGCAGATGAAGTCGCAGCGGTTCAAGTTCATGCAGCCGGCGATCGTCGACCAGCGCGTGATCGCGGTGAACTTCAACAAGAACATGAAGGTCGAGCGCGTCGCGAGCTACGGCATGCAGGACGGCGTGGTGTTCGACTTCGTGAGCCGGACGACGCCCACCGGCGGCGCCGAACTGTCGCTCGTGCGGCAGATGCTGAACGCGACGGGCCTCGGCGGCTGATCGACCGGCGCCCGCCCCGCCGGGCGGCGCAACGGCAGGACGCAGGGAGCGCGGCCGGGGTTCTTGACCGCGCGCGGAAGTTGTTCTCTTTCTGTTCCCATGCGTCGCCGCCTGCGGGACTATCCCTACGTCATCGTCCGGTTCGCGTGCCGGGATTGTCCGCGCATCGGGCGGTACCGTCTTGCCGTGCTGGCCGAGCGGTTCGGCGCTGAGGCGGACCTTCGTGACGTGCTGGAGGCGATCGCGTCGGCCTGTCCGCGCGGCGCGCAGTCGCACCCGCTGAGGCGTTGCGAGGCCTACTATCCCGATCTCGCCGATCCGCCCCCACCCGATGTTCCGACCAGCGCAAGGGGCCTGCGGCTGGTGCGCGGCGGCAAGACCTGAGAGGCTTGGCGGGCTGCACAGGACAGCCCGCAGGCCACGGGACGGTTCAGGCCGGGGCGGCGAGCGGAGGCGATCCTTCGGCAAGGTCCGCCTTCAGGGCCCTGTGGACGGCCCGGGACGCCGCCACCGTGCCCTTCTCCGCGAAGGCCTCGTGATTGGCCTCGATCTCGTCGAGGTCATAGCAATAGTTGACCATCAGGCCGAAGGACTGGCGCAGTCCCTTGGGGGACAGGTCGCCGAGAGGATTGAGCCGCTCCAGCCGCGCGCCGTTGCCGAGGTGGAAACGGGCGACCGGATCGACCGGGCGGCCGCGCGACGTGCTCGCCTTGAGGAAATAGGCGGCGGCGGCCGGCAGGATGGCCCGGCGGGCGGCCTCCGCGCGGGCCGGATCGGCGACGAAGCCCGGATCGTCCAGCACGGCGAGGGCGCGCAGGACGGCGGGGTCGAGCAGGGACTCCGCGGGGGCCTCGCGCTGGGCCTTCACCCAGGACGCGAAGGCGGGGACGGGCGACAGGGTGACGAAGGTCTTCAGGTTCGGCAGCTCGCGCTTGAGGTCCTCCACCACCTGCTTGATCAGGAAATTGCCGAAGGAAACGCCGGCAAGTCCCTGCTGGGTATTGGAAATCGAGTAGAACACGGCCGTGTTGGCCTCGGCCGCCGGGATCGGCTTGCGGTCGATGTCCAGGAGCGGGGCGATGGCGGCGGGCGTCTCCGTGGTGAGGGCCACCTCGACGAAGATCAGCGGCTCGTCGACCAGCTGGGGATGGAAGAAGGCGAAGCACCGCCGGTCAGTCGGCTCCAGACGATTGCGCAAGTCGTTCCAGTCGCGGATCTCGTGCACCGCCTCGTAGCGGATGATCTTCTCCAGGATGTTCGCCGGGGTGGTCCAGTCGATATGGCGCAGCACGAGAAACCCCCGGTTGAACCAGGACGCGAAGAGGTGGGTGAAGTCGCGGTCGACGCAGCCGAGTTCCGGATGGTCGGCCAGCAGCGCGAGGAGATCCGCGCGCATCCGGACGAGGGCCGACGTGCCCCCCGGCGACAGGTTCAGCCGGCGGAACAGCTCCTGCCGGCGGGCCTCGGCGGCCAGCGCGAGGTCGGAGGCCGAGTCGGCATCGCCCCTGTCGCGCCAGGCGGCGATGGCGGCCTCGAGCCGGTCGGGGTCGGGGCCGAACCGTTCCGCCAGCGCGGACAGGAAGGCGAGCCGCGCGGCGGGCGTGGCGGAGCGGTAGCCGTCGAGGATGGTGCGTGCCAGAGCCACCCCGGAGGCCTCGCCACGGCGGGACAGGAGCTGGTCGGCGTATTTCGGCAGGTCCGCCCCGGCGATGGGCCCGCGCGGCAGGCCGAGCAGCGCCCGGCTGCGGTCGGTCAGGGTGGAGAGCATGTCGGAGAAGAAGCTCGACGGCATGACACCTCACTTCACGGCTCGATCCAGGACCACGCGACGCCCCCGTGGCGCAGTGTGCCGGACCGTCCGTGGCGGCAGCAAGGCCGACGATGGGCGCGGCCCGGCGGCCCCTGGATCCCCTTCCCCTCCGCGGCTTCGCCGCTCCGGCCGGGGACGACAGCCTTGCTTCGCATGCCCCTCCCTCGCCCCGTATGCCGCCATCACCTGTTTTGCAGCGCTCCAATCGTCAGCCTGGGCCTGCCCCGTCGTCTGAGGACGGGTGCGTCGGCCCCTGGATCCCCTTCCCGCGCCTGCGGCGCGCCGGGGACGACGGAGGCAAGCGCGCCGGGCTGGGACGACGGGGGGCAAGCGCGCCGGGGACGACAGCCTTGCTTCGCGTGCCCCTCCCTCGCCCCGTATGCCGCCATCACCTGTTCTTCCGCGCTCCAATCGTCCGCCTGGGCCTACCCGTTGTCTGAGGACGGGTGCGTCGGCCCCTGGATCCCCTTCCCGCGCCTGCGGCGCGCC
>CAZJCW010000243.1:0-6638 GCA_964544365.1 uncultured Alsobacter sp.
CCGTCGACATGCACCACGCAGGCGCCGCACTGGCTGGTGTCGCAGCCGACATGCGTGCCGGTGAGACGCAGGGTCTCGCGCAGGAACTGTACGAGCAGCGTCCGCGGATCCACGGACCCCGACACTGCCTTGCCATTCACCGTCATGGTGACCTGAGCCATGCCTCTTCCTCCAAATAGCGATGACGACGCACGCGGGCGTCTGATTCTTGGCCGCGATGCGGCGGCGGAACGGGATCGGGGATGGGCCGGTCGAAGCTGGGTCACAGCCGGCCCTCTCGATTGGAAGCGGAGTGTGAACCGCCCGAAATGGCGGGTCAAGCGGCTTTCCGGGCGAGTTCTCTGCCCATTTGACGCCGATTTCAGGCAATTTTGCAGCAGTGGGTGGTGCACCGCAGCAAGACCGTTCGGCATCGGCGGGCGGACGGCGAGCTTGGCCGCCCTGCCCTGCCCTTTTGCTCAGGCAGCGGGGCTCACCGCCTTGGCGAAATTGGCGAAGAATTCGTCCGCCATCTTCTTGGCGACGCCGTTGATCAGCCGCCCGCCGAGCTGCGCAAGTTTGCCGCCGATCTGGGCCTCGACGTCGTAGGTCAGCTTCGTGCCGCCCTCCACGTCCTCCAGCTTCACCGTCGCGCCGCCCTTGGCGAAGCCTGCCACGCCGCCCTCGCCCTCGCCGCTGATGCGGTAGCCGTTCGGGGGATCGATGTCGGTGAGGTTCACCTTGCCCTTGAAGGTCGCGCCGACGGGCCCGACCTTCACCTTGGCCGTGGCTGCGAAGGAGGTGTCGCTCGTCTTCTCGAGGCTCTGGCACCCCGGAATGCACGCCTTGAGGACGTCCGGATCGTTGAGCTTCGCCCAGACGGTCGCCTTGTCGGCCGGCAAAACGAAATCGCCGGACATGGTCATCGCCATGCGGATGCCTCCCTCGGAGTCGTGACCGTCGCCGGCCGTTTGGTTCGAGCGGGATCAAACAGGATTAGCCCCGGTGCCGCAAGGAGCCCGCGGCCCGTCGTCCACCCGCAAAAGGGCGGATGACGGACGCACGCTCCGGCTGGCTTGCGCTGTTCCCTCGCGGTCCCGATAGTGGTCGCAAAGGACACGGAATGACCCAGCTCACCCCTGAAGAACAGGCCATCGGCTCGGGCGCGCACGGCGAAGGCGCGGCCATGGCCATGCGAATCGTTGCGGAAGCAGCGCGCCTGATGGGCGCACCGGGCCTGATCCCCGTGGCGTCTGCCCACATCGACGGCGCGCTCTACCACGGCGATTCGGGCACGCTGTTTGCCGAGGCCCTCGTCGCCGGCGGCGCGACGGTTGCCGTGCCGTCGACGCTCAATGTCGGCGCGCTCGATCTGGTGGGCTGCTCCCGCGTCCGCCTGCCGCCGCACGAACGCGGCATGGCCAAGCGCATGATGGTCGCCTACGAGGCCATGGGCTGCGCGCCGACCTGGACCTGCGCGCCCTACCAGGCCGGCCATCGCCCCGCTTTGGGAACGGACGTCGCCTGGGGCGAATCGAATGCCGTCGTGTTCTGCAATTCGGTGCTGGGCGCCCGCACCAACCGCTATGGCGATTTCCTCGACATCGCCTGCGCCATCGTCGCCCGCGCCCCGGACTACGGCCTCCACCGGGCGGAGAACCGCCGCGCCCGCTTCATCGTGGACGCCTCGGGCCTCTCGCCCGCCTTGCGGAACGATGACGCTTTCTGGCCCGTCATCGGCACCTGGTACGGATTGCAGGCGGGCACGGCGGTCGGCGTCGTCGACGGCCTGCAGGGCTTCGCGACGGAGGATCGGCTGAAGGCCTTCGGTGCGGCGTCCGCCTCGTCCGGAGGCGTCGGCCTGTTTCATATCGCTGGCGTGACCCCCGAGGCTCCGGACGTCGCCACGGCCGCCGGGGGCTCCGCCGACGGGCTCGAGACGATCCGCCTCACCGGACCGATGCTGCGGCAGGCCTACGACCGGCTCTCCACGGCCGACGGCGACAGCGTCGACGCGGTCGCCATCGGCAGTCCGCACCTCTCGCTCGACGAGGTCCTCGCCCTGAAGGGCCTGCTCGCGGGGCGGTCCGTTCGGATCCCCTTCTATGCCTGCACCGGGCGGCACGTGATCCGGGAGATCGAGGCCGAGGGCACGCGCGCGCAGCTGGAGGGCCAGGGAATCACGTTCGTTGCCGACACCTGCGTCGTGGTGACGCCGATCCTCGAGCGGACCACCGGGGTGCTGATGACGAATTCGGGCAAGTTCGCCCATTACGCACCGGGCAATACCGGGCTCGCCACGCGCTACGGCGCCCTCGCGGACTGCGTCGAAAGCGCCGTCGCAGGCAGGCTCGTGCGGGAGGACAGCCTGTGGACATGACCGGTGCGGCCGGCGGCGGCCTTCTGCCACTTCGCGCCGACGTCCTGCTCGCCGGCTCTGCGGCGGCGGAGGGGACGGTGCTCGCCCTCTCGCGCCCCATCAGCTTCTGGGGCGGCGTCGATCCGAGGACCGGGACGGTCATCGATGCGCGCCATCCCGAGCGCGGGGTCGTCATTGCCGGCCGCGTGCTGGCGCTGCCGGGCACCATCGGCTCGTCGTCGGCGTCCGCCGTGCTGCTCGAACTCGTCCACGCGGGCAAGGCGCCCGCCGCTCTCCTGATGACCGAACCCGACGCGATCCTTCTGCTCGGCCTCGTGGTGGCCCGTGAAATGGGATGGCGGACACCCACGGCGCTGCGCGTGCCGGCGGACGTGCAGGCCGGACTGGCGGGGCTGTCCGTCGCCGTCGACCCGGACGGGCAAATCCGCGCCGGGACCGGCACTCGCCGCAGCGGCGAAGCCTGAATCGATTTTTCAGGATCATCGGCCTACGCCATTGCGCAGGCTTGCTTTTCCCGCCCTAGAGATCGGCGAAGGCCTGCTTGAGTCCCGTCCGCACATGAGCCACCAGGCGGTCGGCGGCCACGTCCGCGGCCGCCGGATCCCCGGCCGCGATCGCGTCCGCGAGGGCCACATGCAGCGATGCCGCCGCCGGAAGATCGTTGTCGCGCCGGAAGTAGAACCACGCCCTGCGGGCCATCGTCTGGAGCGGCGCGAGCGCCCGCGTGGCGAAGGGATTGCGGGACGCCTCTCCCATCACCTGGTCGAAGCGGCGATCCTCGCGGAGATAGGCCGGCACGTCGCCGGCCGCCGCCGCGGCCGCGATCGCCTTGGCCGCGGCCGACAGGGCCGCGCGCTGGCGGTCGTCGGCCTTGCGCGCCGCCGCGGCGGCGACCAGCCGCTCCAGCGGGGCCCTCGTATCGAGGGCCAGCACCAGATCGAGCGGGTTGATGGGCGCCACCGCCATCCCCTTGCGGGGATAGACGACGAGCAGGGCATCGGCCACGAGCCTTTGGACGGCCTCGCGCACGGGCGTGCGGCCCAGGCCGAAGCGGTCCGCCAGATCCTGCTCGGTCAGCCGCAGCCCCGGGGCGAGATCGAGGCGGACAATGGCGTCCTCGATGAGCCGATAGGCCCGGTCGGCCAGGGTCTCGATGGATGAATCGGACAAAACGAACCCATCGCGGCGGCTTGCGGACGGACTGTCGGTTTCCACCTTCTGCTCCTGCCCACGAGGAATGGCATCGCGCGTTGACGGCGCTCGGTTGGTGATATATTACAGATATACATGCATCGCAATGCCGGCCCTCGCACGGGACGGCCCCTTGGACACGCGACGAAGGAGTCCGCCATGGCCGCGCAGTGGAGCGGGATTTTCCCCGCCGTCACCACCAAGTTCACCGCCGACGACCGGCTTGATGTCGCCGAGATGGAGCGCTGCTTCGCGATGCAGGTCGATGCAGGCTGCCACGGCCTCATCGTCTGCGGTTCGCTCGGCGAGGCATCGACGCTGGATCCCGAGGAGAAGATCGCCGTTCTCGAGACGGCCGTTCGGGTCGCCGCCGGCCGGATACCGGTCCTCCTGACGGTGGTCGACGGCGCCACGCGACGCGCCCAGGCGCTTGCCGAGGCCGGCGCCAAGGCCGGGGCCGCAGGATTCATGGTCCTGCCGGGCGTTCCCTACAAGTCCGACTCCCGCGAGACCCTGGCGCATTATCGCGCCGTCGCGAAGGCCGGTGCCCTGCCGGTCATGATCTACAACAATCCGGTCAGCTACGGCGTGGACATCACGCCCGCCATGCTGGGCGAACTGGCCGCCGACCCGCTCTTCGTCGCCGTCAAGGAGAGTTCGGACGACGTTCGCCGGGTCACGCGCATCTTCAACGCCGTCGGTGACCGCTTCCGCATCTTCACCGGGGTCGACAACCTCGCGCTGGAGAGCCTCGCCGTCGGCGCTCATGGATGGGTCGCGGGCCTCGTCTGCGCGTTCCCGCGGGAAACGGTCGCCATCTACGAGCTCGCCCGGCAGGGGCGGATGGCGGAGGCCGTCGCCATCTACCGCTGGTTCCAGCCCCTTCTCGATCTCGACGTGTCCGCCCGCCTCGTCCAGAACATCAAGCTCGTCGAGGCGCTGGCCATCGGCTCGAACGACCGGTGTCGCGCTCCGCGCCAGCCGCTGGTCGGCGCCGAGCGGGCCGATGTCGAGGCGGTCGTCCGCAAGGCGCTTGCAAATCGCCCTGCCCTTCCGCAGCTGGCGATGGCAGCCGAGTAAGGGCAGGTCCGCGTCTCCCGGACGGGAATGGCCGGGGGACGCACGCGGCGATCCCCGCGCGGGCCGCAGGGCCCGTCGGGGATGGCCGAGGCTCTTTCGCGCCCGTCTGGATGAGGGACAGAGCAGGCAGGCATGAAGATCATCGTCATCGGAGCCGGCCTCGTCGGCCTCGCCAGTGCCCACGCACTCGCGGCCGAGGGACACGCGGTCACGGTCATCGACCGGGAGGGACCGGCCGCCGGGGCCTCGCGCGGCAACGCGGGCTGGATCGCCCACACCGACATCGACCTCATCGCCTCCCCCAAGATGCTGCGGCAGGTGCCCGGTTTCCTGCTGGATCCCCTCGGCCCCCTCGCCATCCGGCCGAGTTACCTGCCGCAACTCCTGCCGTGGCTCGCCAGGCTGGTGGCGGCGTCACGGCCGTCGCGGCTCGAACACTCGGTCAAGGCGCTGGTATCGCTCCAGATGCAGGCGCTGCCGGCGTGGGACGCGCTGTCGGGCGAGCTGGGCCTGTCGCGCCACATCCATCGGCGCGGAGGCCTGTTCGCCTTCGCCGACGGCGATGCGATGCGCAGGAGCCGTCCGCACTTCGACGCGCAGCGCGCTCTCGGCATCGCCGTCGACGAAATCGGCCCCGAGGAGGTGCGCCAGATGGAGCCCGGCCTGTCGGAGGCCATCGCCGGCGCAGCCTTCTATCCGGATGCGGCCCACGTCTCCGACCCTCGCGTGCTCACGGAAGCGCTGTTCGAGGCCGCGCTCGCCCGCGGCGTGGCGTTTCGGAAAGCAGACGTGGCCGGTGTCGAGGCAGGCCCTCCCGTGACCGTTCGCCTGCGCAACGGGGATCCTCTCCCGACGGACTCCTGCGTCATCGCCGCCGGCGCGTGGTCGAAGGACCTTGCGGCAGGCCTCGGCGACCGGGTGCCGCTGGACACCGAGCGCGGCTACAATGTGAGCTTTCCCGGCATCACCGACGTCATCTCGCGGCCGGTCGCCTTTCCCGGCTTCGGCTTCGTCGCGACGCCCCTCGACACCGGGCTCCGCGTCGGCGGCGCGGTGGAGCTGGGGGGGCTGGCCCTCCCCCCGAACCATGAGCGCTCCCGGGCCCTGCACACGAGGGCGCGCACGTTCATGCGCGACCTGCCTGCCTATGAGACGGGCACGACGTGGATGGGCTTCCGCCCGTCGATCCCCGACTCCCTGCCGGTGATCGGCCGCTCGTCGGCGACCGTGGACGTCGTCTACGCCTTCGGGCACGGCCATTACGGCCTCACCCAGTCCGCCGCGACAGGACGACTGGTCGCCGATATGCTCGCGCGCCGGTCTTCTGCCGTCGACGTGTCGCCCTTCTCGCCGCGACGCTTCGTCAGGATGTTCTGACGGCCGGTTGAATCTGAATCAGAACCGCAACCAAAGATCACAAGCCCATGGCCACACACACTTTTTTCTGCGTCGACGGCCACACCTGCGGCAACCCCGTCCGCCTCGTGGCCGGCGGCGGCCCCCCGCTCGTCGGGCGAACGATGGTCGAGAAGCGTGCGCATTTCCTGGCCGAGTACGACTGGATACGCACGGGCCTTTGCTTCGAGCCTCGCGGCCACGACATGATGTCCGGGGCTATCCTCTATCCCCCGACGCGGGACGATTGCGATATCGCGTTCCTGTTCATCGAGACGTCGGGCTGCCTTCCCATGTGCGGGCACGGCACCATCGGCACCGTGACGATGGCGCTTGAACGGGGGCTCGTGACCCCGCGCGAGAAAGGCGTCCTGCGGATCGACACGCCGGCCGGACCCGTCGAGGCCCGTTACGTCGAGAAGGACGGCTATATCGAAAGCGTCCGCATCACCAACGTCGCCTCCTACCTGCACTCCCGGCAGATTGCGGCCGATGTCGAAGGGATCGGCGAACTCGTCGTCGACGTCGCCTATGGCGGGAATTTCTACGCCATCGTCGAGCCCCAGAAGAACTTCCCTGGACTGGAGAACGTCGATCCGTCCGACATCCTGAG
>CAZJCW010000244.1:0-6614 GCA_964544365.1 uncultured Alsobacter sp.
GCACCATGGCGCTTCGTCTCGTCCAATCCGTCCGTCACGCCGCGCTCGCCGCAGCCACGGTCGGCCTGCTCGCCGGTTTGCCGGTCGCATCAGGTCCGGCCTTTGCGCGGGCCGCGCCGGAATCCTTCGCCGATCTCGCCGAGAGCGTGATCGGTGCCGTCGTAAACATCTCGGCGGCCACGACCGTGTCCGAGCAGCGCAACGTGCCGCTGCCGCAGCTGCCGCCCGGGTCTCCCTTCCAGGAGTTCTTCGACGAGTTCTTCAACCGGAGCCCCGGCCAGCAGGGTCAGGGGCAGCAGGGCGAGGGCAACAGGCCGCAGCGCCGGTCGAGCTCCCTTGGCTCCGGCTTCGTGATCGACGCCTCGGGCGTCGTCATCACAAACAACCACGTCATCGGCGAGGCCAATGACGTCACGGTCATCTTCTCGGATGGCCGCAAGCTGAAGGCCGAGGTGGTCGGCAAGGACCCCAAGATCGACCTCGCGGTCCTGCGCGTGAAGTCCGACAAGCCGCTGAAGGCGGTCAAGTTCGGCGACAGCGAGAAGTCGCGCATCGGCGACTGGGTGATGGCCATCGGCAATCCGTTCGGCCTCGGCGGAACGGTGACGGCGGGTATCATTTCGGCCCGCAACCGCGACATTCCGGCCGAGCAGTCGTCCTACGCCCAGTACATCCAGACCGACGCGTCCATCAACAAGGGCAACTCCGGCGGTCCGCTGTTCAACATGGATGGCGAGGTCATCGGCATCAACACGGCCATCCTGTCGCCGACCGGCGGCTCGGTCGGCATCGGCTTCGCCGTGCCCGCGTCGATGGCCAAGCCCGTGATCGACCAGCTCCTGCAGTTCGGCGAGACACGGCGCGGCTGGCTCGGCGTGCGCATCCAGAACGTCGATGAGGGCATCGCCGAGAGCCTCGGCCTCGGCCGTCCGCGCGGCGCCCTGGTGGCAGGCATCGACGAGAAGGGCCCCGCCAAGCCGGCCGGCATCGAGGCGGGTGACGTGATCCTCAAGTTCGATGGCATCGAGGTGAAGGACTCGCGCGATCTGCCGCGCATCGTCGGCCAGGCCCCCGTGGGCAAGGACGTCGAGGTCATCATCATGCGCAAGGGCAAGGAGGTCACCCGGACGGTGAAGCTCGGCCGGCTCGAGGACGGCGAGAAGCTCGCCAAGGCCAGCACCGGTCCCGCCGCGGAACCCGAGAAGCCGGTGATGAAGAAGGCGCTCGGCATGGAGATGTCGTCCATCACGGACGATCTGCGCAAGCGCTTCAACATCAAGGAGAACGTCAAGGGCGTCGTCGTGACCCGCGTGGAGCCGAACACCCAGGCGGCGGACAAGCGCATCGCCATGGGCGACGTCATCCTCGAGGTCCAGCAGGAGCCGGTCGGCAATCCCGACGCCATGACCAAGCGCATCGATACGCTGAAGAAAGAGGGCCGGAAGTCGGCGCTCCTTCTCGTGATGAGCGCCCAGTCCGAGCATCCCCGCTTCGTGTCGCTCAGCCTCGAATAGGCGGCGGCGACATCCAGTCTCTGAAAAGGCGGCGAGCGATCGCCGCCTTTTTCATGCCGGCAGCGCCCGGTCGAGCGACGGCGCTGTGACGTATGCCGTCGGGATCACGCGTCCACGAACTCGTCGCGCCGATAGCCTTGCGCATAGAGGAGGGCGGTGAGGTCGGCCCGGTCGATCCGGGCATGGGCCGCGGCGGCGACGGCGGGCTTGGCGCGGAAGGCGACGCCGAGGCCGGCTTCCCCCAGCATGTCCAGGTCGTTGGCGCCGTCCCCGACAGCCATGGTCTGGGCCCGGGAAAGCCCGTGGCGCTGGCGCAACTCGATCAGCGACGCCAGCTTTGCCTCTTTCCCCAGGATCGGTTCCGCGACCCGGCCCGCCAGCCTGCCGTCTTCCAGCAGGAGGAGGTTGGAGCGGTGCTCGTGGAAGCCGATCATCCGCGAGATCGGCCCGGTGAAGACCGTAAAGCCGCCCGAGACGAGCGCCGTGTAGGCGCCGTTCGCCCGCATGGTGCGCACCAGCGCGGGGCCGCCCGGAGTCAGCGTGATGCGTTCCGCGATGAGACGCTCCGCGACGTCCCCCGCAAGTCCGGCGAGCAGCGCGACACGCTCGCGCAGCGCCGGCTCGAACGCCAGCTCCCCGCGCATGGCGCGCTCGGTGATGGCCGCGACCTTGTCCTTCAGCCCGACGAGGTCGGCGAGTTCGTCGATGCACTCCTGCCCGATCATGGTGGAATCCATGTCGGCGAGAAACAGCTGCTTGCGGCGGTCCCGGCGGGGCTGCGCGACCACGTCGACCGGGGCGCCGTCCAGTGCCGCGCGCACTGTGTCGGCCAATACCCGCATGTCGGTGCCGGCCGGAGCGACGAACGGAATGTCGGCGGCGACGCCGGGCGCCAGCCACGCGGCCTCACCGGATGCAGGCAGGCCTTGCGCCGCGTGCGCCAGAAGGGCATCGGTGAGCACGGGCCGGTCGGGCGCGCACACCAGCGTGGCCACGGCCGGGACGAGGGATGCGGGAGAATCGTCGGTCATCGGCGGTGAACTCGGGCAGCGGGGCGAATGACGTGGCGGGTCGGCTCAGGGCCATCCTCATTGCAGGACCGACGGCAAGCGGCAAGTCCGCGCTGGCCGTGCGCCTCGCGCAGCGGCTGGATGGCGTCGTCGTGAATGCCGACTCCATGCAGGTCTATCGCGACCTGCGGACCCTCACGGCCCGGCCGACCCCGGAGGAGGAGGCGTCCGCCCCGCATCGGTTGTTCGGCCATGTCGACGCCTCCCTGAACCATTCGGTGGGAGAGTGGAGCCGCGAAGTCGGGCCTGTCCTCGACGACGTCTGGCGGCAGGGGCGCCTGCCCATCGTGACGGGCGGAACGGGATTGTATTTCAAGGCCCTCACCGAGGGCCTGTCGCGGATACCGGCCGTGCCGGAGGACGTGCGCGCCGCCGTCCGCGCGGCGAGCGAGGGCGTCCCGGTCGAGACCCTGCACGACGACCTGCGGATCCGCGATCCGGCGACCGCCGCGACGCTCCGGCCGACCGACCGGCAGCGGATCCTGCGCGCCCTCGAGGTTTTCGCGGCGACCGGCCGGCCGCTGGTCAGCTTCCATGGCGAGCGGGAAGGCCGGTTGCTCGACCTTGCCGAGACAATGGCCATCTTCCTCTCGCCCGAGCGAGAGGTCGTCTACTCGCGCATCGACGCAAGGTTCGACGCGATGATGAGCCTCGGCGCGCTGGAGGAGGTGAGCGCGCTGGCCCGCCGCGAGCTCGACCCCGCTCTGCCGTGCATGCGGGCCCACGGCGTGCCATGGCTCATCCGCGCCTTGCAGGGCGAGATGGCCCTGCCCGAAGCCATCGAGCGCGCCAAGCTCGACACCCGCCACTACGCCAAGCGCCAGTTCACGTGGTTCCGCCACCAGGCCGAAGGGTGGACATGGGCCGGGCCGCACGAGGCCGAGGACCTCGTGCTCGGACGGGCGGCGGGGTGGCGGGACTGAAACGAAACCGGAACAAACAACCCTTATTCACCCGGCTGCGCGGGTCCGCTAGGTCTGGTCCAGGACAATGGACCTGGAGGTGACCATGCCGAGACAGCGCAGCGCCATCGATCTGCTCAACAGCGCAAGAGAGCCCCACATCGTGCCCTTCGTCCCGCCGGGCGCGCCCGGATTTGCGGAGGCGCGCGGCGGGTCCATGGTGGTGTCGAGCCCGCGCGAAGTGGATGAGATCGTCCGTCGCCTCCAGCCGGGCGAAGTCATGACGCTGGACGATCTCAGGGCCTTCGTCGCCCGCCGGCACGGAGTCGCGGTGGCCTGCCCGGTTTCGACGGCGATCTTCGCCAACATGGGTGCACGGGCCGCCGAGGAGATGCGGGCGAGGGGGCACGACGGGGAAAGCCTCACGCCGTGGTGGAGACTTCTGAAGAAGGGCGGCTTCCTCAACCCCAAGCTGCCGGGCGGCGTCGAACGGCAGGCGGAACTCCTGCGGCGCGAGGGCGTCCGGGTTTCGCCGCTGCGCCGTCAGCTCGCCGTCTACGACGCCGCCGACCGGCGCCCGGCCTGGGCCGATGACTGACGTCTACCCCTTCAGCCCGAAGGCCATCTGCCAGAAGGTGATCAGGATCTCGAAGACGATCAGCAGAACGATCGTCGCTTCCAGCCGCGTGCTGCGTTGCGCGTCGATGAGGTCGGTGAGGGCGCGGGCCGTCTCCTGCACGACCGACAGCTTGCGGGCGAGCGTGCCGGCGCGCTCGCGCAGCTCGTACTCGTCCTCGAGCCGCGCGTAGAGGCGTTCCAGGTCCGGCCGGTCCCACAGCACGTCCGGCTTCTCGTCGACGGCGACGCGGCCGGACATCCGGTGGTCGACGAGCAGAGCCTCGCCGATCAGCTTGAGGATGCTTTTTCGGTTCACCGGTACGCGGCCGTCGCGGGCGAGGTCGCGCGCCAGCGGGTCGATCACGTCGAAGACCGCGCTCACCTGCCTCTCGTTGTGGGCGAGCGCCACGCTCTTGGCCAGCGCGTCCGCGACGACGAGGATGCGTTCGGGCGAGACGTCCCTCACCTGCACCGGGCCGCCGGGAGGAACCTGGTCCTCCTTGTCCGGATTGGCCTCGATCACCGCCACCTCGTCGTCGAGGCGGGGCAGGGGACCGGCCACCCGCGGGCCGAGCCTGCGCAGCACGTCGTCCTCCTCGAGGGGGGACATGCCGCCGAGCACGGCCACCCCGTAGCGGAACAGGACGACGAACCCCTCGTCCCCGGTGCGGAACGCGAAGGGCACCGTGGAGATCATGTCCGACCGCTCCAGCCCGGTCGTGTCGATGCGGTCCCCGAGCAGGAGGGCGCGGACGGTCAGGCGGCGGGCCGGTTCAGGCGACAGGATGGCGGGCGCGGACATGGCGCCAGTGTAGCCTGCCGTGGCGCCCGCGGGTAGAAGGCGCGGGTTGCCGGAATGGCGATGCGTCGAGGGCGGGCCAGGCCCGGCCGGATGGCGTGATGACATCGCTCACGCCGAAATGATCCTTGACGCCTCGCCGCCGCGCGACTACGGTCCGCCGACTTTTGTTTCCGGGAGAGGCGCGCGTGCGCAACATCCTTATCGTAAGCAGGGCGCCAGAGACGGGACGGCCATAGGCCGAGATCCTGGAGCTGGCGCCGTATCCAAGGTCCCGAACGGGGCCTTTTTTGTTGCCTGAAGCCATCCCGTAGCAGACGCATCCACCCAACCGATCGATCAGCCTCGAAGCGCCCGCGCTTCACTTGCCCCAGGGAGTACGACGATGACCCGACAGATGACCGGCGCCGAGATGGTCGTCCAGGCGCTGCAGGACCAGGGCGTCGAGCACATCTTCGGCTATCCCGGCGGCGCCGTGCTGCCGATCTACGACGCGCTGTTCCACCAGGAACAGGTCAAGCACGTGCTGGTTCGCCACGAGCAGGGCGCCGTCCACGCCGCCGAGGGCTATGCCCGCTCCTCCGGCAAGGTCGGTTGCGTGCTCGTCACGTCGGGCCCCGGGGCCACCAACGCCGTCACGGGCCTCACCGACGCGATGATGGACTCGATCCCGCTGGTCTGCATCACCGGCCAGGTGCCGACCCATCTCATCGGATCCGATGCCTTCCAGGAGTGCGACACGGTCGGCATCACCCGCCACTGCACGAAGCACAACTACCTCGTGAAGCGCATCGAGGACCTGCCGCGCATCCTGCACGAGGCGTTCTACGTCGCCTCGAACGGACGGCCCGGCCCGGTCGTCGTGGACATCCCCAAGGACATCCAGTTCGCCAAGGGCTCCTATGCCCGCCCGATGTCGAACGGCCACAAGACCTATCGTCCGACCGTGAAGGGCGACATCGACAAGATCCGCGCGGCGGTTGAACTGATGGCATCGGCCAAGCGGCCCGTCTTCTACACCGGCGGCGGCGTCATCAACGCCGGCACGGAGGCGTCAGCCCTGCTGCGCGAGCTCGTCCGCCTCACCGGCTATCCCATCACCTCGACGCTGATGGGGCTCGGCGCCTATCCCGCGGCCGACCCGCAGTGGCTCGGCATGCTCGGCATGCACGGCACCTACGAAGCCAACATGACGATGCACGACTGCGACGTCATGATCTGCATCGGCGCGCGCTTCGACGACCGGATCACCGGCCGCCTCGATGCCTTCTCGCCGAAGTCGAAGAAGATCCACGTCGACATCGACCCGTCCTCGATCAACAAGAACGTCCGCGCCCATATCGGCATCGTCGGCGATTGCGGACACGTGCTCGAGGACATGGTGCGGCTGTGGCGCTCGATGTCGCCGCAGGTCGACCGCAAGGCCCTCGACGGCTGGTGGGCGCAGATCGACGGCTGGCGCGCGCGCAAGTCGCTGTCCTATGCGCCGTCGAAGGAGATCATCAAGCCGCAATATGCCGTGCAGCGGCTCTACGAGCTGACCAAGGATCGCGACGTCTACATCACGACCGAGGTCGGCCAGCACCAGATGTGGGCCGCCCAGCACTTCCATTTCCAGGAGCCGAACCGCTGGATGACCTCCGGTGGCCTCGGAACGATGGGCTACGGCCTGCCGGCTGCCATCGGCGTGCAGATGGCGCACCCCAAGGCG
>CAZJCW010000245.1:0-6547 GCA_964544365.1 uncultured Alsobacter sp.
GTCCGGCCAGACCATCGAGATCATCAACACGGACGCCGAAGGGCGGCTCGTGCTCGCCGACGTGCTCTGGTACGTGCAGGACAAGTACAAGCCGGCCTTCATGATCAACCTGGCGACGCTGACCGGCGCCATCCTCGTGGCGCTCGGGCAGGAGAACGCAGGCCTGTTCAGCAACGACGACACGCTGGCCGAGCGCATCGCCGCGGCAGGAAAGGCCACGGGCGAGGGCGTCTGGCGCATGCCGATGAGCCCCGGCTACGACAAGCTGATCGACAGCAAGTTCGCCGACATGAAGAACACCGGCGGCCGCCACGCCGGATCGATCACCGCGGCGCAGTTCCTGAAGCGCTTCGTGAACGACACGCCCTGGGCCCACCTCGACATTGCGGGCACCGGCATGGGATCGCCCTCCTCGGAGACGAACCGCGGCTGGGCCTCCGGATGGGGCGTGCGGCTTCTCGACCGCCTCGTGGCGGACCACTACGAGGGCTGATGCGGTTGCAGGCGGCGGACGCCTGTCCGTCGCCTCCCGGAGGGACAAGGCGACATGTGGTCACGGCGCTGGCAGTTCATCCTCCTCGGGCTCGTCGCGGTGCTGATCATCGGCCGCGAGATCCTCGGCGCGCCGCCGTCGCCGTCGCTGTGGGACATGCTGGGCATCAAGCGCTGACGCAGCGCGTCCAGCGCATCCCTTTGCGCCGCCGCGCCGCCATGCGAGGGTGACGACCACGCCGCGCCAGACAGGACCGCAGGATCATCCGCCCCTTGAACGACGCCGGAACCGTGGAGATCCTTTTCTACCATCTGCAGCGGCGGCCACTGGAGGCCGTGCTGCCCCTGCTGCTCGAGCGCAGCCTGCAGCGGGGATGGAAGGTCGTCGTGCAGGCCGTGACGCCCGAGCGGGTCGCCGCCCTGGACGATCATCTGTGGACCTACGCGGAAGAGTCCTTCCTGCCGCATGCCAGCGAGCGCGACGCGGGAGCCGCGGACGAACCGGTCGTGCTGACGACCGGCGACGCCAATCCCAACGGCGCCACCGTGCGGTTCCTGGTCGAGGGTGCCCCGCTGCCGGCGCGGATGGACGGCCTCGACCGGCTGGTCCTCATGTTCGACGGCAATGACGACACGGCGCTGGCCGCCGCCCGCGCGGCGTGGGCCGACCTCCGCAAGGGCGGCCACCAGCCGACCTACTGGCAGCAGGACGAGGACGGCCGGTGGCAGAAGAAGGCATGACGCGACGTCGCCCGCGCTGGGCCTCGGGGATGATGGCGGGCCTGCTTTCCCTGTCCCTGGGCGGCTGCGCGCTGGAGGTCGGCGGCTTCGTCAACGAGAAGACGGCCGTCGCGCGGGTCGCCACCAGCGAGGCCGTGGTGGGCGAGGACGGGCGCTGCTCGGCCGACCTGTCGATCGATCCAGCCCTGTTCCGGGGGCGCGAGGGCGAGGGGCTGGTCGGGGTGACGGAGTGCGAACTGGTAGCCCTGAAGGGGCCTCCGCTCAGCGTCCAGACGGGATCCAGTCCCCAGTCGCGCCGCGAGACGACGATGCTCTACATGGAGCCGACCGGAAAGACGATCTTCCTGTTCTCGGAGAACCGCCTGGTGCGGGTGGTGCGATAGGGCGACGCAGGCCGGCGACCGGATCGGCTCGAATCCGATCGAACGGGGCAGGGGCCTGTGCGCCGATGAACCGGAGGCTCAGCCCGCGCTCGCGCTCTCGTATTCCGCCGACAGCTCGAGCCATTCCTCTTCGGCGGCCATCAGGCTCCGCTCGAGGTCGGAGCGTTGGGCCGAGAGCTGGGATGCCTTGAGAGGCTCCTTCTGGAAGGTGTCGGGATCGCCAAGGACGGCATCGACCCGCTCGATGAGCGCCGTGAACCGGGCCATCTTCGCTTCCAGCGCATCGATCTTCTTGCGCAGCGGCGCGAGCGCGACGCGCTTGCCGGCCGCTTCGCGGCGGGTGTCCGCGGCCGAGCCCCGGTCGTCCTCGCGCCGGCTTGCCGGACGCTCCGGTCCGTCCAGCACGAACTTGCGATAGGCGTCGAGATCGTCGTCGAAGGGCTTCACGCTGCCGTTGGCGACGAGCCAGAGGCGGTCGGCGCAGGCTTCCAGCAGGAAGCGGTCGTGCGAGATGAGGATGACCGCCCCGCCATAGTCGTTGATCGCCTCCATCAGCGCGGACCGGCTGTCGATGTCGAGGTGGTTGGTCGGTTCGTCGAGGATCAGCAAATGCGGCCCGCCGAAGGTGGCGAGACCCATGAGCAGCCGTGCCTTTTCACCGCCCGACAGCGCCGAGACGGGCGTGTCGGCCTTGGAGCCGGAAAACCCCATCCGGGCACAGCGCGCGCGGACCTTGGCCTCCGTCCCGTCCGGCATCAGGTCCGCGACGTGGCGATAGGGGGTCGCGCCGGGGTTCAGCTCGTCGAGCTGGTGCTGGGCGAAATAGGCGACCTGAAGCTTCGAGGAGCGCCGCACCGTCCCGCTCATCGCGTCGAGCCGCCCGGCCACGAGCTTGGCGAAGGTGGACTTGCCGTTTCCGTTCGAGCCGAGCAGGCCGATGCGGTCGTCGTCGGCGATGGACAGCGACAGGCGCGACAGGATCGTCGTGTCCCCGTAGCCGACGCTGGCGCCCTCCATGGCGACGATTGGCGGGGAGAGCGGACGCTCGGGGGAGGGAAAGTCGAACGGCAGCACGTCCTGGTCGACGATGGCCGCGATGGTCTGCATCTTCTCCAGCCGCTTGACCCGCGACTGGGCCTGCTTGGCCTTGGAGGCCTTCGCCCGGAAGCGGTCGACGAAGGCCTGCAGGTGGCGACGCTCGTCCTCCTGCTTCTTGCGCAGCTTGAGCTGCAGCGCCTGCTGCTCCGTCCGCTGCCGCTCGAACTGGTCGTAGCCGCCGCGATAGAGCGAGAGCTTGGCCTGGTCGAGGTGCAGGATCCAGTCCACGGACTGGTTGAGCAGGTCGCGGTCGTGGCTGATGACGAGAACGGTGTGCGGATAGCGCACCAGATAGTCCATCAACCAGAGCGTGCCCTCCAGATCGAGGTAGTTCGTCGGTTCGTCGAGCAGGAGCAGATCCGGCTCGGCGAACAGCACCGCGGCCAGCGCCACGCGCATGCGCCAGCCGCCGGAGAAGGACGAGCAGGGACGCGCCTGCGCTTCCGCGTCGAAGCCGAGGCCATGCAGGATGGACGCGGCCCGGGCCGGCGCCGAATGGGCGCCGATGTCGACGAGACGGGTCTGGATCTCGGCGATCCGGTGCGGATCGCTCGCCGTGTCGGCCTCGGCGAGCAGGGCCGCGCGCTCGGTGTCGGCGGCGAGCACGACCTCGGCGAGGCTTTCCGGCCCGCCCGGCGCTTCCTGCGCGACCGAGCCGATCCGCAGGCCCCGGCCGATCATGATCGACCCGCCCTCCGGCGACACTTCGCCCCGGATGATGCGGAACAGCGTCGTCTTGCCCGTGCCGTTGCGCGCGACGAAGCCGACGCGGGCGCCCGAGGGGATCGCCACAGTGGCCTTGTCGAACAGCGTGCGGGCGCCGAGCCGGTAGGTGAGGTCGTTCACGTGCAGCATGGCGGGCTTGTCGCAAAGCCGGCCGCCGCATGCAAGGTCAGCTGCGTCCCAGCAGGCTGTCGACGCTCGGGGCCGGGCCGCCGTTGTGGGCGTTCGCAAGCACCGCGGCGGCCTGCGAGATCAGTCCGTACTTCGTCCGTGTCGACATCAGGTCGCGGAACCAGTTCACGATGTCGCCCCAGGGATCGACGATCTTCGCGAGACCCGAGATGAAGGCGACGACGGTTCCCACTTCCGTCTGTCCCTGGACAACGAACCACCCGCCGACGGCCAGCACGGAGGCGACGCCGAGGTGGTGGAGCAGGTTCATGAGGAAGTTCATCGAGAACTTCAGCTTGAAGATGCCCATGTTCAGCATGAAGACGTGCTCGAGCCGTTCATGCTGCACGCGCTCGTGATGCCCGGTGCGATCGCCGATGATGTCGGCGCCAACGGAGCGCAGCGTGCTGATGCGGTCCGCCACCCGCCGGTTGATGGCCGCCTGGATCAGCGGCACGAACACGACCTGCGGCGTCAGCACGGCGACGGCGACCAGCGCCATCACGGGCTGCAGGTACACCATGTAGGTCAGCACGCTGAGCAGCATTCCGCCCTGCAGCACCGGTTCGGAGACGCTGACGGCGACGAAGCCGGCGACCGGCTCGGCCTCGGCGAGCATCATGGAGGTCTCGACGCCGAGCGCCTCGGGGGACCTGGCGTTCTCCGGCAGTGCGCGCTCCAGGTCGAGGAACGTGCGGCGCATTTCCAGCACGGCGGTCTCGCCGACATAGCCGCGGTAGACATTCATGCCGAGCTTCA
This sequence comes from uncultured Alsobacter sp., assembly GCA_964544365.1. Taxonomy (GTDB): domain Bacteria; phylum Pseudomonadota; class Alphaproteobacteria; order Rhizobiales; family Beijerinckiaceae; genus Alsobacter. Next base: position 4,368 of record CAZJCW010000245.1, read on the forward strand.
CCAGCCCCTCGCTCAGCGCCAGGGCCGCATAGGCGCCCGCCAGGAGCGCGATGGTGCGGAAGGAGCCCCCCAGGAAGGCGTCGTTGACAATGCGACGCTGCACTTCCAGCGGTGCCGTGGAGAGGACGAACACGACGAGCGACATCGCCGACAGGCCGATCTGGTGGCGCAGTCCCACGCTCCGGATGAAGCCGAACAGCGTCGCAGGCAGGAGCCGCATCCCGGCTCCTGCTGGTCGTATCCTGTTCGCGTACATCGGCTTGCGCCCGGCCGCCGCGGCGGTCATGACGGGCGCTCCCGTCCAGATCCCATCATTCGATTGTCGGCCGGATGAACGGGATGTGCACCTTGGGACAATGCCCGATCCGCCAAGGCGTTCCTCGCATCCGTCACTCCGGCAGCGGGATGAACTCCTCCTCGCCCGGAACGCCGGCGAAGCGTCCGGCGCGCCAGTCCGCCTTGGCCTGCTCGATGCGATCCTTCGAGCGTGACACGAAGTTCCACCAGATGTAGCGCGGGCCGTCCATCGGCTCGCCGCCGAAGACGAGGACCCGTGCCGCCGTCTCGGCGGTCACGGTCACCGCCTCGCCCGGCCGCAGCACCAGGAGCCGGGCCGGCTCGAACCGGTCCGGTCCGATGCTGACGGTGCCCTGCGCGACGTAGATCGCCCGTTCCTCGTGCTCGGCCGGCACCGGAAGCTTGGCGCCCGGCTCCAGCGTGGCATCCGCATAGACCATCTCGGAGAAGCCCTTCACCGGCGCCGTGCTGCCATAGAGCGAGCCGGCGACGAGCCGCACGCGCTTGCCTTCGGCCGCGATCACCGGAAGGTCCGCGGCGCCATGATGGGCAAAGCCGGGATCGGTTTCCTCGTAGCGCTCCGGGAGGGCGATCCACGACTGGATGCCGAACAGCGTGGCTTCGTTCTGGCGAACTTCGGGCGCGGTCCGTTCGGAATGCACGATCCCCCGGCCGGCCGTCATCCAGTTCACCTCGCCCGGGTCGATGGGCTGCACGACGCCGAGGCTGTCGCGATGCAGGATCTGGCCCTCGAACAGATAGGTGAGCGTGGCGAGCCCGATATGGGGATGCGGTCGCACGTCGATGCCGGTACCGGCCTTGAACACCGACGGGCCCATCTGGTCCCAGAAGATGAACGGGCCGATCATCTGCCGCTGGGCCGACGGCAGGGCCCGGCGAACCTCGAATCCGCCGAGGTCGCGGGCTCTCGGCACGATGATGGTTTCGACGGCGGACGGCCCGTCGGCATGGTCGCCGGAGGGGTCCAGGGCGGGGCTGTGGAACTGGGTCATTGCTGAATCCCCGGGGTTGTACTGCCGGCCAATATAGGGCGTTCGGCACGGGCGCGCGCTTGCAGTGCCGCCAGCGCCCGTCTGCATGACGCGGGACGGGCGCCTTGCGGTCGCCGTCATCGCCCTGTAACCCTCGCCGCCTCCACGAGGAGCCGTGCCATGCCGTTCGAGATCCTGCCCGGCGAAGTCGTCGAGGAGCGCGACGTGCTGGCGCTGGTGGCGCTCGCCTCCGGCGGCGTCGTTCCGCAGGACGCGCGCACGCTCCAGGTCTACGAAAGGCTGCGCCGGCTCGGCCTCGCCCAGCGGGGCGATGCGGCCAACGACGACTGGTCCCTGCCGGCCTTCGGCCTGACGGAGGACGGCGAGGCGGCCCTGCGGTTCCACTGGACGGCCATCGCCGAGATGATCGAGCGGCTGGCTCGCGAGCGCCGCGACGCCGGAGGCTGAGGCTGTCCGGCGCGGCGCGGGTTTGACAGAGCCGCACCGCTCGACTAGAGACACCCTCGTCGCGGGCCTTCACGGGCCCGCGCACTCGTTTGACGCACCCGTGGTCCCAAGCGTTCGCTCGCGCGGGACCTGTCGTCCGGGCAACCGGAAGAGGAGGGCGCGTTCCTCACAAGACGTCCAACAGAGGAACTGCGATGACAAAGCGCGCAGAAGCCAAGTACAAGATCGACCGTCGCCTCGGCCAGAACATCTGGGGCCGCCCGAAGAGCCCGGTCAACCGCCGTGAATACGGCCCCGGCCAGCATGGACAGCGCCGCAAGGGCAAGATGTCCGACTTCGGCACGCAGCTGCGCGCCAAGCAGAAGCTGAAGGGCTACTACGGCAACATCTCCGAGAAGCAGTTCCGCAAGTACTACGAGGAAG
>CAZJCW010000246.1:0-6516 GCA_964544365.1 uncultured Alsobacter sp.
GCCGGAATCGCCTCGCCATGGCCGGTCACCGCGGAGCCGCGCCGGCGACGATCCGCACGACGCGTTTTTTCGTACTCAGGCTGCGGGCAAGGCTGTAGAACGTCGCCCGGAGGCTTGCGAGCGACGGACGGACACCCATGGCGGCCACCATCGACGAGATCGTCGACAACTTCTCGTTCCTGGACGACTGGGACGATCGCTATCGCTACCTCATCGAACTGGGGCGCACGCTGGCGCCGCTTCCCGAGGCGGCGCACAACGACGCCAACAAGGTGCGCGGCTGCGCCAGCCAGGTCTGGCTGGAGACGACGATTCGCCGCGAGGGCGAGACCCCGGTCCTCGACTTCCGGGGGGACAGCGACGCCCACATCGTGCGCGGCCTCGTCGCGCTCGTGCTGGCCCTGTACTCCGGCAAGCCCGCTCAGGAGATCGTCACGACGGACGCCATGGACCTGTTCCGGTCGCTCGGCCTGTCCGAGCACCTGACCCCGCAGCGCTCCAACGGCGTGCGCTCGATGGTCGAGCGCATCAAGCACGACGCCCGGGTCGCACTGGCCGCGTGACCGGTCCCGCCTGATCCTCGCCGGTCTGGCCCTTGCCGGTTCCCGGCGGCCTCAGCCGTCGATCGTCGGCCTGGCGTCCGGCGCCCGCCAGCGTCGCAGGCGGCCCGAGTCGGGACCGCGCGCCTCCTCCGCGAAGCCATAATGTTCGGCAAGCCTCGCCAGGGCGATCACCAGCACGACCTTGGCCGACCGCGCCGGCCAGCCGCGCTCGCGCTCCACCGTCTCGAGCCCCTTGAGGAAGCCGCAGACGTCGATCAGCAGCCCGGCCAGATCCCGGCCGACGGCGCGCGCCGCGAGGTCGACCCGGCGGCGGGCGTCGAGCGTTGCATCGGCGACGGCCGCCGGCCCCGCCGACACGCCGGAGGGTGGCCGCGTCCAGTCGAGCGTCACGCGCGGCAGCAGGCCCGCGCGGTCGATGTCGGCCCGCAGCCTTTCGCCGGCCGCGAAGGCCGCATCGTCGATCAAAGGCCGGCCATCGACACCCCGGCGGCGGCGAAGCCACGCCAGCGGGCTCTCGGCCGCGTTGGCGAGCACGTCGACCGGCCCCTCGTCCCCCGGCACGGTCCGTCGCTCCAATGCGAGATGCTGGCGCTGGAACCGGGTCGGGCGGACGGCGGTGTCATCCGTGGCGGCATGGCTGGAGCGGGGCGAACGGGGAAAAGCCGGCATCGAGAAACTCCTTGCTGAAATAGGATCATTATCATATTCATGATTTCCTATTCGACAACCACCCATCGATTGAAACCAACAGATTTAGGTTTGGAGAGTGAGATGGCCTTGAGCAAAACGCATCTGCGCGGCTTCCAGCTAGGTATTTTCTCTCTTTATGGTCACGCGGGACGGGATCCGAGCGCCGGTCGCGTCCTCGACGGGGTGGTGGCGGGCGGCGCGGCCGCCTACCGGCGTGACCGGATGCTGCCGCGCCTGCTGCCGCTCGCGGTCGGGCGCCTGCCCCTGCGCGAGCCGGCGCGAACCGGCGCGATCCTCATCCGGCTCGCCCGCGGCCTCCGCGCCGAGCGCCGGCTGGGGCGGGCCGGTCACTGGACCTACGACGTCAACCGCCACATCGCCCTCGCCCAGGCCTTCCGGGCCGAGAGGCTGGCGCTGGAGCGCATGGTCAGGGGAGCGTCGCAGGCCGCAGGCGGCGCTCAGGCCGCGGAGACGCCTTCGAGGAAGCGGTCCACCGTCGCGTGAAGGCGCTTCGCCTGCTCGGCGACGTCGATGGCCGACTGGTTCACCTGCGCCGCCGACTGGTCGGTCTCGCCCACGGCGGCGTCGAGCTGGCGCATGTCATTTGCCGCGCTCTCCGTGCCAGAGGCGGCCCGCGCGACGCCCTCGACGATTTCGCTGGTTGCGGAAGCCTGCCGCTCCACCGCGCCGACGATTCCGGTGGTGAAGCCTTCGACCTGCTCCATGCGGGCCGAAATCGCCTCGATCGCCTGCACCGCCGAGGCGGATGCCGCCTGGATGGCGCCGATCTGCTCGGCGATCCGATCCGTCGCCTTGGCGGTTTCGCCGGCGAGGTTCTTCACTTCGGCGGCGACGACGGCGAAGCCACGGCCGGCGTCCCCTGCCCGTGCCGCCTCGATCGTGGCGTTCAGGGCCAGCAGGTTGGTCTGTGCCGCGATGGCCTGGATCAGGCTGACGACTTCGCCGATGTCCTGCGCCTTCCCGGCCAGGCTCTGGACGGTCGCCGTCGTTTCGCGCGTGGTCGTCGCCGTCGCCACGACGACGCCGCGCGTCCGTGTCACCTGCGTCTCGATGTCGTTGATGGCCGCCGTCAGCGCGTCGGATGCGAAAGAGACGATCCGCACGCTCTCGGACGCGTCGCGCGTCGCCCGCGCGGCGGCTTTCGCCCGCTTGGCGCTTTCGGTGGCGATGCCCGTCAGCGTGCGCGCGGCGAACGTCATCTGGTCGCTGTTGGCCGACACCGTCGACAACGCCTCGCGGACGACCGAGCGGAACTCGGCGACGAGGGCGTCGACCCGCGATTGTCGTGCCTCCTGGCTGTTCCGGTCCTCCTCGGACATCTTCTGGAGCGCGTTGCGCTCCTCGATGCCGTCCTTCACCAGCTGCATGGCCCGGGCGAGCGCGCCGAGTTCGTCCTCGCGGCTAAGGGCGGGAATCGTCACGCCCACGTCCCCGCGCGCCAGCCGGCGCGCCACGGTCGCGAGGGCGCGGATCGGCCGGGTCAGGCGGCCGAGGACGGCCCAGGTCAGGAACGCGACGAGCAGGACGACGACGAAGCCGGCTGCGATGCCCGTCATCAGTCGTTCGGACAGCCTCTTGCGAATGTCCACCATCGAGAACCGCACCACGACGTAGCCGAGCTGCTCGCCCATGTCCGTCACGATGGGCGCCAAGTGGAGAGCCGACATCGGCGCTTCCGCCTGGATACGGTGTGCCGGCGGGCGGGTGGGGTCGATGTTCAGCGTGTCCCGGATCGTCTGGAGCGTAATCGGCCCTTCCCCCCGTCCGGCGTCGGCGAGGGCGCTGGCGACGATGGACCCCGCGGGATCGACGATGACGGCCGCGTGGATGTCTGGATCGGACAGCAGCGACACGAGCGTGTTGCGCGCCTCCGAGACATGGTTCTCGGCAAGAGGATGAATCAGCAAAGGCGCGAGGACCGCCATCATGGTCCTGTTGTTCGCCTCGAAAGCGGACCACGACCGCACGCGGCCCATGTATTGCGACAACAGGACGGCGAAGACCATCGTCACCGCAACGACTGCGGACACCGAAAGGACCAGGGTCACCTGGAGCGACTTGCGGGGATTGCTGATCAAGAATGGCACCGATCACGCGTTTGGCAGCGCGCACCCTAGGCCGATCGACTGAAGACACCGTTAAGTGACGGCGTTTTCGGCGGTCGACGGGGTCAGGCGAAGTCCGACATGGGGGCCAGCGTCAGACGGGCTTCCTCAATCATGGCGGGAAACCGGTCCCCGGCGAGGAAGGCGTGCTCGAGCGGTCGGGTGGCGACCACGGGATCGAGCGTCGGGAGTTCGTCGTCCAGGTAGCCCGGGTGGCACATCACCAGGTGCGCGGGGCCGGGCGCGGCGATGAAGGCGGCGAAGTCGGCCGCGACGTCACGCGAGGGATCGAAGGGGCTGACGCCAGAGAAGCCGTGGTTCGTCGCGCAGCCTGCTCCGCGCGCCTGCCGTCCCCAGCCGAGCGAAAGTCCGGCGATGACCAGCGCCTTTCCGACGGCCACGCCCCGCGCCGCCACATGGCCGGGGGTATCGAAGGGGTCGCGCAACCAGGGGCGCGAGCCGTCCGGCCAGCGGCCGATCGCCTGGAGCAGCGCGCCCCGCACGCCCGGCAGGACGTGCACGTGCTGGTGGCCGTCCACGTAGTCGGGCAGCCGGCCGAACACGTCGACGAAGGCGTCGAGCTGCCGGGAGATCTCGTCGGCGAGCGCCGCGCGGTCCAGTCCGCCGGTGAAGGCCGCCCGGGCCAGGCGCCCGAAGGCGGGCAGGCCGGTGCCGGCCTTCACGGGCGAGCGCCCGCCGAGCGGTTCGCCGAGGGTCAGGTTCAGATGCAGGCCGATGTCGGCCCGGCCGTCGAACGACCGGAGCGCCGGGGCGAATTCGGCCCAGTGCGGGCGGTTCGCCATGACGCCTGTTCCCGACAGCCGCCCGCGTTCGAGCAGGTCGATGATCGAGCGCGACACGCCGCGCGTGAGGGCGAAGTCGTCGGCGACGAGGGCGAAACGATCCGGGCGGGGCGACGAGCGGGACATCACGGCCCCGATGTAGCATATCCGGCGCCCGACGCTCATCCGGCTTGCGAAGCACCACAGCTTCGGCTCATTTTGGCATCATGAGCATCGGAAGGGTCCGCGCGCCGCGCCCGACCGACACTCAACCCGGGTTTGCCGATTCCGGCCCGCCCCACTGCCCGTGATCCCAGTGACCCAGCCGACTCCCGATACGACGCCCGAGCTCAGCCTCGTCATCCCGGTCTTCAACGAGGGAGACAGCATCGACCTCCTGGCCGCCCGCGTGCTGCCGGTGCTGGAGCGCTGCGCGTCGAGCTTCGAGGTGGTCTTCGTCGACGACGGATCGGGCGACGACACGCTCGCCCGCATCCGGGCGCTGCATGAGCGCGACCCGCGCTGGCGGGCGGTGTCCTTCAGCCGCAACTTCGGCAAGGAGATCGCCATCGCCGCCGGCCTCGACCATGCGCGCGGCCAGGCCGTCGTCATCATGGACGCGGACCTGCAGCACCCGCCGGAGATGATCGAGACCTTCGTCAGGCACTGGCGCGACGGCTACCTGATGGTCTACGGCCAGCGCACCGACCGCGAGGCCGACGGCCCCCTGCGGCGAGGCCTCACCCGGGTGTTCTACCGGCTCTTCCAGGCCTTCGGCGAGACGCCCCTGCCGGAAGGCGCGGGCGATTTCCGGCTGCTCGACCGCAAGGCGGTCGATGCACTGCGGCAGATGGGCGAGCGCGCGCGCTTCTCCAAGGGCCTCTATGCCTGGATCGGGTTCCGCCAGATCGGCGTCCCGTTCGAGGTCGCGGCGCGGACGCACGGGGAAAGCAAGTTCAACGCGCGCAAGTTGTTCCGCTTCGCCTTCGACGGCATCACCTCGTTCTCGACGCTGCCGCTGAAGCTCTGGACCTATGTCGGGGTCGGCGTTTCGGTGCTCGCGTTCCTGTTCGCAGTCTACTTCGTCGTCGAGACGATGGTCCGCGGCGTCGACGTTCCCGGCTTCGCGTCGCTGATCGTCTCCGTGATGTTCTTCTCGGGCGTGCAGCTGATTTCGCTGGGCGTGATCGGCGAGTATATCGGCCGCATCTTCGCGGAGGTGAAGCGGCGGCCGCTCTACATCGTCGGCGACAGCGTCGGCCTGGACGGCGGGGACGCGGTCCAGGCCCGTCCGGCCGGCCCCGAGAGGCGCAAGGCGTGAGGATCGCGGCGAGACCGCGGGGCCCCTCCCCATGCTGAAGAGCATCCTGTCCGTCGGCTCCTTCACGCTGCTGTCGCGCGTCACCGGTTTCGTCCGCGATGTCGTCATGGCGGCCGTGATGGGGACCGGGCTGGTGGCCGACGCCTTCGTGGTGGCGCAGCGGCTGCCCAATCATTTCCGGGCCATCTTCGGCGAGGGAGCGTTCAACTCCGCCTTCGTGCCGAGCTATTCGCGGGCGCTGGAGACGAGCGGCCGCGAGGCGGCGCTGCTGCTGGCCGGCCGGCTGATGACGCTGCTGATCATCGCCATCGGCGTTCTGACGGCGCTGGCCTTCGTCTTCATGCCGCAGCTCGTCGCGCTGCTCGCCCCCGGCTTCCCGGACGAGCCGGAGAAGTTCTCGCTCGCGGTGACGCTGACGCGCATCACCTTCCCGTACCTGTTCTTCATCGTCCTGGTGACGCTTCTGTCGGGCGTCCTGAATGCCGCGGACCGCTTCGCGGCGGCCGCGGCGGCACCGGTCCTGCTGAACGTCGCCATGGTGGCGGCGCTGGCCGTGGCGTTCCTGTTTCCCACGGCCGGCCATGCCGCGGCATGGGGCGTCGCGGCGGCCGGCGTGCTGGAGCTCGGCCTCCTGGTCATCGCCGCGCACCGGGCGGGCTGCCTGCCGCGCCCGCGGGCCGTGGCGATGGATGCGGACCTGAAGCGCTTCTTCAAGACACTCGGGCCGGCCGTGATCGGCGCGGCCGGCGTGCAGATCGCGATGTTCGCCGACACGATCATCGCCTCCCTGCTGCCGACGGGCGCCGTATCCTCCCTCTACTATGCGGACCGGCTGTACCAGCTGCCGGTCGGCGTCATCGGCATCGCGGCGGGCACCGTCGTGCTCCCGACCATGGCCAAGCGGCTGGCCGTCGGCGACGCGGCGGGCGCGCATGCCGCCCAGAACAGGGCCGTCGCTTTCACGGCCGCGCTGGCGACCCCGTTCTTCGTCGCGTTCCTGATGATTCCCGAGCTGATCATGGCGGCGCTGTTCA
>CAZJCW010000247.1:0-6489 GCA_964544365.1 uncultured Alsobacter sp.
GGACAGTCCGCCGTCGGCGTTGCCGGACGCGAAGGAGCCGTAGCCGAGCGTTGCGTAGTACTGCGCCGCCTTGGCAACGCTGGCCTCGAGCTCGACACCCAGCTCGGGCGTCGCCGCGCGAGCGGCCATGATGTGCTCGCAGCCGATGAGTTCGCCGGTTTCCTCGAAGATGCAGGCTGCGCCCAGGCCGACGAGCCGGTCGAAGGCCCTCCCGGCCGCCGGATTGCCGGTGATGCCGCTCGTGCCGTCCGACCCGCCGCAGACGGTCCCGACGACGAGCTCCCGGGGATCCATCGGAACCGTCGGCATCGCGTCCAGTTCCTGTCGCTGCGCCGCGACCCATGCCCGGCCTTCGGCGATGGAAGCCCGGGTTCCGCCGGTGCCCTGGATGACGATCGTCCTGACCGGTCGACCCGAGGCCCGCACCGCGCGCTCGAGGCCCCACTTGTCGAAGCTCTCGCAGCCCAGCGAGACGAGCAGCACGGCCCCCACGTTGGGATGGGTGCACAGCGCCTCCATCATCCGCTCGGCATAGGCGTTCGGATAACAGCCGGGGAAGCCGATGACGTGAACGTCCGCCTCGCGCAGCGGCAATGCGATCTCGCGCGCGACGTGATGGGCGCATTCGACGAGATACCCGACCGCGACGACGTTGCGGATCCCCTTGCGGCCGTCGGCGCGCGGCCAGCCGCGCAGGCCGGTGGTTTGCGTCGTCATCATGCCTTCGCTCCTCCCGGGGGCTGATCCGTCCGCCCCTTGGCCGTGTCGATCGTATAGGTGGGCGTGTAGTCGCTGCGCAGATTGTGGATGTGCACGTGCTCGCCGCACGCGATGGGGACCGTGGCAACACCAATCGGCGCGCCGTATTTCAGGACCTTCGCTCCCGCCGGAATGGCCTGCCGGGCGATCTTGTGGGCGATGGGCAGATCCACGCCGATCCGGACGGCATGCCCTTCCACCACGATCGTCTCGCCGGCGGAAATGCGGCCGCGCAGCACGAACACGGTATCGCGCGGGTCGAGAAGGATCAGCCTGGGATCGTTGGCCATGCGCCATTCCTCGTTGCCTCGCGCGACCATCGCCGAGAAGCCACGGCAGGACAATCGCAGCATGCATAAATCTGCTTTCTTGCCGTTGTGCCGCCGTGGCTGTTGTGTTCATGCTGGAGAACCACACACGGGAAACGTGCGGAAGCGAGCCGGGGGACGTCATGCGTAAGGGTATCGCCGCGTTGACGGCAATCGCGGTGGCGTGGGCGCCATGCGCCACCGATTGGGCCTTCGTCGGCCAGGCCATGGCCCAGCAAACCGCGGCTCCGCCGGCGGCGCCGGCCGCTGCCGTGCCATCGGACGTCATGTTCACGCGCGCGGAACTCGAGACGCTGCTCAAGCCGATCGCGCTCTATCCCGATCCGCTGCTGGCGCAGTTGCTGCCGGCGGCGGCCTATCCTCTCGACATCGTCCAGGCTGCCCGCTGGATGGACCGCAACAAGGCCGCCGTCGAGAAGATGGACTTCTCCGCGGCCGACGCGATGCCTTGGGATCCGAGCGTCAAGGCGCTGCTGCGCTTTCCCGATCTCATCCGCAAGCTGAACGAGAACCTCGACTGGACGAGCGACCTGGGTGACGCCTTCGTCAACCAGCCGGAAGACGTCGCCACGGTCATCCAGGACCTGCGGCTGCTGGCTCAAAAGGGCGGTGCGCTCAAGACGACGCCGCAGCAGACGGTCGTGGTCCGGAACGACGGCCCTCGCCAGATCGTCTACATCGAGCCGGCGGACCCGGAGATCATCTTCATCCCGACCTACGACCCGCTTGTCGTCTTCAATCCCATCGGTACCAGCGTCGTAGGCGGCCTGCTCGCGTTCGGCGCGGGCGTGGCGGTGGGGTCCATCATCTACAACAATTCCTGGAACTGGCGCGGCGGGATTGTCTATCCGCCGGTGTGGCCGGGCTATCCCGGCTTCCGGCCGCCCTATCCGGGCTGGCGCCCCGGCGTGACGCGACCCGGCAACATCAACATCGGCAACGTCAACATCGGGAACGATATCAACATCGGAAGCGGCAACGGCAACCTGATCGGCAACAGCAAGCCGTGGCGGCCGGATCCTGACCGCTATCGCCCCGGCCAGGGCTCCAAGCCCGGGCTCGCACGCCCCGAGAACAGGCCTGGCGGGGCCGGCCCCGGAACGCGGCCCGGCCGCGGCGACGGCCCGGTCACCCGTCCGACGACGCTGCCGGCGGAAATTGGCGGAGGACCGGGCGGAGGACTTGGCGGCGCGCTCGGCGGCGCCGGTGCTGCGGCGATCGGAGGCGCGGCGGGCGGAGCGATCGGCAGCGCCATTTCCGGGCGGCCAGGGACTGGTCTGGAGCGGCCTGTCCAACGCCCGGGCGGCGAGGGGCTTGCGCGTCCCGAGACCCGACCCGGCGGCCTTGAGCGGCCGCAGACCCGGCCTGCTCCTGTCGCCCGTCCCGAAGCGCGTCCCGCGCCTGCTGCCCGCCCCGCCCCTGCGGCCCGACCGGCTCCTGCCGCGCGGCCCCAGGCTCGCCCGGCTCCGCGTCCGAGCGGCTTCGACAATATCGGCGCCGGCGCCGGGGCCTCGGCGTTCGGAAACCGTGGCGCGGCGAGCCGCGGACAGATCAGCCGACCCGCCGGCGGCGGCGGCGGCGGCGGCGGCGTCCGGAGGCCGGCTGGCGGTGGCGGCGGCCCGCGCGTGGGTGGCGGCGGAGGTGGCGGTGGCGCCCGTGCGGGCGGCGGCGGCGGTCGTCGGCGCTGACAGGGGAGGACGGACCATGACACGCATTTCAGCACTGGCGTTCTCCACGGCCTTGGCTCTGGTTGCGGCGCTTCCGGCAGCGGCACAGCAGACCTTTCCCACCCCCGAGGCGGCATCGAAGGCCTTGATCGACGCGGCCAAGGCCGGCGAACCGGGCTTCGTCGAACGCATCTTCGGCGCCGAAGGGAAGGATCTGCTCAGTTCCGGGATTCCGGAGGATGACCAGGAGCGGCTGGCGCGGTTCAACGCCGCGGCGGCGGACTCCGCGACGCTGGTCCCGCGAGGGGACGCCACGCGCGTGCTTCGCCTGGGCCGGCGCGGCTTCGACTTTCCGATCCCGATCGTCAAGAAGGGCGACGCCTGGACGTTCGACATCGCCGCCGGCCGGGAGGAAATCCTCAACCGGACCATCGGCCAGAACGAACTCCATGCGATCGAGGCCTGCCGGACCTATGTTGAGGCCCAGCGCGAGTACTTCCGCTACGACCGCGACGACGACCGGGTGCAGGAGTACGCGCAGCGCATCCTGTCCTCCCCCGGGAAGCGCGACGGGCTTTACTGGCCGCGCGGCAGCCAGAGCGACATCAGCCCCCTCGAGGGGCGGATCGCCCAGTCCGTGCTGGAGCGCCAGACAGCGGGGGCGGAGCCCTATTTCGGGTACAATTTCCGGATCCTGAAGGCGCAGGGGCCTTCCGCTCCGGGTGGCGCGCACTCCTACGTGATCAACGGCAACATGATCGCCGGGTTCGCGCTGCTGGCCTGGCCGGCGGACTGGGGCAAGAGCGGCGTCATGTCGTTCATCTGCAACCAGAGCGGCGAGATCCTGCAGAAGAACCTCGGCGCGCGGACGGCCGAAGCGGCCCGGGCGATCACGCGCTTCGATCCCGACGCGTCGTGGACAGCGGTCGACTGAGGTCCGCGGTCGTGCCTCCCAGGAAGTCGTGGGCGTAGGCGCCCACGACGAAACCTGTCTGCAGCGCCGCCAGCGAGAACCAGGCGTCGACATAGCTCCACAGGGTGCAGCAGGCGGTCGCGGCGAAGGCTGCGGTGTCGGCGAGTCCGGCGACCGCGACAAGCGCGGAGGCCAGGAGCAGCATCGGCGCATTGGCCGCGGTGCTGAAGGCCAGGCCCGCCCCGACAGCAAAGGCAAAAATCTGAAACATCATGGTGGAAGTCTCAAAAAAGGGCTTCGTCCGAAACAGGCGTGATTGAAGGCCTCTGTTTCTGAACGAGGTTTGAATCACAACTTCGAAACTGCGGTACAACCTTCGCCTTCGTCGAGGTTTGCGCATTTTCCTCGAGCCAGATCGGCGTGAATTCGCGCCTCAAATGAAATTGAACAAGTAAAATCGGCTAAGTTGCAGGCTGCGCCCACTTGTCGTCTGCCGCTCGGGTTTGCGCGTGGTACCGTTCACCGTCTGGCACGGAGGCTTGTGATGCGCGCGGTCATGGGAGCCCTTCTGGGTGCGGGCGTTCTGGCGTCGATGCTGTTCGGCGGCGCCCGGGCGATGGCGCAGACGTCGGACCCCTGCATGGGGCTGGTCTCGTCCCGGGAGGCGACGATCCACCGCGTGGCGCTCGGCGCGGGGGAGATCGGGGTCACGTTCGTCGGCCACGCCACTTTCCTTCTGGAAAGCCCCGGCGGAATCAAGATCGCGACGGATTACAACGACTATGTCCGGCCGTCCGTGGTTCCGGACATCGCCACGATGAACCACGCCCACAGCACGCACTACACCAACAACCCCGACCCGGGGATCGGCCACGTTCTGAAGGGCTGGAACCCCGGCGGCGGGGCGGCACGGCACGACATGGCGGTCGGCGACGTGCGCGTGCGCAACGTGCCCACCAGCATCCGGGACTTCGGGGGCGGTACCGAGCGGGACGGCAACTCGATCTTCGTGTTCGAGATGGCCGGGCTGTGCGTGGCCCATCTCGGCCACCTGCACCACACGCTCCTGCCCGCGCACCTGAAGCTGCTCGGCCATGTCGACGTCCTGCTGGTTCCCGTCGACGGCAGCTATACCCTCGACATGGAGGGCATGTTCGAGGTGATGCAGTCGATCAACGCGCCCTTGATGATCCCGATGCACTTCTTCGGGCAGTCGACCCTGAACCGCTTTCTCAACCAGGCGCAGAAGCGGTGGGCGGTCGAGTGGTCGCCGACAGCCTCGATCACCGTCACGCGCGAGACGCTGCCGACATCGCCGAAGGTGCTCGTGCTGCCTGGACGCTGAACGGCCCGAGAGGCGGGGAGATCGCGCTCGCCGAAACACCGGGTGTCGGAGGTCTTGTCCCGCCGTAGCAGGGACCGGGCCGGAGACGCGCGGCAGGTGGGGCCGTTGAAGCTGGCGGGGTTGGCGCGTATGACAGCGGGGCGGGCTTGACCTGCGCCGCGTCACGGGCCCTTGGTCCGGTTGTCGTCCATGTGTTCCGCTGCCGTCCGGCCGTTCCCTCGCCTGCATCCAGTCGTTCCTCCGCCCTGTCCCGTTCCTTGCCGCGCCGAGCCGTCATGACCCTTCGAACGATCCGTCGCGCCGCGCTGGCGGCCGTCCTGGCCGGGGCCCCGGCGGTCCTCCCCCTGACGTTCCTCGCGCCGGCGGCCTTCGCCCAGCAGGCCAGCAAGCGGGTCGAGGACCTGATCGCGAAGATGACCCTCGAGGAGAAGATCGGGCAGCTGAACCTGGTCTCGGGCCATCATGCCGTGACCGGCCCGTACACGCGGTCCGACGTGCGGACCGCCATCCTGAAGGGGGAGGCGGGCGGACTCTTCAACGTCTATGGCGCGGCCTACACGCGCGGGCTGCAGGAGATGGCGACGACGCAGACCCGGCTCGGCATCCCGCTGCTGCTCGGCTTCGACGTGCTGCACGGCTACCGCACGGTGTTCCCCGTGCCTCTCGCCCAGGCGGCGACGTTCGACATGGCCGCCATCGAGCAGGCGGAACGGATCGCAGCCACGGAAGCGTCGGCGGCCGGGGTCAACTGGATCTTCGCGCCGATGCTCGACCACTCCCGCGATCCGCGCTGGGGACGCGTGGTCGAGGGGTTCGGTGAATCCGCGTGGCTCGGCGCGCGTGTGGCGGAAGCGCGGGTGCGCGGCCTTCAGGGCGCATCGCTGAAGTCGCCCGACAGCGTTGCGGCCTGCGCGAAGCACTTCGCGGGCAATGGCGCGACGGATGGCGGGCGCGAGTATTCGGGCGGCGACATCTCCGTCCGTGCGATGCGCGACCAGCACCTGCCGCCCTTCAAGGCGGCGGCCGACGCCGGGGCGCGCTGCATGATGGCGGCGTTCAACGCCGTCGATGGAATCCCCGGTGTCGCCAACGACACGCTGCTGCGCGACATCCTGCGCCGCGAGTGGGGCTTCAGGGGCGTGGTCGTGTCCGACTTCGGCGCGATCGAGGAGCTGATGGTGCACGGCGTCGCCGACACTCCGGCCGACGCGGCGCACCAGGCGCTGCGCGCCGGTACCGACATCGACATGGAGAGCCGGACCTTCGTGACGCAGCTCGCCGCACTGGTGCGGGCGGGAAAGGTGCTGCCGGCCGAGGTGGACGAGGCCGTGCGCCGCATCCTCACGCTGAAGGAGGACCTCGGCCTGTTCGACAACCCCTATGCCCGCTCCTCGCCGGAGCGCGAGGCGGCGACGGTGGGACGCCCCGACCATTTCCAGGCGGCCCGGGCCATGGCCGAAAAGTCCATGGTGCTGC
>CAZJCW010000248.1:0-6487 GCA_964544365.1 uncultured Alsobacter sp.
CGCCCCGGCATGTATATCGGCGGCACCGACGAGAAGGCGCTGCACCACCTCTTCGCCGAGGTCATCGACAATTCGATGGACGAGGCGGTTGCCGGCCATGCCACCTTCATCGAGGTGGCGCTCGGCGAGGACGGCTGGCTGACCGTGACCGACAACGGCCGCGGCATTCCGGTCGATCCGCACCCGAAGTTTCCCGACAAGTCGGCGCTCGAGGTCATCATGACCACGCTGCATGCGGGCGGAAAGTTCGACAGCAAGGTCTACGAGACCTCCGGCGGTCTTCACGGCGTCGGCGTGTCGGTCGTCAACGCCCTGTCCGATCGCCTCGAAGTCGAGGTGGCGCGGGGCCAGCAGCTCTATCGCCAGGTGTTCTCCCGCGGCATCCCGCAGGGGCCCGTCGAGCTTCTGGGCGAAGTGCGCAACCGCCGCGGCACGAAGGTCCGCTTCCATCCCGATGCGCAGATCTTCGGCGCGGAAGCCCGCTTCCAGCCCCGCCGGCTGTTCAAGATGGCCCGCTCGAAGGCCTATCTCTTCGGCGGCGTGGAAATCCGCTGGTCGTGCGAGCCGTCCCTGCTGGAGGGCGTCGAGGGCGTGCCGCCGGAGGCCGTGTTCCGCTTCCCGGCGGGCCTGAAGGACTATCTCGCCCGCGAGATCGAGGGGCGCGAGCTCGTCACCGAGCAGATCTTCGCCGGCAAGATCGAGAAGGCCGGCGGCCACGGCTCGCTCGAATGGGCGATCACCTGGCTGGGCGGCGTCGAGGACGGCTTCGTCCACTCCTACTGCAACACCATTCCCACGCCCGAGGGCGGCACCCACGAGGGCGGGCTGCGGATCGCTCTGCTGCGGGCGCTGAAGGATCACGCGGAGCGCATCGGCCAGTCCAAGCGGGCCGGCGCGATCACCACCGACGACGTGATGGCGACATGCGCCGCCATGCTCTCGGTGTTCATCCGCGAGCCGGAGTTCCAGGGCCAGACCAAGGACAAGCTCGCGACGCTCGAGGCCTCGCGCATCGTCGAGAGCGCGATCCGCGACGCCTTCGACCACTGGCTCGCCGCGTCCCCCTCGCAGGCGACCCGGCTGCTCGACTGGTCGATCGACCGCGCCGAGGAGCGTCTGCGTCGGCGCGCCGAGAAGGAAGTCGCCCGCAAGACCGCCGTGCGCAAGCTGCGCCTGCCCGGCAAGCTGGCCGACTGCTCGGCAGCGGGCGCGGCGGGCTCCGAGCTCTTCATCGTCGAGGGCGATTCGGCCGGCGGCTCCGCCAAGCAGGCCCGCGATCGCCAGACCCAGGCCGTCCTGCCGCTGCGCGGCAAGATCCTCAACGTCGCCAATGCGACGCGCGACAAGATGGCGGCCAACCAGCAGCTGTCGGACCTCGTCCAGGCGCTCGGCTGCGGCACCGGAACCCAGTACCGCGACGAGGACCTTCGCTACGAGAAGGTCGTCATCATGACGGACGCCGATGTCGACGGCGCCCATATCGCGTCCCTGCTGATCACCTTCTTCTACCGGCAGATGCCGCGGCTGATCGACAACGGCCACCTCTTCCTCGCCGTGCCGCCGCTCTACAGGCTCACCCACGGCGCGAACACGGTCTATGCCCGTGACGACGCGCACAAGGACGAGCTCATGCGCACCGTCTTCAAGGGCAAGGCGAACATCGACATCGGCCGCTTCAAGGGCCTCGGCGAGATGATGCCGGCGCAGCTGAAGGAAACGACGATGGACCCGCGCCGGCGCACGCTCCTGAAGGTGCGCGTCGAGGCGGAGGAGCGGCTCGACACGTCGAACGCCGTCGAACGGCTGATGGGCAACAAGCCCGAGGCGCGGTTCAGCTTCATCCAGGAACGCGCCGCCTTCGCGACGGAACTCGTCGACATCTGACCCCGGTCAAATCGCCGACATGACGAATTCGTCATGATCCGGACACCGGCCCGCCATCGGGCGGGTCGCAGGATGCTGACGTGGCGAGAGT
This sequence comes from uncultured Alsobacter sp., assembly GCA_964544365.1. Lineage (GTDB taxonomy): Bacteria > Pseudomonadota > Alphaproteobacteria > Rhizobiales > Beijerinckiaceae > Alsobacter. Next base: position 1,976 of record CAZJCW010000248.1, read on the forward strand.
GGAACACCCCCGGTTCCCGCGCGATCCAATCGAAAAAGGGGGACTCCCATGTCCGACAGCTTCACCGCCTCTCCTGCCCGCTACGACACGGTCGCCCGCGGGCTCCACTGGACCATGGCCATCCTCATCATCGTCGCGTTCGGCCTCGGCCTTGCGGCCGAGGAGATGCCGAAGGCGACCGAAGCGTTGGCCGTGCAGGTCCATGTTCTCGTCGGCGCGTCGCTGGTCGTCCTGCTGGGGTTCCGGGTGCTGTGGCGTCTCACGCACTCCGCTCCGCCCGCGCCCCCTGCAGGCCCGCTCATGGAGCGCGCGGCGCAGCTGGGCCATCTCGGGCTGTACCTGCTGATGGCCGCCGTCCTTGCGGCCGGGCTGGCCACGCTGTTCCTGCGCGGAGGCGCCATCGACGCGGTCCTGTTCACCATCCCCTCGCCCATCCAGGCCAACAGGGCGCTGGGTCGCTCGGCGAAGGAGATGCACGAGGTTCTGTCGTTCGCGTTGATCGGCCTGTCCGGCCTGCACGTGGCCGCGGCGCTCTGGCACCAGTTCGTCCTGCGCGACCATACGTTGGCGCGCATGGCGGCGCCGCGCTGAACGGCGCACGGCACGCGGACGCGCTTTGGTAAGCGCGAATTAACCACGGACGCTCATGCTCCACCAACCTCTGGTGGAGCATTCGCATGGACGGCACCTTCACTCTGCTGAAGACGACGCTGCTGATGGGTGGCGCGCTGTGCATCGGCGGCGTCCTGGCGGTCCATCACCTCTCGGGATTGCGCCTCGCCGACTACGCCACGATGGCGACGGCCTCCAGCGGTCCGAGGCAATCCATCGAGGGCTTGCGATCCATCCTCGATCCCGTCGCCACCGGGTCCGTCCCGCGGGCCTCGGTGGTCCTCGATCCCTGCACCGGCCTGAAGAAGCCCTGAGCTTCAGCGCGCCAGCCACCGGGCGAGCGCATCCGTCACCGTGTCCGGCGCCTCGAGCGTCGACAGGTGCCCGCAGTCAGGCACGACCACGAGTTCGGCGCCGGGGATCCCCTCGGCCATCTCCCGCGCATGGTCGGGCGGCGTGATCACGTCCGCCTCGCCGACCAGCACGAGCGTCGGGACGCCGATGCCGGCCAGTCCGGGCCGCGAATCCATGCGGCCGATGACGGCGCGCTGCTGCGCCGCGAAGGCCTCCGGCCCTGTCTCGCGCATCATGGCGAGCACCACCGCCTCGAGGTCCGCGTCGGCCTGCCGGAGCGGATGCACGAGCCGCGGCCAGAGTTCGCCGTGCACCGCGTCGAAGTCGCCGCCCTCGGCGAGCCGGATCAGGCGGAGCCGTCGTTGGGTCGCTTCCTCCGTGTCGGGCCGTGCGGAGGTGTCGAGCAGCGCCAGACGCGTCACCCGCTGCGGCGCCTGGCGCAGGATTTCCAGCGCCACGTAGCCGCCCATCGACAGGCCTGCCATCGCGAATCGCTCGGGCGCGGCATCGAGGGCGCGCTGTGCGATGCCCGCGATCGTCGCGTCACGGCGATGGTCGACGAAGACAATGTCGCGCGTCGCGCCGAGCGATGACCGTTGCGGCGCGAAAAGCGCTTCGGTGCAGTTCAAGCCAGGGATGAACAACAGGGGTTCGGGCACTCGTGCCTCCTTTTCTGGCATTGTCTTTTTCACCGTGATGAAGCGCAAGTGATTGACTTGGCGGCAAATCTGCCTATGTTGCGGCAAACCTTCGAAGGTCTGGCCGACGATTGTCATCGACGCGTCTCATCCGGCCGCCCTTCCCTTTACGCGACAGAGCGTCGATCGCCGCAGCAAAAGGCGGCCGGAGAAGATGAACTTCAGCGAACTCGGACTGAGCAACAAGGTCCTCGATGCGGTCACGGCCGCCGGATACACGACTCCGACGCCGATCCAGGCGGAGGCCATTCCTCATGTGCTCGCCCGGCGCGACGTCCTGGGGATCGCGCAGACAGGCACCGGCAAGACCGCCGCCTTCACGCTTCCCATGCTGACCCTGCTCGAGCAGGGCCGGGCCCGCGCGCGGATGCCGCGCACGCTCATCCTCGAGCCGACGCGCGAGCTCGCCGCGCAGGTCGAGGAAAGCTTCAACAAGTACGGTGTCCAGCAGCGCCTCAATGTCGCCCTGCTCATCGGCGGCGTGTCCTTCGGCGACCAGGACGTGAAGATCACCCGCGGCGTCGACGTCCTGATCGCCACGCCCGGACGCCTTCTCGACCATTTCGAGCGCGGCAAGCTGCTGCTGACCGGCATCGAGATCCTCGTGATCGACGAGGCCGACCGCATGCTCGACATGGGGTTCATTCCCGACATCGAGCGTATCTGCCGTCTCGTGCCGTTCACCCGCCAAACCCTGTTCTTCTCCGCCACCATGCCGCCGGAGATCCAGCGGCTGACGGAGACGTTCCTGCACAATCCGGCCCGCATCGAGGTTGCCCGCCAGGCGACGACGGCGGCGACGATCACGCAGCGGCTCATCGCGGCCGGGCGCGAGCCGCACACCAAGCGCGACGCGCTGCGCCGCATCCTGCGCAGCTGCGACGACTTCAAGAACGCCATCATCTTCTGCAATCGCAAGCGCGACGTGCAGGTTCTTTACAAGTCCCTCGAACGCCACGGCTTCAGTGTCGCGGCGCTCCACGGCGACATGGACCAGCGCTCGCGCATGGCGGCGCTGGAAGGGTTCCGCAACGGCTCGACACAGCTTCTGGTTGCAAGCGACGTCGCCGCACGCGGCCTCGACATCCCCGATGTCAGTCACGTCGTGAACTTCGACGTCCCCCACCACGCCGAGGACTACGTCCACCGGATCGGCCGCACCGGCCGTGCCGGCCGCAAGGGAACCGCCTTCACGCTGGTGACGAGCGAGGATTCCAAGGCCCTCGGCGCGATCGAGGGCATGATCGGCCAGCCGATCGAGTGGCAGGGCCCGACGTCCGCGGTCGATGCCGACGGCGACACCGACGGCGGCTCGCGCGAGCGTCGCGGACGCCGCGGCGGCAGCCGCCCCGGCGGTCGGAGCGAGCGTCCCGCACGCGGCGAACCGCGGGAACCCGCCGTCGCAAGGGAGCGCGGCGAGCGCCCGGAAAGGCCGCGCGCCGAACCCGTCGCCGCCGAGGCCGCGACCGAGGCTCCCGCGCGAGCCGAGCGTCCGCCTCGCAGTCGCGGCGGAAGGACGGCCGAGCCAAGGACCGAGCCAAGGGCCGAGGCACAGTCGCCGCGCGCTGCCGCACCGCCCCCGCCGCCGGCGGCCGAACGCTCTCCCGCCCCTCCCCGTGACCGCGACCAGTCCGGCCGCCGTCCGCGCCGCGAGGACCGGGACGACGGTCCGCCCGTCATCGGGCTCGGCGACCATGTTCCCTCGTTTCTTCTGAGATCTGTGAGGGCGCGTTAACGCTTTTTCTCGCGGTAAAGTTGTGAACCATTAGGCGTCCATTAATTCGGACTGGTCCACCATCACGGAGGAACAGGACGGAGCGGAAGCGATGGGTCGGAGCAGCGAGCAGGAGCTGAGCCTCAGGCGGGCCGAAGATACGCTTGCCCTGCTCAAGTCGCACGGTCCGTCGGGATCGCCTCGCGCCTTCGAGGTGTGGTTCACGCATGTCTCGGGGCAAAATCCGGCCCTGAGCAAGGCGCTGAACGAGATGCTCGCGCGGTCCGGGGAACTCACCCAGGCCCAGATCGACCAGCTCTTCGACCAGCATCTCTCGCCAAGCCGCTTCGCCAGCCACGCCGAGAAGACGAGCCTCGGCGTTCTCAACGAGATCGACTCCGTCATGGAGATGATCGACCTCGCGATGGGGTCGACCAGCCAGTACAGCCGGTCGCTCGAAAGCCTGACCAGCGACCTCGACGGCAGCGTCGATCGCAACCGCATGCGCGACATCATCTCCCGTCTCGTGCGCGCCACCAAGGAGACCGTGGCGACCAACCAGACGCTGGAGGCTCGCCTGCAGGAGACGCGCGGCGAAATCCAGGACCTGCGCGAGACGCTGGAGTCCATCCGGACGGAATCGCTCACCGACCCGCTGACGACGCTCGCCAACCGCAAGCATCTCGACAACATGCTGCTGAGCGCGGTGGACCATGCGGCCCTGTCGGGCGAGCCGCTGACGCTGATGATGATCGACGTCGATCACTTCAAGCAGTTCAACGACACCTGGGGCCACCTCACCGGCGACCAGGTGCTGCGTCTGGTCGCAATGTCGATCAAGGGCGCCGTCCGGCCCACGGATACCGCGGCCCGCTTCGGCGGCGAGGAATTCGCCGTCATTCTTCCGGCGTCGTCCCTCAAGTCCGGCCTGCTCGTCGCCGAGCGGATCCGGCAGACGGTCATGGGCCGCGAACTCGTCAAGCGCTCCAGCGGCGAAGCGCTGGGCCGCCTCACCGTCTCCATCGGCATCGCGTCCTACACCCGCGGCGACACCGCCGCGATGCTGGTCGAGCGGGCCGACAAGTGCCTGCTCGAAGCCAAGCGCTCCGGCCGCAACCGCTGCATCGCGGACGG
>CAZJCW010000249.1:0-6462 GCA_964544365.1 uncultured Alsobacter sp.
GATAGCCGTAGGCGATGGCGGGATTCTTCAGCCGCGCGCGGAAGCTGGCGCCGTTCCAGTTCACGCCCGCCCACAGGTCTTCCTTCGCGTACTTCTCGATATTGCCGTAGTCCATCGACAGCCACTTCGGCTTGGCTTCGAGAAGCTTGTCGCGCACCTTCTTGAGCACCTCCTTGTCGGTGGTGCAGAGTTCGCCGCCGACATAGAGGATGGCGAGCGGAACGATGTCGTTCATCTCCGGCACGACATTGATCTTGCCCGCCAGCTCCGGCGGCGGGTCGAGGAAGATCGCGGAGGTGTTGATGTCGCCCTTGTACTTGCTCGTGTTCACCGTCACGCCCGTCGTGCCCCACTGCCACGGCACGGTGTACCGGCGGCCCGGATCGAACTCGACATCGGCGAACCGGGCTTCGACGTTCTTGAAATTCTCCATCTGGTCAGGGCGCGTCTCCAGCAGCAGCCCCTCGCTGATCCACACCGGCACGTAGTTGGCCGAGGGCACAACGATATCGAAGCCGTGGCCGCCGACGCGGACCTTGGCGAGCGCGGTGTCGTTCGAATCGTAGTCGGTGACCGTGACCTTGACCCCGTACTTCTCCTCGAATTTCTTGATCAGGTCGGGGTTGGTGTAGTTGCCCCAGGTGTAGATGTTGAGCTCGCCGGCGGCGTAGGTTGCGCCGGAAGCAGCAAGCAATGCGATGGCCGATACGGCCGCGCCGAATGCGTGTTTCATGCGTTTCTCCCAGGGTTTGCGCCCGCGGTTTGATGTATTTCACGGGTCGTCAATTCCAGCGGCGCTGGAACTTGCAAGCGGCGATGTTATCCCAAGCCCGCCGGCTGGCAAGACAACTGACCGAGTGCAGCACCGGCGGCGGATTGCTGGATGAGGGAAACGAAGAAGCAGGGGCGGCCCGCGGCTCTATACATCTCAGGAGATGGAGCGGGCGAAGGGAATCGAACCCTCGACATACAGCTTGGGAAGCTGTCGTTCTACCACTGAACTACTCCCGCACGCCCCCTGTATAGGGGATGAACCCGCCCCCGCGCAACGGGGGTTCGGCGCGGCCGGCTACCCGCCCCGGAAGTGCTTGGACAGCTTCAGGCCCTGCGCCTGGTAGTTCGAGCCCAGATCCTGGCCGTAGAGGGTGGAGGGCATCTCCGCCATGCGCTCGTAGACGAGACGTCCGACGGTCTGGCCGTCTTCCAGGATGAAGGGCACGTCGCGCGAGCGGACTTCCAGCACCGCGCGGCTGCCTTCTCCACCGGCGCCGGCATGGCCGAAACCCGGATCGAAGAAACCGGCGTAGTGGACGCGGAATTCCCCCACCAGCGGATCGAAGGGGGTCATTTCGGCCGCATGGTCGGGCGGCACGTGGACCGCTTCCTTCGAGGCGAGGATGTAGAACTGCCCCGGGTCGAGAATGAGTTCCGGCGCGCCGCGGGCGTGGATCGGATCCCAGAAATCCAGCACGTCGCACACCCCGACGCGGTCGACGTCGACCACCGCGGTGTAGCGCTTCGCCCGATAGCCGACGAGGCGTTCGCGACCGAACCCGGCGAGGTCCACGCTCACCGCGATGCCGCTCTGGATCGACGGCTCCGCCGACGTCACGAGGCGCGAACGGGCATGCAGAGCCGCGACCCCGGCATCGTCCAGCCGCACTGCACCCGAGCGGAAGCGCAGCTGCGACAGGCGAGAGCCGGTACGGACCAGAACGGGAAACGTGCGCGGCGAGATTTCGAGGTAGAGCGGCCCACGGTAGCCCTGCTCGATCTGGTCGAATTCGCGCGAACGGTCGGCGATGACGCGGGTGAACACGTCGAGCCGACCTGTCGAACTCTTCGGATTGGCCGCCGCGGCGAGACCGGCGGGAAGATCGAGCCCCTCGAGGATCTCCGCGATGTAGACCGCGCCCGTCTCCAGCACCGCGCCCCGCGTCAGGTCGATCTCGAAGAGGGAAAGCGACGCGATGCGGTCGGCGATCGGCACGTCGCGTCCGGGCAGGAAGCTCGCGCGCACCCGGAACGCGCGACGCCCGAGGCGAAGATCGAGGCTGGCCGGCTGCACCTGCCCCTGCGCCAGAGGCACGTCGGCGACGATCCGCCGGGCGGATGCCAGGGCCTCGATGGCCTGCGAGGGAAGGATGCCGGGCGAAGGAAACACAGAAACGCGTCCGCTGTCATCGGGATCGTCGATCTTGGTAGCCCACGCCACGGCGAAGTCCAACGCCCCGGCGCCGCTAAACACAGCCCTTTCGCGCATCGTGATCCTCCGGGACACCGGCCGGCCCTCACCGTGCCCGCCTGCGAGAGGGTCGCGCGAACGGCCCGGCCGGACGCGACCGTCAGCGGAACGTCCGCCATGCAATGGCCGCACGCGCCCCGGCCGTGACGAGGCAGAGCGCACCGAAGGCAAGCGCCAGCGTCGGGAACAGGTCGGGGACGAGGATCATGGCCAGGAAGACGAGGATCGTCTCCGTGCCCTCGGCAAGGCCGGCCGTGAAATAGATCGACTTCGGGCCACGCGGCTCATCCGAGAGGCCACGCTTGGCGGCGACGGCCGCATAGGCGAGGAAGCTGGCCCCGTTGACGTAGAAGGTGAACAGCAGCCACGCCGCGGCCAGCGCGTTGGCGTCGGGCTCGCGCAGCGCGAAGGCGAGCGGCACGGCGCCGTAGAACACGAAGTCGCCGACGATGTCGGCGAATCCGCCCCGGTCGGTCCGGCGCGTCGCACGGGCGATGGCACCGTCGAGCCCGTCGCCGATGCGCCCCAGCGCGAGAAGGAGGAGCGCCAACCCGTCCAGGCCGACGGCGATCGAGGCGGCGCAGCCGAGGCCGCACGCCAGCGAGGCGGCGGTCACGGCGTCCGCGCCGACGCCGCCGCGCACCAGTATCCCGGCCACCGTGTTGAGCGGCGGGTCGATCAGCCGTCGCATCAGGCCGTCAAGCATGGCTCCGCCACGGATGATCCGCCCCGTTGACGCCGTATTGCGCTGCGCATACCACCCGGAACGCAAGCGGCGCCGGGAGGGCGGCGCGCAGGAACGAGAGCGGGGTCATGTATCGAGCCGTCACGCGCGGGATCCAGGTGAGCGTCACACCGGCCTTCATGGAGGACCAGTCCTCCCCGAAGGACGGACGCTACTTCTGGTCCTATACGATCGAGATCGTCAATCTCGGTCTCGATCGCGTGCAGCTGCGCTCACGCTACTGGCATATCGTGGACGGCGAAGGCCGGGTCCAGGAAGTCAGGGGCGAAGGGGTGGTCGGCAAGCAGCCGAAGATCAACCCCGGAGAGGCCTTCACCTATACCAGCGGCTGCCCGCTCACGACCTCGCAGGGGATCATGTCCGGCCATTATCGCATGGTGACGGACGACGGCGAGGCCTTCGACGTGCAGGTGCCCGCCTTTTCCCTCGACATCCCCGACGTGCGGCGCATCATCAACTGAGCGCCCTGCGCTCCCGCGCGTCCATCCACGAAGTTCAGCCATGCCATCCGCCGACACCCTCGACATCCTGGCGCGCCTCGTGTCCTTCGACACCGAGACGCACCGGTCAAATCTGCCGCTGATCGATTGCGTAGCCGACATTTTCCAGGCGCATGGCGTCGACTTCGTCCGTCTTCCCAACGCTCAGGGCGACAAGGCGGCGATCTACGCCACCATCGGTCCGGCCGTGGATGGCGGCATCGTCCTCTCGGGCCATACGGACGTGGTGCCGGTGGCAGGCCAGTCCTGGACGAGCGACCCCTTCACGCTGCGTGTGGCCGATGGTCGCGCCTATGGCCGCGGCGCGGTCGACATGAAGGGTTTCGCCGCCATCGTCCTCGGCCTGCTGCCGGAGATGACCCGGTCGTCGTTGAAGCGCCCGATCCACATCCTGCTGAGCTACGACGAGGAGACGACCTGCCTCGGCGTGGTCGATGCGATCGCGAGGATGGGCACCCGGGCGCCGCGCCCCGGCGCGGTGATCGTCGGCGAGCCGACGGAACTCCAGGTGGCCGACGCCCACAAGAGCGTCTTCAGCATGATGACCTACGTCCATGGGCACGAGGCCCACTCCTCCAAGCCGGCGCTGGGTGCGAACGCCGTGTCCGGCGCCGCCGCGCTCGTGGTGGAACTGGACCGGATCGCCGACATCTTCCGCGAGCGCGGCGATCCGACGGGACGCTTCGATCCCCCCTATGCCACCGTCCATGTCGGCACGATCCACGGTGGGACGGCGCGCAACATCCTCGCCAAGCTCTGTGCCTTCAACTGGGAAGTGCGGGGCGTTCCCGGCACCGACGAGCGCGAGGCGATCCGCCTGATGGAGCAGTTCGCCGAGGCCAGCGTGCTGCCCCGCCTGCGCGGCCACGGCTGGCCGGCCTCCGTCGAGACCGTGATCGAGGTCGACGTGCCGGGCCTCGCGCCCGAGCCCGGCTCGCCCGCCGAGACGCTGGCGCTTCGACTGGCCGGCCGCAACAGCACTGTCACGGTGCCCTACGGCACCGAAGCCGGCCGGTTCCAGAAGCAGGGTCTCCCGACGGTGGTCTGCGGTCCGGGATCGATCAACCAGGCCCACCAGCCGGACGAATACATCACGCTGGACCAGCTGACGCGCGGCGAGGAGTTCATTCGCCGGCTGATCGAAGACTGTCGCTGAGACGCACGGCCCGCTGGCCGGTCGCTCTGCGACCGGGCGGGTCTGCTCAATCCGCGTCCGCGATGCCGACGTCGGCCGGCTCGACGTGATAGTGCGTCGAGCAGAACTCGCATGTGATGCCGATGCGCCCGTCGTCGCCGATCATCGCCCGGCGCTCCTCGTCGGAGAACTGGCGCATCATCGAGAGAATGCGCTCGCGCGAGCAACGGCATCGCTCGACGACATGCTGCGGCTCGAAAACCCTGACGCCACGCTCGTGGAACAGCCGGAAAAGCAGGTCCTCGCTGGTCAGCGTCGGGTCCACCAGTTCGTGGTCCTCGACGGTGTCGACCAGCAGCCTGGCCTCGACCCAGGCATCGTCCTCGGCGACGTCGCCCGCGGTCTCGCTGCCTGCCGGCGCATCGCCAGGCGCGAGGTCGCCCTGCCGCATGCGTTCCGGCGACGTCGGCAGGAACTGGACGATGAGGCCGCCGGCGCGCCATTCGTGCCGCCCGCCCTGTCCCCCGAGAGCCTCTCCGACGGCGAGCCGGACACGCGTGGGGATCTGCTCGGACTGGCGGAAATACTGGTGGGCGGCCTCCTCGATCGACTGCCCGTCCAGGGCGACGATACCCTGGTAGCGCTGCATGTCTGCGCCCTGGTCGATCGTCAGGGCGAGGTGTCCACGGCCGAGCAGCTGCGGCGGAAGAGCCCCCTCCCCCAGGGCCGCAAGGCGCTCCGCGTCGAAGCGGGCATAGGCGCGCACCCGGTCGGGCGCCTCGAAGTCGACGACGAGCATGTCCACGGCCCCGTCGGAGCGCGTCTGGAGCTGGAAACGGCCCTCGAACTTGAGCGATGTCCCCAGCAGCACCGCCAGCGCGACCATTTCCCCGAGAAGCCGGGACACGGGCGCGGGATAGGCGTGCCGCTCGAGAATCCGGTCGACCAGATGGCCGAGGCGAACGACACGCCCCCGGGCGTCCAGCGCCTCGACGGCGAAGGGAAGGACGCGATCGTCGCGCTGCGGATTGAGGGACCCGGGTTCGCTCACGCAAACCTCAGGCGATGGCGCCGAGACACCAGGCCAGCACGCCCTTCTGCGCGTGGAGGCGGTTCTCGGCTTCGTCGAAGACGACAGATTGCGGGCCGTCCATGACCTCGTCCGTCACCTCTTCGCCGCGGTGCGCCGGAAGGCAGTGCATGAAGATCGCATCCCGGCCCGCCGCACCCATCAGGGCGGCATTGACCTGGTAGGGCGCCAGAAGGTTGTGGCGGCGCCCGGCATCCTCGTCGCCCATCGAGACCCAGCAATCCGTCACGACGCAGTCAACGTCGGCGACGGCCTCGAACGGGTTCGCCATGTAGGACACCCGCGCACCCTCGCCCCGCGCCCAGGCCAGCAGGTCGGCCGGCGGCGCCAGCTCGTCGGGCGACGCAATGTTCAGGCGGAAGTCGAACCGCGCGGCGGCATGCACCCAGGACGCGAGCACGTTGTTGGCGTCCCCGACCCAGGCCACGGTACGCCCCTCGATGGGACCGCGATGCTCCTCGAAGGTCAGCACGTCGGCCATGACCTGGCAGGGATGCGAGGCCTTCGTCAGCCCGTTGATGACGGGAACGGTGGCACCCTCCGCCAGCTCGCGTACCGCGTTCTGGTCCAGCATCCGGATGACGATCGAATCGACATACCGCGACAGCACGCGGGCCGTGTCGCCGATCGTCTCGCCCCGGCCCAGTTGCATCTCCGTGCCGGTGAGCATGATCGTCTCCCCGCCGAGCTCCCGCATGGCGAGATCGAACGACACCCGCGTGCGCGTCGAGGGCTTGTCGAAGATCA